>NZ_QTPV01000048.1:0-60200 GCF_003857985.1 Burkholderia sp. Bp9090
GGGTGATGGGCCCCGATGTCGATCCGTACGAGGGCGTAGTACCCCAACTCGGTATCGTCAGTGTTGCGCGGCTACACAGCATCCTCGGTATTCCCTATGCGTCGCTCGAGATTGGACTGCTGCACCCGAGTCAGCGGCGCCAGTACAGTCCACTGTTTCGTCACTGCCGCAGCTGCATTGCGCGCGGCTACCATAGCGTGGTGCACCAGATGCTGAAATTCAACACCTGTCCGGCACATTATCGGCAGTTGGAAACTGCGTGCCGCCGCTGCGGTTATGAGGCCCCCTACGTCGTGAATGTCCGCCTGCTCGAATCGCCGTATCGATGCGCGTTCTGTGGTGGCAGTTACGGAGGCGGTGGTTGGTCACCAGACAGGGCTCGCCCGATGAAGTCAGAGTACCGCAAGGCGTTGACGCGACGCTATTACGAACGTCACCTGGGATAGGGCGCAGATCCGAAAGTTGCACGCCCGATCAACGATCATCTAGTCAAACTCGAGGGTTGTACATCGCGTGACAGCGACAGCCGGCGCTGTGGGGAATTGACGCCGGTCTTCGCGACACCACGCGCGGTGACGAATTTATTTCGCGGTACGCAAGCCTATGATTTCTTGGCAATTTTCCGATTCCGCGTCGGTGTCGACCTCTGAAGTGACATTTTTACTTCGCAAACGGTGACAACTTTGCTTTGGTCTACGTCCGACGACATGCTGATCGTGCGCGGCGTGAACGTGTTCCCGAGCCAGATCGAGGAGATCGTCGTCGCGCTGCCGCAGCTGTCGGGCCAGTTCCAGATCACGCTGTCGCGCGACGGTCACATGGACCGGCTCGACCTCGCGGTCGAACTGCGCTCCGAAGCGGCCGCGTCCGTCACCGAAAGCGCTCGCGCGGCGCTCGCGCGCGAGCTGCAGCACCGGATCAAGACGATGGTCGGCGTGTCGTCCGGCGTGACGGTGCTGGCGGCCGGCGGCATTCCCGCGACCGCGACCGGCAAGGCCCGGCGCGTGATTGATCGCCGTCATGCGGCGTGATGTTGAAGTGTGTTGATTTCCACCGAACCTTGACCTGCAGTGCGTCGAAAAACACGACCGGATACATTGGCTCGAGTGGTCGCGTAGGCGGGAGGCGCGCACCGATCGTTTCCGCGCGCACTGTCGGTGTCGGGATATCACTTCCAGGAAGCCGGCGCCAATACCGTGCTCGAGCTTGCGCTGACGTTGTCGAACGCGTGCGTGTACTTCGACACGCCGGCTGCACGCGGCATGCCTGCGGATGAAGCCTGCTCCCGTTTGAGTTTTTTCTTCGGCGTCGGCAGCGATTTCTATACGGGAATCGCCAAGCTGCACGCAGCGCGACTCCTGTGGGCGGAGATCGCACACGCGTGCGGCGCGCGTTCGCCCCGGGCGTGCGCGCTGCGCGTGCATTGCCAGACATCGGGCTGGTCGTTGACCGCACAGGAGCCGGAAAACAACATCGTTCGCGTGGCGGCGCAGGCGATGGCCGCGACGTTCGGCGGCACGCAGTCGCTGCACACGAATGCGTACGATGAAGCGCTTGCACTGCCTCCCGCGGCGGCGGCGCGCCTCGCGCGCAATACGCAGCTGATTCTGCAGCATGAAACGGGACTGTGCGATGCGGTCAATCCGTGGGTCGGTTCGTACATGATGAAGTCGCTGACGGACGACATCGCGACGCGCGTGCGTGCCTAACTGGTGGCCATCGACGCGCAGGGCGGCGTGATCGCCGAGATCGAGTCCGGCTGGGTGAAGCGGCGCATGCTGCATGCCGCGGCCGCGACGCAGGCACAGATCGATTCCGGGCGCCGAACCGTGGTCGGCGTGAACCGCTTCGTCGCGGACGAACCGACTGGCGAATTTATGGTGCGCGAGATAGACGGCCGTCATGTGCGTGCCGGGCAGGCGCGGCGAATTGCAGCTGTCAAGGCCGCGCGCGATTCGGCGCGGGTTGCGACGGCGTTGCAGCGGCTGGCCGACGCGGCGCGCGACGGCACCGGAAACCTGCTCGAACGGGCGATCGACTGCATGCGGGCACGTGAGACCGTCGGGGAGTGTACGCGCGCACCGGAATCGGTATGGCCGCGACATGCCGCGGCGGTGGAAGCGGACGGCGAGGGCGTCTACGGCGAACATCGGCGAGACGACGCTGCATGGCGGGCGGCGAAGGGCTGCGTCGACCGGCTGGCGAAGCGCGTGGGACGCAGGCCGCGCATCATGATCGCCAAGCTCGGCCAGGATGGACACGACCGCGGCGCGGCCGTCGTCGCAGCCGAGCTCGAGGACCCCGGATTCGATGTCCTTCGCCTGCCGCTGTTTCAGCAACCGGCATCCGTGGCAGCCGCCGCGCAGGCGCATGGCGCCGATATCGTGGGCATTTCGTCGTTGTTGGGCGGCCACCTCGAGCTCGTCGAAGGGCAGCTCGACGAACTGGCCTTGCATCGCGCCGAGATGCCGGTGGTGCTGGGCGGCGTCTTTCCCGCCGCGGATGCGCGACATCTCAAGACGAAGGGTGTCGCGGCGACTTTCGGGCCCGGCACCCCGCTCGACGAGATCGTCGAAGCGCTATGCGCATGTATCGAGCGGGCTCGGTGTGCGCACCCGGCGAACGTCGCGAACTGACGGGGCGGCCGTTCGTTCCTGCGACAGCGGACGCATCGCATGAACGAGCGGCTGGCGCCGCGTCATGCGATCACGGCGACCCCGTCGGCCGCCCGCACGCCCCGGCCGGCGTCGAGCACGAACAGCGGATTGATCTCGGCTTCGACGAGCCGCTCGCCGAGTTGAAGGGCCATCCGCGAGAACGCGACGAGCGCGGCGGCGAGCGCGTCGACATCCGCTTTCGGCCGGCCGCGATAGCCGTCGAGCAGTGGCCATGTGCGAAGCTCGCGAATCATGTCGCTCGCGTCTCGAAGCGACAACGGTGCATCGGTCGGCAGCATGCGCAGCACTGTGTCGTTCAGGATTTCCGCGGTCACGCCGCCCATGCCCAGCAGGATCGCCGTGCCGAGCGGATCGCGATGCAGACCGACGATCATCTCGACGCCACCCGAAACCATTTCCTGCACGAGGAATGCGTCGGGCGCGAAGCCGGCCGCGGTCTCGACGTCGCAGCGCATGCGCGTGAGTCGCGCGCCGATCTCGTCTGCTGCCAGGCCGACCGCCACACCACCGATGTCGCTCTTGTGCGTGATGCGGTTGGACAGCAGCTTGAGTACGACGCGATCGTCGAAGTCGCGTGCAGCCTGCTCGGCGTCGGCACAAGTCCGTACGACGCGCTCGCGCGCGGGCGTGATACCGAAGCGGGCGAACAGCGCCTTGGCCTGCGCTTCGTCGAGCGGCCCGGTCGGCACGTCGGCCACGTCCACCGTACTCGCTTCGGCGGCGGACGCGGCCTCGGTCACGTCCACGCGCCGACGCCCGGTCTCCCGCATGGCGGCCATCGCGCTGCTGACGCTTTCCGGCGACATGAACGCCGGGACGCCGAGCCGGTTCATCGCGCGCACGACCGTCGGCGCATGCGGGCTGACGAACGCCATCACCGGCTTGTCGGTATCGGGCAAAGCGTCGCGAACGGCGCCGGCCATCAGGTCCGGCATCCCGATGCTGGACGAGCCTGCGATCACGGCGACGGCGTCGTAGGACGAGCTGTCGGCGAGCGTCCGGATCGCGCGGCGCAGCAGGTCCGGCTGCAGGCCGGCCAGCGTCACGTCGATTGGATTCCGGTCGAGCACCGCGTGATCGCCGGTCTGCAGCGCGCGCAATGCAGCGGCCGTATCCGGATCCGGTGCGGGCGTGTCGAATCCGGCGAGGCCGAGATTGTCTGCGACGAGCGTGCCCGCGCCTCCGGTCGACGTGAGAATCGCGACCCGCTTGCCGCGCAGCGAGCGGCCGGATGCCAGCGCATTTGGAATGTCGAGCAGGTCGCCGAACGTGTTCGCGCGGATTACGCCGGCATCGCGGAACAACGCGTCGTACATCCGATCCTCGCCGGCCAGCGCGCCGGTGTGCGAGACGGCCGACTGCGCACCGGATTCCGAGCGGCCGATCTTGTAGACGACGATCGGCTTGCCGGCGCCGGCGGCCTTGCGGGCCGCCGCACGAAAGCGCGCCGGGTCGCGCAGGCCTTCCAGGTACAGCGCGATCACGGACGTGGCCGCGTCGTCGACGAAGAAGTCGATGAAGTCGCTCACGTCGAGATCGACCTCGTTGCTGGTCGAAACGAGTTTCGACAAGCCCATGCCGCGGTCCGCCGCGCGCGAGAGCAGCGCGCCGAGAATCCCGCCGCTTTGCGAGACGACGCTGACGCCGCCGACCGTGAAATCGTCGGTGTCCAGCGCACCGCTGGCGGACAGCGTGACCCCGTCCGTCAGGTTCACGACGCCGATCGTGTTGGGGCCGAGCACACGCATCGATCCTGCCGCCGCCTTCAACTGCGCCTGGCGGCGCATACCGGCCTCGCCGGTTTCCGCATAACCGCTCGCGAGGACGATCGCGGCGGCCGTCCCGCGCCTGGCCAGCGCTTCGACGGCGACGTGGGCGCGATCGGCGCCGAGCAGCACGATGCCGACGTCCGGTGCGGCCGGCAGGGCATCGACGTCCGCGTAGCAGGGCAGTCCGGCGATCGACGAGTAGCGCGGATTCACCGGATAGATTTCGCCCTGGAATCCGTGCTTCTGAAGATACGCGATGGGCCGGCCGGCCGTCTTCGCGGCGTCCGAGGATGCGCCGATGACCGCGACGCTGGCCGGACGCATCAGGTTGGCGATGGCATTCATCAATGGCTCCTGTCAGCGCGTGTTGTCGAGAAATTCACGCACGGCGCTGCGGTGCTCGCGGCTCGTGTAGCAGACGGCCTGCGCCTGGCTGCCTTGCACCAGCATTTGAGCAGCCGACAGTTCGTAGCTCTGGTTCAGCAGTGTCTTGCCGAGCGCGAGTGCGGTAGGCGAGCCCTTGATCAATTCCTGCGCCCAGGCCGTGGCATCGGCAAGCAGCGTATCGGGCGCACTGACGCGATCGGCGATGCCGAGTTCTCGCGCCTCGCGGGCGTCGACCTTGCGACCGCTGAAGATCAGGTCCTTGGCAGCGGCCAGTCCAACGCGCCGCGGCAGGAAGTACAGGCCGCCGCCGTCGGGAATCAGCCCGCGCTTGATGTAGCTCCACACGAACGTCGCCGCCTCCGATGCAACCACGAAATCGCACGACAACGCCATATCCGCGCCCAGGCCGGCCGCGGCGCCGTTGACGGCCGCGATCGTCGGCTTCGGCATCGTATGCAGCAGCGAGACCGCATGATGGACGCGCTGCTGGCGCGACCAGCCGTTGAACGCGACTTCGTCGGCCGGCGCTTCCATGCGCTGGGCCATGCCGGCGATGTCGCCGCCCGCGCAGAAGCCTTTGCCGTTGCCGGTGACGATGACGGCGCGGACTTCCGGCGCGCGCGCCAGCGAATCGAGCGCTTCGATCAGTTCGGTACGCATCGCATCGCTCACGGCGTTGCGCTTGTCGGGGCGATTCAGGGTAAGGGTCGCGATGTTCGATTGAATCGTGACGTCGATGGTTTGCATGTTCGGTTCCTGCGTCGAAGGCGATGGGTCCGGTGCATTCGCCATGCAGGCGGCACGGCGATCCGGTCACAGGTAGCGTAGCGCGCCGCACTGCGCCTGCCATCGCTCTGGTTTCATTGAATGAAACTGTCAGGCACGGTAGATTTGTTTCATGCAGTGAAACGGCGAGATTGCGGTTGGGGCCGAGCCGCCGATAATCGATCTCACCGCCGCCGAATGGATGGATCGAACGTACGCCGCGGCGTGACCAACAAGACTGGAGACAAGATGCAACCCGCCATTGCAACAGAATCGCTCGAGCGAAGCGGCGCCGACCGGCCGGCACTCGACGCGGTTTATGCCAAGGTGACGAAACGGCTGCTGCCGTTCCTCTTCATCTGTTATGTATTCGCTTACATCGATCGCGCCAATATCGGCTTCGCGCATCTGCAGTTCTCGCGCGACATTGGTCTGACGGAAGCGTCGTTCGGCTTCGGCGTCGGACTGTTCTACGTCGGGTATATGATTTTCGAGGTGCCGAGCAACCTGTGGCTTGCTCGTGTCGGCGTGCGCAAGACGCTGATGCGGATCATGGCCCTCTGGGGGCTTGTGTCTGCGGGCACCGCGTTCGTGCAGACGCCGACCCAGTTTTATATTGCGCGGGTTTTACTCGGTGCGGCCGAGGCAGGCTTCTTTCCCGGCGTCATCCTGTACTTCACGTACTGGTTCCCGTCGGCGCGTCGCGCACGCGTGACGGCAATCTTCATGACGGCGATCTGCGTGTCCGGCATCGTCAGCGGCCCCGTTTCCGGTTTCATCCTGAACAACCTGTCGGGCTTGCTTCAGCTCCGGGGATGGCAATGGCTGTTCGTGATCGAAGGGTTGCCGTCCGTCGTGGCCGGCCTGTTCGCATATATCTATCTGACCGATCGCCCGGAGCACGCGACGTGGCTGAGTGCGGACGAGAAGGCGCTGCTGCGCCGCGAACTTGACCACGATGCAGCGCTCAAGGCGTCGCACGCACATGGCTCGATCTGGGATGCGCTGAAGGAACCCAAGTTCTATTTCCTGACGTTCGCGTATTTCAGCGTGCCGTGGGCGAGCATTGTCGTGCACGTCTGGGCGCCGAGCGTGATTCGAAAGAGCGGCATCACGAACTTCTGGTACATCGGTCTGCTGTCGGCCATTCCCTATGTATTCGGTGCCCTCGCGATGTACTGGCTCGGACGCCATTCCGACCGCAAGCTCGAACGGCGGTGGCATTTCATGGGCAGCGCCGTGACGGCCGCGCTCGGCGTCGCGCTGCTGCCGGCGGCGGCGGCGCAGCCGGCAGCGCTCATCGTGCTGCTTTGCATCGCCACGGCCGGCTATCTCGGGATGCTGTCGTTGTTCTGGACGATCCCGCCGGCTTATCTGTCGAGCACCGTAGCCGCGAGCGGCATCGGCCTCATCAGCAGTCTCGGCCAGTTCGGCGGCATCGCGGCGCCTTCGGTGATCGGCTACACGTCGACCCATTTCGGAAGCAGTGCGATCGGCCTGTTTACGGTAGCGGCCGTTTCGATCCTCGGCGGCCTTGCCGTCGTGCTCGGCATTCCGGCCCGCGCGATTCGCGAACGCTGACGCGGTGCGCTCAACTGTCGAGCTGGAGCGTCGCGGCGACGATGTCGTCGCGTAGCCTGAGCAGTCTCGCGGAAAGACGCTCGGTGACCGACGACGGTGCATCGAGCGTACGTAAGCTGAAATTGAGGACAAGTGTGCGATGGCCGGCGATCTCGAGCGGCGTCGCCAACGCGACGACCTCGGGTTGCCAGCTCGCCGCGCAAAACCCGTGCGAATGAACCGATGCAATCGCGTCGTCGATTTCCGACCGGATCTGCGGCCAGGACTGGCGATTCCGCTTGAGCGCAGCGAGTTGCTTCGAACAGGCCGCGTCCGGCAACGACGCAAGATACGCACGTCCGAGCGACGTGAGCGCCATCGGCACGCGCTGGCCGCTGACCACCGTGCGAAGCGACGCGCGGGGGCTGTATCGGATCGATTCGAGATACACCATGTCGTCGCGATCCGGCCCGGCGATGCCGACGTTGATATGCAGCGCCTGCGCCGTTTCCCGAATGCGTGGCGCGGCTGCCTGCAGCACCGTCGAGCTGCTCCGGAGCGCCTGCGCGAGACCCAGAACCGGCAGGCCGAGCCGGTAGCCGCGGCGAATGGCGTCGTGCTCGAGATACCCGGATTCGACGAGCGTCCGCGCGAGCCGGCTGACCGTCGCCTTGGGCAGGCCGGTCAATTCGACGAGATCACCGTTGCCGAGCAGGGTCGCGCCGGATCCGAATGCGCGCAGCAGTTCCAGGCCGCGTTCCAGGGAGCGGTTCGAAACCGTCGACGTCGAGGCGCGTTCGGTTGCGTCGGGCGAACGCGAGGGGCGAGGTTCACGCATGGTTGCAGTCGCTTGGAATGGTGAGAATCGGAGAGTGTCGAATGCTCCGCCTGAACGGCGCAGGATCGTATTCGGTCGGCTATTCACGGTCGCCCGTCGCGAGCCACACGACTTGATCACTCCAGGTCTGGTCGCGCGTAAAGCGGAACAGTTTGTCCTTGAGCAGGTGGATCCACGCATCAACCAGACGCGACGGACGATTTTCGCGCAACGTGCTGATCGATACGGTCGAGCGGATGGCAGGGCGCTCGATCGCGATTGCCTTCAACTCGCCCCGCGCCAGTTCCTCCTGGATCGCGACATAGGTGAGCAACGAATAGCCGACACCCGCGCGAACCAGCTGCTTGGTCAGCGCGACGCTGTCGATCTCGAATTCGACGCGCAATCGGACGCCGTGCTGGACGGCGGCCTGATCGATCAAGCGCCGGTTGCTGTGCGGAAGGCCGGGCAGGATCAACGGCATGTTCGCGAGGTCGCGGATCTGCAACGACTTGCGCGCGGAAGCCGCATCGGGCGGCGCTACGACGATCAACGGCTCGCTGAAGAGCGGAACGATATCGAACGCATCGAGCGGAGGCTGGTTGTAGACCACCGCAAGATCGACGCGCCTGTCGAGCACCCATTCCTGCAGCGAGTTGCTGAGCCCCTCGCGAACATGGAGCGATACGCCCGGCCAGTGCGTGTGAAAGTCACGAACGAGATCGGTGCCGATCAACCGGCCGATCGTCGGCGGCAGTCCGACGGCAAGATAGCCCCGCTCGGCATCGACGCTGGCGCGCACCTGGTCCGCCGTTTCGCTGACCATTCGCGTGATCATCTCGGCATGCTCGAGGAGGCGCGATCCCGCGGCCGTCAAACGAACGCCGCGTCCGTAGCGGGTAAAGAGCGCCACGCCGATCTCTTCCTCGAGCTTGGCGATCTGGCGGCTCAGCGCCGGTTGCGCGATATACAGCTCCGCGGCCGCGCGACTGAAACTGCCGGCGCGGGCGACGTGGATGAAGCTGCGCAGTTCTCGAATGTCCATGTTGATTTTAAGCTATGCCTTCGTGGCATAGAAATACATGTTCATAAGGTCTTTGTCAAAGAAGTTGGCGGATTCTATGCTGCGAACAGATAGCAGATCAACCCATAACGATTCCGGAGACACCATGCATCCCCATCCTCGCGTTCATTCCATTCGTCGTTTGCGGCTGTGCCGCAGCGCTTCGCCGACTCGGCGCTGAGCGGCCTTCGTCGATCATCCGAAGAATCACCGAACACGCTATAGCGAGGAATACTGATGAAAAGCTTGAAGAAACTTCACGTCCAGGTATTGATCGGGCTGGCATGCGCGATCGTGCTGGGCCTGCTGGCGCCGAAGACCGCGATCGCGATGAAGCCGTTCGGGCAGGGGTTCATCGCGTTGTTGAAGATGATGCTCGCGCCGATCATCTTCTGCACGCTGGTGCAGGGCATGGCACACGTCAAGGATCTCAGGATGCTGGGCCGAATGGGCGTGAAATCGCTTGTGTACTTCGAAGTGGTCAGCACGATCGCAATGGTACTGGGCTTCGTGATGGTCAACGTGTTTCCTCCGGGCGCGGGTCTGCATGCCGCCAACATCGCCGAGAGCGCCGAAGCGTTGAAGACGACGTCGAGTGCCGGCGAGATCTCCGCCGTCAGCTACTTGCTGAGTCTCATTCCGCATACGCTCGTCGATGCGTTCGCGAAAGGCGACATCGTGCAGGTCCTGATCATCTCGATCCTGGCCGGGCTGGCGCTGAACGTATCGGTCGGCGCCGATTCGGTGGTACTGCGCGGCATCGACGAGGCGCAAAAGGTACTGTTCCGGATGCTCGCGTTCATCATGCGCCTCGCGCCGCTCGGCGCGTTCGGCGCGATGGCCGCCGCGGTCGGAAGCTACGGCGGTGTGACGCTGCTGTATCTGTTCAAGGTCATCGTTCTCTACTACGCGACGTCCGCGATCTTCGTGTTCGGTGTGCTCAGCGCGATCAGCTGGTCGATCGGCCTGCCGTTCGCCGGGATCATGCGGCTGATTCGTGACGAGCTTCTGCTGACGCTCGGTACCGCATCGAGCGAAGTGGTGTTTCCGCGCCTCGTCGAAAAGATGAAGCATGCCGGCTGCGATGAGGTGGTGGTCGGGTTCGTGCTGCCGGCCGGCTACAGCTTCAATCTCGACGGTACCGCCATCTACATGGCGATCGCAATTGGCTTCATCGCGCAGGCGACGGATACACCGTTCTCGCTCTGGCAGCAGCTTGGCCTGCTCGCGATTCTGAGCCTGACGTCCAAGGGCGGGACGACCGTCGCCGGCGGCGCGTTCGTCAAGCTCGCGGCCACGCTGCAGTCGGTGCGCTCGCTGCCGCTTGGCGGCCTGGGCCTGCTGTTCGGCATCGACCGGATCATGGCCACGGCGACCGCACTCGTGAACGTAGTTGGCAACACGATGGCGGTATTCGCGATCGCCCGCTGGGAAGGTCTGTTCGATGCTGCCGCATTCAACCGCGAAACCGGCCGAACGGCGCGACGTTCGATGCTGCGTTCGCGCACCGTGTCCGCCGAAGCACGGGCCGACCAGTCAGGCGCGCCCGCCAAAGCAAACTGAATTCCGTCGAGGTGATTTCATTCATGGAACGTATATCCACGCTCGCCCCCGAGCATATGTCGGACGCGCAGCGCCAGGTGTACGACGCAATCGCCAGCGGGCCCCGCAAAGGCGTACGCGGCCCGCTGGCAGTCTGGCTGCATCGCCCGAAGCTTGCCGGCTGCGCGCAGGCGCTCGGCCAGTACTGTCGCTACGACAGCAGCGTGCCGCCCCGGCTCTCCGAGCTGGTGATCCTGTCGATGGGGCGCCACTGGCTGGCCGAGTACGAATGGGCAGCGCACAAGCCGTTCGCGCTGGAGGCAGGGCTTTCGATCGACGTGATCAATGCGATTCGCGACGGCGTCGAGCCGCCGTTCGTCCGGGACGACGAGAAGCTCGTGCACGCGTTCGTGACGCAGCTGCATGAACGGCACGGGATCGACGACGCGCTGTATGCCGCGCTCGTCGATGCGCTTGGCGAAGGCGCGGTCGTCGATCTCGTCGGTATCGCCGGCTACTACACGCTGATCTCGATGACGATCAAGGTTTTCAAGGTGCCGCCGCCGGCCGGCGTGGCACCCGAACTTCCTGCAACACACGGTTGAATACACACACATCATGAACGATACATCCATCAATGAAGCGGGCGCAGGCCGCCTGCAAGGCAAGGTCGCGATCGTCACGGGGGCGGGCTGCGTCGGGCCGGGCTGGGGCAACGGCCGCGCGGTGGCCGCACTGTTTGCCGCCGCTGGCGCGAAGATCTTCGCCGTGGATATCAACATGGACGCGATGGCCGAGACGGTCCGCCGTGTCGCCGAGCTTGGCGGGGATATCATCGCGCATACGTGCGACGTCACGAACAGCGACGCCGTCGCGGCCATGGTCGACGCGTGCTGCGCAACCTACGGGCGCGTGGACATCCTCGTCAACAACGTCGGCGGTTCCGCCGCGGGTGGCCCGGTCGCACTGTCCGAGGAGGCGTGGGACAAGCAGGTTGCATTCAACCTGAAGAGCGTCTACCTGACCTGCAAGCACGTACTGCCGGTCATGGAGCAGCAGGGTGCCGGCGCGATCGTCAACACGGCGTCGACCTCCGGCATCCGCTGGACCGGCTCCGCGCAGGTCGCGTATGCCGCCTGCAAGGCCGGCGTGATCCAGCTGTCGAAGGTAGTGGCCGTCGAGTACGCGAAGAAGGGCATCCGCGTCAACACGGTCGTGCCGGGTCAGCTGCATACGCCGATGGTCGAGGCGCGCCTGGCCGGGCAACGCTCCGGCGGCAACGTCGACAAGCTGCTCGAAAGCCGGCTCGCCCGCATTCCGCTCGGCTTCATGGGTGATGGCCGCGACACGGCGAACGCCGCGCTGTTCCTGGCCTCTGACGAAGCTCGATTCATCACCGGTACGGAAATCGTCGTGGATGGCGGCATGACGGCACGGTGCGACTGATGGCGCAGGTTCCGCAGGGCCGCCCCGCAAACACAGTATGGGATTGCCACACGCACATCTACGGGCCGTGGGAACAGTTTCCGGTGCCGGCCGACGCCGCCTACTTGCCCGAAGCGGCGCCGATGTCGCGCTTGCTCGCGGTGCACGAACGACTCGGCGTCACGCATGGCGTGATCGTCCAGGCCGCGTGCTATCGGCACGATCACGCCGCGTTGCTTGCTGCGATCGCTGCGACCGGCGGCGCGTACCGCGGCGTCGCGCTCGTTGACGACACGATGGACGACGGCGCGTTGCGCGAGCTTCACGAAGGCGGCGTGCGCGGCATTCGGTTCAACTTCATGGGGCACTTGCCCGGGGAGCGCGACACGGACAAGCTGCTGCGCATCGCGGAGCGCATTGCCGGGCTCGGCTGGCACGTGCTGCTGCACGGCCGGCTCGCCGACCTGCTCCCAGTGCTCGACACATGGGCCGGGGTCGACATTCCAATGGTGATCGATCACATGGCGCGCCCGTCGTTACAAGCGCCGTGGAACGACGACGAACGCGACGCGTTGATCGTCCATCTCGGCAATCCGCACCGCTGGATCAAGCTGTCCGGCGTGGATCGATGCGCGGGCGGCGACGCGCACGCGTGGCCGGATGCACGGCCGCTCGCGCGCCGGCTGCTCGCTGCCGCACCCGACCGGGCGATCTGGGGATCGGACTGGCCGCATCCGAACATCGAAGGTGTGGCCCCGGACGACTCCGCGCTGCTGGCGTTCGTTCGAGACCTGTGCGGCGACGACGCGCTTGCGGATGCCGTGCTGGCCGGCAATCCGCTGCGGCTCTACGGCTGAGCCGCAGCAGCCCGGGCTTCGACACCCGGTGACAACCAGAAAACACATTCGACTTGCAGTGAACCTCAAGGAGGAGACATGAAGGAAAAACGGAGCTGGCGGACTTGCGTGGCCGCCGCGACATGGGTAACGCTGTGCGCGGCGTCTCAGGGCGCGCATGCCGACGACATTCACGTACTGGCAACCGGCGCGCTGCACGGCGCGTTCGGGCAACTGGTGCCGATGTTTGAAAAATCGTCGGGACATCGTCTCGAGATTGCCTGGGGGCCGTCGTACGGCACGTCCCCAGAGGCATTGCCAATGCGCCTGCGCAATGGCGAGAAGGTCGACATCTGCTTCATGATCAAGCCGGCGCTTCAGCAGGAAGTCGACGCCGGCCGATTCGACCGGGCCACGCTGTCGGACATCGCCGCCAGCGGAATCGGCGTCGCGGTGCGCAAGGGTATCGCCGTGCCCGACGTCAGTACGGACGACGCGCTGCGTCGCGCGTTGCTCTCCGCCAAATCGGTTGCTTTCTCCGAAGGAGCGAGCGGCACCTACATCGTGGGCACGCTGTTCAAGCGGCTCGGCATCGCCGAGCAGATGAAGTCGAAGAGCGTGCTGATTCGCGGCAAGGAACTGGTCGGCACCGCACTCGCGCGCGGTGACGCCGACCTGGGGCTGCAGCAGATCAGCGAACTGAAGGTGACGCCGGGCATCGACTTCGCGGGCCCGCTGCCTGCCGGCGTGCAGAAGACCAGCGTGATCTCGTCGGCGATCGCCGCGAATGCGCAAGCCGTCGAGGCGTCGCGCGCGTTCGCGGCTTTCCTGAAGACGGCGCCCGCCGTGGACGTTCTGCGGAAAACCGGCCTCGATCCGCTTTGAAGCGACGGCCCGTATCGAATCATGAGGAGACAATGAAAGCGAACCAGATCCTGACGCGGCTCGTGCTTGCCGCGGCACTGGCAACCTCGGTTGCCGCCTGCTCCACGCCCCCTGTCGACGCGAACGCGGTTCAACGCACGCTCGTCTCGAAGGGCGACGTTCAGATCGAAACGCTTGCGCAAGGGCGCGGGCCCGTGATCGTGATCCTGCCGTCGCTCGCACGCGGCGCGGAAGATTACGACGAAGTCGCCCGCATGCTCGCGCACGACGGATTTCGTGTATTGCGGCCGCAACCGAGAGGCATCGGCCGCAGCACGGGGCCGATGCGCGACCTCGACCTGCATGCCTTCGCATCCGATGTGGCGCTCGTGCTCGATCGCGAACATACGGGGCCCGTCGTAATCGTTGGACATGCGTGGGGCAGCCAGCCCGCGCGCATGCTCGCGGTCGACCGTCCCGATCTCGTGCGCGGCCTGGTGATGGCCGCGGCTTCGGCGGGCAAGTTGCCGCCGGGGTCGACCGAGAAGCCGTATGGCCGCCTGCGCGAAGCGATCGACGGCGCGGGCGACCCTCGGGTGCCGGAAGCACAGCGGCTGATCTACCTGCGGCAGGCGTTCTTCGCACCGGGGCACGACCCGCATGCCTGGCTGACCGGCTGGTATCCCGCGGTACACACGGCACAGGCCCACGCACGCAACGTCACGCCGATCGATGCGTATTTCGGCGGCGGCAAGGTGCCGATGCTCGATCTGCAGGCGCAGTACGACGCCGTCGTCGTGCCGAACGTGTTCAAGCCGTGGCTCGGCGATCGCGTGACGGTGCAGGTAGTCCCGAACGCCGGTCATGCCATGGCGCCCGAGCAGCCGCGCGCGATGAGCGATGCGATCGCCGCTTTTGCGCGCAAGGTCTACGGCACGAGCTGATCGGCCGCGGAATGCGCCGAAAGAAATGAATGCGTCTGTCAATCAATCAGGAGATCCGGAACATGAAGGTATCGAAACGCGGCATTGTCGCCGCATGCGTATTGTGGTGGACGGTGTCCGCCTTTGCATCGTCCGGCGGGGCGGCGGTCGATCGGGAAATCGTGCGGCATGGCGATGTGCAGATCGAGGTGATGCGCCAGGGGCAAGGCCCGTTGATCGTGATCCTGCCGTCGCTCGGGCGCTCGGGCCGGGATTACGACGTGGTTGCCGAGCGGCTCGTGGCGGACGGCTTTCGCGTGCTGCGCCCGGAGCCGCGCGGCATCGGGCAGAGCAAGGGGCCGATGGACAACCTGTCGGTCCATGATTTCGCGGCGGACGTAGCGACAGTGATCGAGAACGAGCGTCGCGGGCCTGCGATCGTCGTCGGCCATGCATGGGGGAACTTCCCGGCGCGCATGCTGGCTGTCGACCGGCCCGATCTCGTTCGCGGTGTCGTGCTCGCGGCCGCATCCGCGGGAAAGGTGCCGCCGGGTTCGACGGAAAAGCCGATCAGCGCGGAGATTCGGCAGGCGATCGACGGCGCCGGGGACATGTCGCTGCCGGAAGCCAAGCGGATCGAATATCTGAAGAAGGCATTCTTTGCGCCGGGCCACGATCCGCGAGTCTGGCTCGACGGTTGGCATGCCGCCACGCACGACGCCGAATCGCATGCGCGCGAGACGACGCCGGTCGATGCGTATTTTGCGGCCGGCACCGCGCCGATCCTCGATCTCCAAGCCGAATACGACGCCGTCGCACCGCGCCGGTTCTCGAATGTGCTGAAGTCGATGCTTGGCGATCGTGTGACGATTGTCAGGATTCAGAATGCAGGTCACGCGCTTGCGCCCGAGCAGCCGGTTGCCATGGCCGACGCCATCGCAGCGTTTGCGCGGAAGATCACGGCCGCGCAGTGAAGATCCGGTAAAGGCGGCTCGATAGGGCCGCCGTGCATCATCGCGGGGAGCGTCCCATGCTCCCCCGAAATTCTTCCATCTGACGAGTGCGGGCCACGTTTTGTCGGTCCGTTTTCGTAGAGCAAAGCAAAGATGTCAATTCGAGGTGTCCGTCGCACGTGGCTCTTCGCGCCCGAGTTGACGACATTATCGACAATCTCACCGAAATAATGTCGTCACTTCGTCTATGTCCGAAGCAAAGTCGTCAATTCGCGTCGTACGCTCCCCTGAACGACCGTAGAGGCATGATTTATATACGATTCTCGGTATGCGAATCGTTCAGTCGCGACGCCCCGCCCCGGACACGCCCTGGAGGACTGCATGGGCGGTGGCGGCTCGGCCGCTACTGACGGCTTCCGGCCATGAGCGGCCGGTCGAGGTCGTCGTCCAGTTTGGCTGACCGAGGCCTCGTCCGCCCTCGCTCAATGGCCGGTCTTCGGTGAGCAGATCGCAGGTGGCATTGCCTCCACGCAGCCAGAAGCGGCCGCACAAGACGCAAGGAGAGTGACCATTTCCTGGCGGATGACCGCCGGTCAGATTCGATTGACTCGCACGCTATGGACCGAGCCTTAGCTTGGAAACGGCAGGTGCACACGACCTCCGTATCCGCCTCGCCCTTTTACATGAGGTCGCAACTGGCTGATGCATTTTCAGTAGCCGCTGCGGCAATTAACCGTATCCATTGGCTTGACGACACAGCGCGGATTTAGTCGGTCGAGTCGGCGTCCGATGCCTCTGTGAACTCACGTCCTGGCGGCGACCGGGAGTCGGAATGGGGCGCCGAGACGGTTGAAGGCGTTCATCGCGGCAATCGTTATCGTGAGGTCGACAAGTTCCT
Source organism: Burkholderia sp. Bp9090 (assembly GCF_003857985.1). Classification (NCBI taxonomy): domain Bacteria; kingdom Pseudomonadati; phylum Pseudomonadota; class Betaproteobacteria; order Burkholderiales; family Burkholderiaceae; genus Burkholderia; species Burkholderia sp. Bp9090. Next base: position 16,481 of record NZ_QTPV01000048.1, read on the forward strand.
TCGGCGAGAACGCCGCCGAGGCCGCCGCATAGGCTTCATCTGAAGCATGCGTTTCGCTGACGAGAGTCACCTCTTCGGCCCAAGCCAAGGCGGCGCGCTCCTGAGCGGAGAACAGGTGTGGGACTTCGTCCCACACGGGCACCAGGGTCACCTTGTCGATGGACATGGTCTTTCTAAGATCGCGACTGTGCATATCAATGCAATGGGCACATCCGTTAATCTGTGAAACACGGAGGAACACGAGATGAATGAGTTCCTCGGGCAGGTTGGTGCTTTTGGTCACATAGTGATGGACACCGAAAAGCGCTTTTGCGCCGTCCGGTGCGATCTCGCTCCAGTTCAAGCGTGTCATCTTTGTCCTTTGCCGTTTGGCCATAAAATAACGTCTCTTGGGTCACGGTCGCGGGTTGGTTACTTCCCCTTCGCGCGTGACTCATGACATAACGCGACGTTACTAGCCCGAGATTACGGACAACAGGCCCAAGAATTGGCGAAATGACTGAGCCAAAGACTATGCCCACGCTTGCGATCGAGATAGACCGTACTGCGGCGGCGCCCGTTGGCGAGCAGATCTACGCGAGCCTCAGGCAAGCGATTGTCGACGGCCGTCTTCAACCCGGAAGACGGTTACCCTCTGGAAGGGATCTCGCTGCTCAGCTCGGCGTCGCGCGCGGAACGATTCTGGTGGCCTACGAGCGGCTGGCTTCCGAGAAGCTAGTGGTCGGCGCAGGCTCCGCCGGCACACGCGTCTGCGCGCAACTTCCTCCAGCGCCAACCGAGACCGAGATTCCGCTCGATGGGCCACTGGATGCCTTTACACGACCGTATTCGAGCGCGCCACTACCGTTCCAGATGGGCGTACCGGCTCACGATGCATTCCCCGCCAAGGTCTGGGCTCGAATGCGAGCGCGGGCTGTCCGGGCGGACGCCACCGGATACACGACCTACGCCGACCCTCGCGGCGAGCGCGGCTTGCGCGCACAGATTGCCAGTCACCTGGCCATCAGCCGACAGATTCAATGCCATCCCGATCAAGTTTTTGTGACCAGTGGATACCGTCAGGGACTGATGCTTACACTGATCGCGCTCAGAGCTCACGGTCGCACCGCGTGGATCGAAGAACCGGGCTATCCGCTCGGAAGGAAAGCTCTGGAGCTGGCGGGGCTTACGGTTGCCCCCATCTCCGTAGATGTCGAGGGATTACGTGTCGAGGAAGGAATCGCTCGTGCTCCGCATGCCGCGTTAGCGCTGGTTACGCCAGGCCAACATGCGCCGCTGGGCGTCGCCCTCTCGCCGATGAGAAGACGTACCCTGCTCGAATGGGCTGAAGCAAAGAATGCCTGGATCATCGAAGATGACTACCTGGGTGAACTACAGTTGGTTGGACGGGCGGCGCCCGCCTTGGCTGCGGGTGATGGCGCGCAACGCGTGATCCACATCGGCGCATTCAGTAAGACAATCAGCCCCGCGCTGGGCCTCGGCTTCGTCGTCGCGCCGCGCGCACTGGCCGAACGCGTTGTCGAAACAGTTTCAGTAATGGCACCTGCTCCGAATAGGACGACACAGCTGGCACTAACCGAGTTTCTCGCAGATGGACACTTCATGCGCCACCTCCGACACATGAAGAAGGTCTACGCTGAGCGCCGCTATCTCGCTGTTGAACTGCTCAGAAAGCGGTTTACGGAGGTCGTGGAATCGGGATTGGGGTTGATTGTCAAGTTGCCTGATGGCGTCGATGACCTGGAGATCGTTCATTCCGCGCGCAAGGAAAATCTTGCACCGTCTGCGCTGTCTGCGTGGTACCTACGGACAGAGCTCGCGAGGAACGGCCTACTTTTGAGCGTAACGAATCTTCGGCCCGACAACATCCGTGCGGCGTGTGATGCGCTCGAAGATGTTGTTTCAGCACGCATCTCGCAACATCGAGGCGTCGATGCAAGCCATCGTTTCTTTTGATCGGCTTGGATGGACCGGTATTGAGAGCTTTGCGGTCATCCGTCTCAGCATATCGGCGGTCCACTTCGGGTCGTGAGTACGCACTGCCGACTGGCCGCTTCCGGAAGCGGAATTCCACTGGCCGCTTTCCGGCGATGAGTTTGAAGAGGGGGCTGACGCAGCCCGACCCTAACCCGTCATCCAATCTTCAGCGCTGTCAACGACCGCTGACGAGCAACTTCCGCCAGCTGCCACATTGCTTTCACACGTCGATTTCATCCAGCAGAATTCGGTTGAAGTCAGTACAGAATACGGGAGCCCCCACCCATCGCTGGGGTCGGGCTTTCTTTCCGGGGAAGCAGTCGTCGATGCCGTTTGCCTAGATGGTCGGATTCACGATTACTCGCTGCGGCCCGAAGCAAGGTTTGCGTCGATCCACGATGCTACGTCGGTGACTGGAATGGCATGGCGTTGATTGAACGTCCCACTCTTGTCCCATGCGACACCCCGCCCTTGAGCAAACGCCGCACGATACTTGCGCATCATGTTGTTCGGGTCGCGCGCCAGCTCATCCAGCAAATACTGCACGCTCCACTCGGAACGACTGAAGGGGCGGCCGAGGGCCGCTTGCAGCTTGTCGGCGACCACCCCGTAAGTCACGGTGTCACCGGCCAGATATACAATTTCGTTCCGGATACGGGGTTGAGCGAACACGATCTCGGCAGTCAGCGCGCCGATATCATCGGGCGTCGTCAGCGTCACGGCGGTGTCGAGGCTGCCCAGCGCGTGGACTGCGTCGTTTTGCAGGTCAACGACACCGAAGTCTGGCTCAAACAGGTAGCTCATGAACATGCCGGTCGAGATGATGACCCACTCGGTCTCGTGCTGACTGCGCAGCAACTCGCGCACGTCCAGCTGTGCGTCGAAGATGTCCTGCGGACTGCCACGACCGATCACATCGAAGTCGACACCGAACTGCCACGGGAAGTACCTCGGGATGCGCGCCTGCAACGCCGCCCGCGCCAACTTCATCGGCGTGTCGATGCCGGCTGCGTAGCCCGCACAACCGATTACCGTGTCATATCCTGCGAATACGCCTGCGAGCTCATCAATAGAGCTCTTCACAAGATCGCCCACGACGATCTCGATCCCAAGGTCTCGAATCTCCGCGATATCATGTTGCTTGGCTGGTGCATTGGACTCAACGGCACTTGCGCGCAGCAGCACGCTGATCTTCGCGCCGGCCACGTCCTTCGCTCGACGTGCGAGATTGCGTAGCACTGGAAGGCCAAGTTCGCCAGCACCGAGCACGAGAATGTTTTGAGACGTGGCGTTAGGATCTGTTTGGTTCATCGTCTAGCCTGCTGAGAAATGTGTTGCGGCAGTCTAGCAATGCATGGACGTGTATGAAAGAAGGCACATGCGTGATACTGGGAGCCAGATAGTTGGATCGAGACGAACTTCTCCGATATTCGCAAACCGTTTGCGACGGCCTGCGAGACGATGATGACGGACTGCGGCGAGAGGTGCTCGCACACGCCGGGAGTCGTTGGTCGCTCGGTGTCGTCCACACGCTTGGCGTGTACGGCAGGCTGCGCCATGCCGAAATCGGCAGGCGCATGCACGGGGTGACTCAGCGGATGTTGACGCGCACGTTACGACAACTCGAACGTGACGGTCTGGTGCTCCGTCACGATTTCGATGAAGTGCCCCCTAGAGTCGAATACGAGTTATCCGACACGGGCATGGACCTGCTCGTTCGCATGGTCCCGTTGTGGACCTGGATTGTCGAGAATGCGGACCGCTTCAGAGAAGCGAGGCGGATTTTCGACAGCCAGAACCGCGACGCGAGCTCGTAGCTTGCCGATTGTTGATTTGCATTCCCTGCTTCCCTGGCGGGGATAAGGATTGACGTCTCTGAGTGAAAGGCTTATGGCGGCCGCGCATTTCTTACTTCGTCGTCTATCCATCCCAACGAGCCGCAACGTCCAAGATTCGCGCCCCTCGCTGATGTCTTGTTTCGGCTGGCGCACGAAGATTGATTGTTATCGGGGAAAACTGTCCTGTACTGCGAATTCTCAGTCAGCAGGTGACGCAAGCGCTAACACCGCCAACGCCAGTGTTCAAATCTTCGATGATCACGCTACGCGTCGCCAATCGGGCCGCCGAAGCACGACGGCACATTTCGACAAGGCAGAGTCTGATAGCTGAGCGGAACTGACGTTCGAATGTCCGCCGCGAGAGCGCGGTCGAACGCCCGCAAGTGGCCCGATTGGGTGAGGCCGCCAACGTCCGCTTTATGGTGCTCCAGTTCGCGAAAACATTGACTCGACTGACTGACCGGTTTGGAGGCGGCTGTCTGACCGGAGTGGGTCGCGAAGCGCCTCTCGCACGGCTCCAGAACGGCCGCTCGACGGCGCACGGGCTTGTTTGCCGACCTCGCCGAACGTTCTGGTAACGAGATAAGCTTTGTTATCACGACAGTACGATCACCCATTCAAACTCGGGTTTCGCACAACGCGTGACAGGGGTTGCCGGCGCTGCAACGGCGCCGCGCGGCAGTTGACACTGGTCTTCGCAACACCGTGGCCGGTGACAACTTTAGTTCGCGACGTGCAATCCCATGAATTCACGACGGTTTCGCTCTTCATCGCCGGCGCGAGGCGGCGAAGTGACATTTTTACTTCCCAAACGGTGACAACTTTAATTTGATCTACGGCTGGTGAGCGTGCGCTGCTATCCGGCATATCTCAGCGTCGTCGCCGACGCCCAGGAGATCGCACGCCACGAACGCAGCTTCGAGCGGCACATGACCTTCTACGACTGGCGCCATTACATCACGCTGGTTGAGCGCAAACCCGGCGCGTTGCGCAACGGCGCTCCGTTCGTCACGATGCCACAGCCGCTGCAGCAGTTGCAGCGGCACCTACTGAAGCACCCGGGAGGCGATCGCATCATGACGCAGGTGCTCGCCGCGGTGCGCGAACACGGACTCGATGCCGTGCTGCTTGCCGTGCAGGCAGCGCTGGACTCGGGACGCCCCAGTGGGGAGCACGTTCTGAACGTGCTGAGCCGGTTGAAGGCACCCACCACGAGCACCAACCTCGCGGCGACGAAACTCCAGCTTACCGAAGAGCCGGCCGCCGACGTGAGCCGCTACGAAACCCTGCGCGCCAACCCACCGGAGGACCGTCATGTCTAACGACATCGCCGCCCAACTCAAGGGGCTCAAACTGCATGGCATGGCGAGCACCTGGCCAGAGCTGCTGGCGCAGTCGCGTCACACGGAGTTCGACCCGGAGCGCTTCATGAAGCAACTGCTGATGGCTGAGACGGCGGAGCGACAGGTGCGCTCGATCGCCTACCAGATGACCGCCGCTCGCTTCCCGGCTCACCGCGACCTGAAGGGCTTCGACTTCGCGCAGGCACACGTCGACGAAGCGCTGGTTCGAGAACTCATTGACCTGTCGTTCCTCGCAAGCGCACACAACGTCGTGTTCATCGGTGGCCCCGGCACCGGCAAAACGCACCTCGCCTCAGCGATCGGAATTGAGGCCGTGCAGCGCCACGGCAAGCGCGTGCGCTACTTCTCGACCGTCGAGCTGACCAACGCACTGGAGCAGGAGAAGTCCATCGGCAAACAAGGCCAGATCGCCCATAAGCTGATGTACGTCGACCTGATGATCCTCGACGAACTGGGCTACCTGCCGTTCAGCCAGACCGGTGGCGCATTGCTGTTCCACTTGCTCTCGAAGCTGTATGAACACACGAGTGTCGTGATCACCACCAACCTCAGCTTCGGCGAGTGGGCGACCGTGTTCGGAGACGCAAAGATGACGACGGCGCTGCTGGACCGCGTCACCCATCACTGCCACATCGTCGAAACGGGCAATGAATCCTGGCGCTTCAAGTCCAGTTCTGCCAAGGCGAAGACAACCAGAAAGAGAGCAGCAAAAGCAGCAGGCAGTGAGGAGTTATCCACACCGGAATAGATGTACTACGCTGTCTCGGGGTGGGTCAGATTTAGATGAAAACGGTGGGTCAAGATTCGGTGGAAATCAACACATTCAGCGGTACCTGGATGCATTGGAGACGGCTGATCGCACTCAACCGGTCGAGGTAGAAGCGAAGACCGAGCGACTACAGGAGAAGATCGACATGCTGCGCGAACAGATGCGAGATCTGAATCGTGCAGCAGAAATCCTGAAAGGCCTCCCCGAAAAGCAGGTCTCGCTAACCGATCCCGACTCACGCTCGATGATCTCGCAGGCCAAAGGCACGGGCGTGGTTGGCTACAACGTTCAGGTAGCCGTCGACACCCGGCATCACCTCATCGTGACGCACGAAGTGACGAACGTCGGCAGCGATCGGGCGCAGTTGAGCCCGATGGCCAAGGCCGCGCGCGACGCCATGGGCAAGAAGAAGATGAAGGCACTGGCAGACCGTGGATACTTCAGTGCACCGGAAATCAAGGCGTGCGATGACGCTGGCATTGCTGCATTGGTGCCCAAATCGCAGACATCCAGCGCCAAGGCCGACGGGCGGCTCGACCGGGCTGACTTCGTCTATATCGCCGAGGACGATCAATATCAGTGCCCGGCCGGTCAACGGGCGATTTACCGATACAGTTCAGTTGAGGGCGGCAACCTGATGACCCTGCGTACCTACTGGAGCAGTGCGTGTCCGCGATGCCCGATCAAGAGCCAGTGTACGCCGGCTGATTACCGACGAATCCGGCGGTGGGAGCACGAAGCGGTGCTTGAGGCGATGCAGCAAAGGCTGGATCACCAGCTCAACGCCATGACGATACGACGCCGTACGGTCGAACATGTGTTCGGCACGCTCAAGCACTGGATGGGCGCGACTCACTTCCAGACACGCGGGCTTGGCTGCGTCGCGGCAGAAATGAGCTTGCATGTGCTGGCATACAACCTCAAGCGCGTCATCAGGATTCTGGGGTTCTCCAAGGCAATGCAAGCGATGAGGTTGGCGGCGGTATCCGGAATTCCGTGTGTGAGGCGGGTTGAGATTCAGACTCCAATGTTGAATCGTTCCGGGTAAAGCAGTGCGAACTGCGTCATCGCGCTCTTCCAATCGTGCCGGGAGCCGGTCCACTTGGCCACGACGTTGCGCAGCGCCAGCCAGATCAGTTTGAGCGCGGCCTCGTCCGACGGGAAGTGGCCGCGCGCCTTGATGATCTTCCGAAGCTGCATGTGCAGCGACTCGATCGCGTTAGTCGTATATACAATTTTCCGGATGTCAGGCGCGAAGGCGTAGAACGGAATCACCTGATCCCAGGCTCGGCGCCAGAGCGCGGCGATCGGAGGGTATTTCGCACCCCACGGGCTCGTATCGAACGCGTCCAGCGCCACGGCGGCCGCTTCGGCCGACGGTGCCCGATAGACCTCCTTGAGCGCCGCTGCGACCGATTTCCTGTCTTTCCAGCTGGCGAAGTCCAGTGAGTTCCGGATCAGATGCACGATGCAGGTCTGGACCGTCGTTTCCGGAAACACCGTGTTGATCGCTTCCGGGAAGCCCTTCAGGCCGTCGACCACGGCGATCAGGATATCCTGCACGCCGCGCAGCTTAAGGTCGTTCACTACCCTCAGCCAGAACTTGGCCCCCTCGGTCTGCTCGATCCAAAGGCCCAACACGTCGCGTGTGCCGTCGCGGCGCACGCCCAGCGCCAGGTAGATCGCTTTGTTGCGCACGACGCCTTCGTCGCGGATCTTGACTCGCAAGGCGTCGAAGAACACGACCGGGTACATCGGCTCGAGCGGCCGCTGCTGCCATTCGCGCACTTCGTCGATCACGGAATCGGTCACCGTACTGATGAAGTCCGGCGACACCTCGATGCCGTACATCTCCAGCAGGAAACCCTGAATCTCCCGCACGCTCATGCCGCGTGCGTACATCGCGATGATCTTGTCGTCAAAGCCGGTGAAGCGTCGCTCGCCCTTGGCGATCAGCACCGGATTGAAGGTGCCTTCGCGGTCGCGCGGAATCTCGACGTCGAGCAGGTCGTCGTCGGTCGTGATGCGCTTGCGGCTGGTGCCGTTGCGGTGGTTCGTGCGGCCTGCCGGCTTGGCATCGCCCTTCTCGTAGCCGAGGTGGTGGGTCAGTTCGCCGCCCAGCGCGCGTTCGAAGATTGCCTTCTTGAGCGCCGCAAGCTGCTCGTTGATCGTCGCCCGGTCCAGCGTCCCGGGCACCAGTTGCTTGATCAGCTCCGGGTCCAGGTTCAAGCCCTTTGGAGCAGCCCCCTGAAACGCCGGACACAGTCACCCACTTACAATAACGGGTAGGCATAGGACTGTGTTTTTGACTAACACTAGGCAGGAAGTGATGGAAGTGTTGACGGGCCCGGAGCGTCGGCGGCGCTGGACGGCGGAGCAGAAGCTGGCGATGGTTCGCGAGAGTTTCGAGCCGGGGAAATCGGTTTCGATGGTCGCGCGCCAGCACGGCGTGAATCCGAACCAACTGTTCCACTGGCGCAAGCTGTACCAGGGTGGGAGCCTGTCAGCGGTCAAGGCTGGCGAGGAAGTGGTCCCGGCCTCGGAACTGGCCGACGCGCTCAAGCAGATTCGCGAGTTGCAACGGATGCTCGGCAAGAAGACCATGGAGAATGAGATTCTCCGCGAAGCAGTCGAGTACGGCCGGGCAAAAAAATGGATAGCGCACTCGCCCTCGCTGCCGGAGGACGACCAGTGAAACTGGTTTGTGAAGTTCTCGGCGTGTCGCGCTCGAACGTATCGGCACGACTGTCGCGTCCGGCGACGTGGCGCGATGGCCGTCAATCGAGGCAGAGTGACGACGCGGCCGCGGTCGAGGAGATCCGCCGGGTCATTGGCGATTTGCCCAGCTATGGCTATCGCCGGGTTTGGGGCATCTTGCGCAACGAGCGCGTTGCGGTCGGACTGGCGCCGTTTAATGCCAAGCGAATCTATCGCGTCATGCGCACACATGGGCTGCTGATGCAGCGCCGACCGATTCCACCTCGGCCCCAACGTCGACACGACGGCAAGGTAGCCGTCGAGCGCAGCAATCAGCGATGGTGCTCGGACGGCTTCGAGTTCCGCTGCGACAACGGCGAGCCGCTGCGCGTAACGTTCGCGCTGGATTGCTGTGACCGTGAAGCGATGAGCTGGGCGGCTACGACGGCAGGCCACAGCGGCGACATCGTGCGCGACGTGATGCTGGCTGCAGTGGAAAATCGGTTTGGCATCGAGCTGCATACGCCGTCCGAAATCGAGTGGCTGAGCGACAACGGTTCGGGCTACACGGCCGACGACACGCGTCGGTTCGCAGTGGCCATCGGCCTGAAGCCATTGACCACGCCGGTATGCAGCCCGCAAAGTAACGGGATGGCCGAGAGCTTCGTGAAGACGATGAAACGCGACTACGTCGCCTTCATGCCGAAGCCGGACGCAGCGACTGCTGCACGCAACTTGGCCATCGCGTTCGAGCATTACAACGAGAAGCATCCCCATAGCGCGCTGAAATACCGCTCGCCTCGCGAGTTCCGGCGCTCGATGGATTCAGCAACCTTAGTGTGAGGCTGTGTCCGGTATTACAGGGTCAACTCCACCCTTGCCCGGTTCTATCGTCACTTCTTCCTTGCGTTTGCGTGGCATAAAGTGGCTCCTTGGCCATCAGTTTATGCCTCACACACAAACATTCGGATAGGCTCAGGTTGGCAGGCGCATGATCTCGCGCGTTGACGCCCCTAACTGGCATTGCACGATCAGATCCGCCGCTCGCAAACCAGTGCCCTGCAAACGCGCTCATACCCGCACCCCGCTGGTTGGTTATGACGTTTTTACACAGCCTCGGCCACAAGCGGCCCTTCGCATTCCCTTAACGAACGTCTCTTGACGAGCAGCAACTCGCTATTGTGCAGCGCGCCGTCAAAGCCCACCAAGACCCATGTATATCTCGCCATGTTCCTCCGCAAGACTTTCTTGCCATTTGCTTGTCCACCTCCAGTCCGTGCTTCTGGGCTGGCGAAATTCACAGGAATCGCAATGGACTGATTTGAAGCCTGCGCCCGGAATTGGCGCTGTATAAATATCGTCGAGCCGCCACCCTGCCATGGCGTGACCCAACTTGAGGCAGTACAGCCATTTCATCCCCGCAGACGGAAGACCGACCATCTGGGCCGGAACACCAAGCGCCTGTGCGGGAATCATCACTAGCGATTCGCAATCTCTAACGACCCGCTCAGGGTTGTAGTCAAGCAGGCCCTGTCTAATAATCTGCCCCATTTCATCATTGGGGTCGTCGACGTTAAATCCCAGAGCGAGTGCGCGAGCACGGAACGCCTCAATCTCCTGCTTCGGCGTCATCTCATGCTGTACCTGCTGGTTCTGGGCTTTGAATTCTTGCAGGTGCTTTTGGACTTGTTCCCGAAGAAGAGGGTCTTCGATACTCTCCGAGAGCACAAAGGACTCTTCAATACGCGTTGGTTTACCAGCCTCGTCGAGCGCAGAGAACGCGTTTTGGGTAATCATAGCTGCGAGAGCTTCTTGGTTTCCGGTGCTTTTTGCCACGTCGATGGCCAGATCAACGCAGAACTTGAGCCACGACGAGAGGCGATCTGCCTGACTCTCCAACTTCTCCTGTCTCAATCGAAGTGTGAACAATGCGATGGGGGGTATTAATCGTGGCAGGGCATCCATGACGGTATGATACTCACCGGCAAGAATCATCCTGTTCATCAGATGCACCGTTTTCACCACCTCGCGTGATGCACGCCCACTCGCCTGCGCACGCGAGGTTGAGACGATCCACCCCGTGAGGCTCTCACGCGGGAACCGCGTTGACGTGATGAAGTACTGATAGTCGGATTCTACTTTCACCTGTAGACGTAGCACGCGTGCCAGCGTCATCAAATAGCGCCTCAAGTGTGCAGAAGCCTTCTCGTGCCGAACTATTGTCAGCATCAACGCGTACAGGTCCGCAAGAGCCGCAAGTCCATGAGGGTTACGCCTGCCAGCTTCGACCTGAACCACTCGCTCCACGTAAAGTCCGGCGCAGATCCGCGTTTCGACCAGCTCTGTCGAAGAGTAGATCACTCGTTTCGCCGCCGCGACCAGTTCCTTGAAATTGCCCGCATGGTAAAGGCGCTCAAACTGTTCATTGAGGATGTTGAACGCTACCTTTTTGTTCTGCTCCAACAAGGCCTTCAGTGCATCGTCGTGAGAATGTTTGACCAGTGCGTCGATGGGTTCCGTTAATCTTTCCAGGGCGTGTAGGCGTAGCCCGTTCATATTCCGTTCGACAGCACTCAGCAATTCGCTGGTGCGTTCAGGGATGGTGTCTTCAGCTCGAAGATGAACCGTCACTGTCTTCTGCTTCTTTTCGCTGGCCTTGGCGAGATCCTCTGCAATTTTCTTGTTGTCTTGAAGGCTAACCCAGAAGATTTTCTTGTCGGTCACGTCAACAACGACGAGGATAATCGGTGTCTCGATCTGCTCCATGTAGTAACGTAGACGGTCGACGGACAGGTCGAACGAGATCCGCGTTCCCTGATTTATGTAGGCGACCTTTAGTTGCCCCTTGATCTGCGCCTTGAAGATAAAACCGGTAGCCTTGTCTTCAGGGCTAGCAATTTCAATTTCACCGTCCACCCCATAGTCCTCCTGGTCTTCCTGGCTACGGAAAATCCAGTTGGGTGGCAAGTGGAAGGCGAAAATTCGCCCGGCGGCTCGACCGATCTCTTTTGCGTTCATTTCAATGGGGATCCGATTTGTATTGCTGCAAGCTGGCCGTTCGGCGACCGAGCGTGCACCCGCTTTCTTTCGCCGAATACTTTGTTGCCAACTATTCTAATCAGACCCACTGGGGGGCACAAATGGCTGCAGCAAAAGGCATCAGGCTGCCAGCATGAATGACAAGAACCGGTTTCCGAAAGCTGACATTCCCCGCATGGGTGCGAGTGACCGAACGGGGTGGTGGATTCAACCGGTCGATGCAACAGCTTGATGGAATCGTTCAGCCGGTGTATCGAAGTTTAGTGTCTTGCGGGGACGTTCGTTGAGCCGTCGGGCAATGGCGTTAAGCTTGGCCTGCGAGTAGGTAGAGAGGTCCGTTCCTTTTGGGAGGTACTGTCTCAGAAGCCCATTCGTGTTTTCGTTCGTGCCGCGTTGCCAGGGATGCTGGGGATCGCAGAAGTAGACCTTGATGTCCGTCGCGACAGTGAAGCGCTTGTGGCCAGCCATCTCCGTACCCCGATCCCACGTCAGCGATTTATACAATTCCTGCGGAAGCTTGCCGGCGTGTCTTATCAGAGCATTGACGACAGCGTCAGAGTCCTTGCTGGCAATCTTCACCAACATCACGAACCGGGTCTGGCGTTCGACGAGTGTTGCAATCTGACTGTTGGCGTTGCCGAACAGAAGATCGCCTTCCCAGTGCCCGGGTATTGCTCGATCCTCGGCCGTGCCCGGGCGTTCACTGATCGATATGGCATCGCGGATGTTCGTGCGGTCCTCGGTCTTTAGTGTGTGTTGACGCGATCGACGCATCGCCCGAGAACGGCGCAGGTGTTCCAGCAGTTCTCTTTTCAGCGCACCACGGGCCTGGATATAGAGGCTCCGATAGATAGTCTCGTGCGACACCTGATAGTCCTTGTTGACCGCATACACGTGCTTGAGCCAACCCGCAATCTGCTCCGGCGACCACTGCAATCGGAGCTTGCTTGCCACAACCTGGGCGAGTGTCCGATTCCTGACCAGCTTACATGTCTTTGGGCGCCGTGCGCGGTCCCAGGCGAGCGCGTCGGCCTGGGTCGCCCGATAGTACTGCCTTCCGCCATTTCGCTGCACTTCGCGGCTGATAGTAGATGGCGCACGTCCTAACCGCGCCGCTATCGATCGAATCGACTGGCCGGCGACGACTGCGCGCGAGATTTCCTCGCGTTCGGCAAGCGTCAAGGCCAGCTTTGAACGGTGTCGAGGCGCTGGCTGTATTCCGCCAGTCCTGACGAGAATCCCCTGAATAGAGGAATGGTGGCGATCGAACAGTTGGGCAATCTGATGAAGCGTGTCACCCTTGCGCCACCGCTCCCACATCAGGGCCTTTTGAGTCTCGGTGTAGTAGATCCTGCGCCGCTGTTTTATTTGCAACACCTCCACTGCATACGCAGCGTCTAGTGTGTTGCATCGACCGGTTGAATCCACCGTCGTTCAGAGTCGTTCGCGGCGCGCCAGAATGGCCATTCGCTGTCTCGTACAGCTCCTGACGTTGGGCTAATGCGCAAGCAGGATAGTGGAACTTATCCCGCCAGCGATGTTGCGTGCGTTCGTGGCTGCGCCGCGCTAGGTTAAAGCGATGCACCGCCGCACATGACGATCTGTTGGCCGGTGATTGCGCTTGCATCAGGGCTCAGCAAAAAGCCGGTCAGCGCGGCGACTTCCTCGGGCGTGATGAATCGCCCGATCGGTGGACGCTTCGGGGGTGTTGCCGCGCGCGCCGGATCGCGCAGGAACGGCGTGTTCGTTGCACCGGGCGCGACGACGTTGACGGTGATGCCCTTCGGCGCGAGTTCAGCCGCCCACGATCGCGCGAGGCCCACCAGCGCGGATTTGGTCGCCGCATACTGGCTGCGCGTGGCCGCGCCGTTGGCGGTGCGGCTGCCCAGCAGCACGATGCGTCCGCCGGCCGGCATCCGTGGCACCAGGCGATCGGCGAGAAACGTCGCGGCTTCGACGTGCAGCCGCCACATCGCCGCGCCGTCGTCATGCGACAGCTGGCCGAGCGGCGCGGTGCGCATGAAGCCCGCCGCATGCACGAGCGTGTCGACCGCGCCCAGCGCGTCGCACACAGGCGCGAGCGCCACAAAGTCGGTGACGTCGACCGGCACGATCGTCAGCGAATCGTGCGCCGTTTCGACGTGCGACCGGCACAGTCCGGTGACGCGCCAGCCGTCGGCGAGCAGCCGCTCGACGATTGCGCGGCCGATTCCCGACGACGCACCGGTGACGACGGCATGACGTGAAACCGAACCCGACTGCTCCCGTTGCGCCACGATCTCTCCCGTTACGTTTGAACCTGCGGTGAACTGCCGGAGGCGGTCGCCGGTTTTGTGCCGACTGCGTGAACCGTGACCCGCGCCTGCGCATGAAACGGTTCGAGTTGCTCGTGCAGCGCGCCGTCATCCGTCACGAGCGTCCAGTCGCGCTCGAGTGGCGTCCAGTGTTGCTGGCTTGCGCGCCCGAGCTTGTCCGCCGTCACGAGCACGAAGACCTCGGCGGCCTGCCGCATCACGCACTCCTTCAGATACGACTGCTCGCTGCTTGCCTCGCACAAGCCCAGTTCGGCGACCACGCCATCGGCGCCTAGGAAGGCCTTGTCGACGCTCAACCGGCTCAGCGCGATCTGCGCGAGCGGCCCGAGCGTGCTCATGCTGGACGACCGCACGTCGCCGCCGATTACCGTCACCGGCACGCCCGACGACGCGAGCGGACTCACGACGAGCAGGTTGTTGGTGACCACGTGCACGTCCGTCCGTCCGGCAAGCAGGCGCGCGAGCGCCGCCGTCGTGGTGCCGCCGTCGAGGAACACGGTGTCGCCGGCTTCGACGAACGCGCTCGCCGCGTGCGCGATCGCTTCCTTCTGCTCCTGCGAGCTGATGCGCCGTTCCTCGAGCGACGCCTCCGGCTCGTGGCCGCCCACCGCGGCGGCACCGCCGTACGTGCGAAGAATGCGGCGGTCGCTCGCCAGCGCCCGCAGGTCCCGGCGCACCGTCGCTTCCGACATCCCGAAGTGCTCGCACAACGTCGCTACGTCCGTCATGCCACCGAGCACGGCCTGCAGCATCGCCTCCCGGCGCCTGGTCACTTTCATGTGCGTGAATTCCTGGTCTGATCGAATGGGCGCGCTGGTCCGCGCCTCGCGACCGACAAGTTTATCCAATTGCCGCGGTGACCGGCCAGTGGCACCGGCGGGCATCACCGACCGCGAACCCACGCTTCGTCGACGCGCACGTACTTGATCTTCTGGCGGAACCAGGTGAAGGCGATGTGCAACGCGCCGTCCGCCGACTGCACGATGGACGGATACGAATATTCCCGGTTGCGCTGGTCCGCCGAATTGTTCGTCATGCAGTAGCCGTCGCCGATTTCCAGGTTGCGGCGGCGGCGCCACGTCCTGCCGCCGTCCTCGGAGATGGCCAGCGACATCGGCGCGCGCGGCGCACCCCAGAAGGCGGTGCCGTGCGCGGACGCCTTCTGGTCGCGCAGCTCGCCGCTGTCCTCGGAGTCTTCGATGTCGTCGTACAGCGATGCGCGGCGCGCCTTGCTGTGCGACGCATCGCTTTCGTTGAACACGAGCGCGAGGTGACCGTTGTGCAGCACAGTGAACTGAACCGACGAGTTGTTGTTCGGCACGTCGGTCGGCTCTGGCGCGCTCCACGTGCGGCCGTCCGTCGAGCGGCTCGCGTAGACGAAGTCCGCCCAGCGGCTGCGGTAGAGCGCCAGCAGCGAGCCGTCGTGCAGCACGTGAACGTTCATGTGCACGCAGCCGACGCTGTCCGGTACCTCGTGCAGCGTCCACGACGCACCCTCGTCGTCGGACACCATGACCGCGCTGACGTCGTCGTTGCCGACCCAGCGTTCGCCGGGCTCCGTGCGGCACAGGAAGATCGGGCAGATCCACGTGCCGCTGTCGAGCGCGACGATCGGCTGGCGCACGAACGTGCCCGGGCGGTCGAACAGCGTTTCGACGGGGCCCCAGGTGATGCCGTCGTCCATCGACACGCGGCGGCGAACGATCGCGGTGTTCTGGTGGCCTGACAACTGCGCGGTGTAGATCAGCCACAGGCGGCCGTCCGGTGCGGTGAACAGCACCGGGTTCTGTTCGGAGCGGGTCGGGTCGTCCGACAGCTTCCGGGGCTGCGACCACTCGCTCGTCCCGGCCGCGAGACGCGACAGGTAGATGGACACGTCGGGAATGCCTTCCTGGGTACCGCCGAACCAGACGCACAGCAGGTCGCCGTTCGCGAGGGTGTGCAGGTTGGCCGCGTGGTTCTGCACGCATGCGGTCGGCAGAAACGCTTCTTGCCGTTCCGCGTCCGCATATGCCGTGCGAACGCAATGATCCGACGCGGCGCTCGCCGCTTCAACGAGGTTCGTGCTCATGAAATATCTCTGAGGTTGCGAGGTTAGTGCGATTCGCGGTGCGTGAGGCGCTTGTCGCGCAGGTTCGAGTCCTCGCCATGGAACAGCAGCTTGCCGACGACCAGCACGATGGCGGGCGACACGAGTGCGACGTACATGTTGTCGATGCCGAACGGATTGCCGAGCAGGTACCAGAGCGTCGTGGCGATCGTCGCGACGATCAGGGCCGACACGGCGCCGCGCTTGCAGCTGAAGAACGGCAGGTAGATGCCGATCAGCGCGACGATCGAGACGGACAGGCGAAGCGCGCGGCTGAAGAACGACAGCGCGAGGATCTGCGGGACGAACAGCACGAAGATCAGCGGCAGGAAGCCGACGACCAGCGAGATCCAGCGCGTCATTCTCAGTTCGACGTCCGGCGTCGGATGGAAGCGCGGTACGTAGAAGTCCTTGACGATCAGCGATGCGATGGCCAGCGCCACGGTGCAGACGCTCACGAAGATCGATGCCACCAGCGACGTCGTGACGATGCCGGCCAGGATCGGGTTCATGTGCTGCAGGAACACCGGCAGCGCGTACAGGCTCTTGATGTTCGGGTACAGGTACTTCGCCGTCACGCCGATGAAGCCGAGCGCGAGCCCGATCGGCACGCACAGGAATGCGGCGATCAGCGAAGACGCACGCGCGCCCTCGGGGCTGCGGGTGGCCGAGATGGCCTGGATGATGAACTGCGTCGAGAAGATCGCGCCGGCCGTGCCGATGATCCACGCGCCGATCGTGCCGCCCGACAGCGCACCGCTCCATGTGAAGTAGTGCGCGGGCATGTGCTGCGCCATCGGCGCGATGCCGCCCGACAGCTTCCACGCGACGCCCACCAGGATCGCGATCCCGAGCAGCTTCACCGCGCTGTGGACGACCGTCAGGTACGCGACGCTCTTGAGGCCGCCCCAGACGAAGTAGATGGTGCTGACGATCGCGGTGATGACGGCGGCCGTCGGCAGGTTGATGTGCATGACCGTGGAGATTGCCGCCGCGCCGCTCACGTAGTTGCCGACGTTCACGACGAACAGCGCGTAGATCATGATCGCCGAGACGGCGAGCTTGGCTCCGTGGCCGTAGCGTTGCGCGATGAAACCGGAGATCGTGAACTCACCGGACGCATACAGGCGCTTGGCCATGAACAGGCCGAACAGCAGAAAGCCGATGGCTGCCGCGAGGACCGACCACGACGCCGCGATGCCGGCCGAGAAGGCCTCCTGCGAGGTCCCGACCGTCGATTTCGCGCCGATGAATTCGGACATCAGCAGGATGGCGACCACCAGCGCGGGCATCGACCGCCCGGCCACCATGAACTGTTCGGAATTGCGACTGCGCAGGCGAATACTGATCAGGCTGGTAATCACGATGTAGATGACAACCATGCCGATGATGGTGGCTGTATCCCAGGAACTGAAGGTGGCCATCGTTTGTCTCCACGTTACCTTCGGTTGATGTACGTTCGGGTGCGTCGAGCGATCCGGCATGTGTCTGCCGGTATCGCTCCCGGGTCGATGCGTGTCGTGCTTGTGCCGCTTGTGTCGCTCGTGTCGCTTACGCGGCGGTGGCGACGGGCGACGACTCGTTGCGTCGTGTCGCAAGATCCACGGCCTGGCGGAAGGCTTCCAGCAGGCTGCGTTCGTCGGCGATGCCCTTGCCGGCGATGTCGAACGCGGTGCCATGGTCGACCGATGTGCGGATGACTGGCAGGCCGACCGTCACGTTCACGCCGGCTTCGAGGCCCATCACCTTCACAGGCCCGTGTCCCTGGTCGTGATACATCGCGACGACCACGTCGAAATCGCCGCGGCCCGCACGGAAGAACAGCGTGTCCGCTGGCAGCGGGCCTTCCACGTCCCACCCGCGCGCCTGCAGGAGTTGCACCGCCGGCACGATCTTCTCTTCCTCCTCGCCGTAGCCGAACAGGCCGTTCTCGCCGGCATGAGGGTTGATCCCGCACACGCCGATGCGCGGATTCGCGATGCCGGCGCGAACCAGCGTGTCATGGGCACGTTCGATCGTGCGTTGCACGAGGCCCGGCTCGATCTTGCGGATCGCGTCGAGCAGGCCGATGTGCGTCGTCACGTGAATCACGCGGAGATTCGGCGCGACCAGCATCATCGACACTTCGTCGATGCCCGTCAGGTGTGCGAGCATTTCCGTGTGGCCGGGGAAAATATGCCCGCCGGCATGCAGCGCTTCCTTGTTGAGCGGCGCGGTGCAGATTGCGTCGAGCTCGCCTTTCGACGTCAGTTCGACGGTGCGGGCGATGTATTGATAGGCGGCGTCTCCCGCGACGGGCGACAGCTTTCCGTACGGCAGGTCCGCCGGAATGAGCGCGAGGTCGATGCAATCGACGACCCCCACGCGGAACGCGCCGCCGGACGGCTGGCCGACCGTGCGAACCTCGAGATCGACGCCCGCCCGGCGACCGGCGTCCCGCAAGCGCGCGGCGTCGCCGATGACCACGGGGCGGCACTGCTCGTACACGGACGCATGGGCGAGGCTCTTCATGATGATTTCCGGTCCGACGCCGGCCGCGTCGCCCATGGTGATGCCGATGATGGGACGGTTGTCCATGGCAGTTCCCTTCACTGATTGGATTGCGCCGTGTCGGCCGTCTTGCGTGCATTCGCAAGCCGACACCAGGCGTGATGGATCGATTCGGGCCGGCCGAAGCCGCCCGCTTTGGTCACGACGGGGAGTGCCTTGCCTTGCAGCTGGCATTCGAGCAGCGGCATGCCGTCCTCGATTTCGTCGACGACCCGCAACGCGCTCGCGCCGGCCGCGGTGAGCAGTGCGCGCGCCGTCTCGCCTCCCGTTGCGATGATTCCGCCTGCATAGGGCACGGCGGGCGCCAGCAAGGTCGCGAGACGGTTGCAGAACAGCAGCCCGTCCTTCACGTCGCCGCGCTGCGCCTGGCTCAACGACACCACCACATGGCGGCCGCGACGCAGGGCCTCGCATACGACCGTCGTTACGTCGCTATGTGGAGCGTCGAGCGCCGCGAGTGCGACTTCAAGCGCGACGAGGTCGGTGCCGGCGTTCGCCTTGAGGCAGTCCAGTTGCGCATGCGAAACGCTCGACATGCTGCCGACGACGGTGAGCACGGGTCCTTGCGGATCCTGACTGTCGACCGCCTTGCCCGTCATGCTGCGCGGCGGCTCCAGCGCTTCGATGACGGCAGGGGCCAGGCCTGCCGAGCCGACCCAGAAGACGTGCTCGAGCGTGACGGATGCGCGGGCGATTCGTTGCAAATCCTCGTCGGACTCCGCATCGCACACGACGGCTTGCACTTCGTCTGACTGCAGTTGCCGCAGGAGTGCCGCGAGCGTGTCCGGTTCGCCGCGTACCGCATCGATTGACGCATGCGCGATGCGCAGATGTTCGGCGCAGAGCAGCGCAACCAGGTCGGCCTTGCCCGGGATGTTCTCGTTGCGCCAGTATTCGCTTGCTTCGACCGGTACGCCGCGCACCCATTGCCGCCCGTCGCGGGTGGTACGGCCGGATGCCGGGTAGGCGGGGCACACGATCGCCATGCCGAGGCGCGACGCCAGCGCGGCGACCTCAGCCGCGACATTGCCCCGCAGCGTGGAGTCCACCTTCTTGTAGATGCGCATGCCGGCACGCGACAGCGAATCGACGGCGGCGACGTTGCGTCGGGCCGCCTCTTCCTTCGACGTACGGCGCGCGTCCACGTCGACCGACAGAATGTCGATGCCGCTCGCCTGGGCCGGTGCGCGCTCCGCGTCGAGCAGAACCATGGCCGTCAAGCCGTGACGCAGCCCGGCCACCGCGCAATCGGCCGCGCCCGACAGGTCGTCGGCGACGATCAGGAGCCGTGCAGCACTCTGTGCGACTGCGTTCATGGCAGCAGGCGGCTGTAGATGGACTTCATGTCGTCGAGCGTCAGCGCCTTCGGGTTGTTGCCAAGCAGGCGCTTGACCTTCGATGCAGCGTCCGCGAGCGCGTCGAGATGTTCTTCGGACACGCCGAACTTGCGCAGGTCCTGCGGAATGTCGACGGCTGCGGTCCATTCCTCCATCTTGTCGATCAGCTTGCGTGCCGCGACCGCGTCCGGGTCGGCCTTCGACGCCAGATCGAGTGCGCGCGCAACGTTCGACAGCCGGCCTTCGATCGCATCGAGATTGAACGCCATCACATGCGGCAGCAGCATCGCGTTTGCCACGCCATGCGTGACGTTGAACATTCCGCCGAGCGGGTAGGCGAGGGCATGCACCGCTGCGGTACCGGCGGCGGTGAGTGCGAGGCCGCCGTACATCGACCCGAGCATCATCGCTTCGCGTGCCTTCAGCGACTGGCCGTTCTCGTACGCTTCGACGATGTTCGCGCCGATCAGGCGCATCGACTCCATCGCGTACATGTCGCTGACCGGGTTCGCCTTCGTCGAGATGTACGACTCGAGCGCGTGCACGAATGCGTCCATCCCGGTCGCGGCCGTGATCGGCTTCGGCAGGCCGAGCGTCAGCTCTGCATCCAGAATGACGATCTGCGGCAGCAGGTGACGGCTGACGATCCCGACCTTCAGCGATTCGTCCGGCAGCGTCACGATTGCGTTGGGCGTGACTTCGGAGCCGGTTCCGGCCGTCGTCGGCACCAGGATCATCGGCATGCCCGGATGCTTGATCAGGTCGATGCCCAGCCAGTTTCGCAGCGGTTCGTCGTTGGTCAGCCGCACCGAGAACAGTTTTGCCGCATCGAGCACGCTGCCGCCGCCGATCGAGAGAATCGCCTGCGGCGCAAACGGCTCGATCTGCTCCTTGAAAACTGTCTCGACGTTGCCAATGGTCGGTTCCGGCTCGACGCCGCGAATGATGCGAACCTCGATGTCTTTCGCGTTGAGCGATTCGATCACGCGATCGGCGATGCCGAGTTCGTCCATCGCAGGTTGCGTGATCAGCGCAATGCGCTCGACCGCCGTATCGAGCAGCGACAGCTTGTCGGGAAGCGTGGCGAGGCTGCCGGCGCCATGGACGATGTGCTTGACGGTCTGGAAGTGATAGGTAGTCATGCTGGTGACCCGTTTCAGTGGCCGCGCGCGGCGTCGTGGTAAATGGAGAGCGCTTGCGCCAGGCGCTCGCGGGCGCTGGCGTCGAGCGGCTGGGCGGGAGACCGCGCGGGGCCGGCAGGCATCCCGAGCATCTGCGCGGCCGTTTTCAGCACGACGGGCATCGTGCCGAGCGCGAACGCATCGCGCAGCGCACGCAGCGATTCCTGTGCGGCGCGTGCGCCGGCGATATCGCCGGCCTTGAACTTGTTCCAGATCGACATGACGACATGCGGGACGGCATTGGTCGTCGCGGCGACCGCACCGTCGCCACCCGCGATCAGCGTCCAGAGAATCATCGAGTCGGTGCCGGTGAAGACTGAGAAGTCGTCGCGCCGCAGGTTGATCAGCTGCAGCAGGCGATCGAAGTCGCCGCCGCTGTCCTTGATGCCGCGGATGTTCGGAATCTCGGACAGGCGCCGTACCGTATCGACCGTCAGCGTGATGCCCGCCTTCGCGGGAATCGTGTAGAGCATGACCGGCAGCGGCGTGGCGTCGGCGATCTTCTTGTAGTGGGTGTAGAGCTCCGGTTGCGTCGCGCCGTTGAAATACGGCGTGATGACCGATACGGCGTCCACGCCGACGTTGGTCATCTTCCGGTTCAAATCGATCACGTCACGCGTCGCATAGGCGCCGGTGCCCGCGATCACGGGCACGCGCGAGCGGGCCTGGCTGACCGCGATGCGGGCGATGCGCAGCTTCTCTTCTTCATTCAGCGCGATAAATTCGCCGTTGGTGCCGAGCACGAAGAGGCCGTGCACGCCCGACTCGATCAGCCGTTCGACCAGCGCGCGCAGGCCGTCTTCATCGACGTTCTCGTCCGCCGTCATCGGCGTAATCAGCGCGGGAACGATTCCCTTTAGCGAAATTGACATGCTTGCTCCATCGCAACTGGGACGGCGGCGGAAACGCCATCTCCATGGGGTGTGTCGACATCAGCGGACGCTGCGCACCGGCGGTCAGGATTGCGCCGCTGGATATGTCCTCCGACGCTATCCGGACGCATAGAAATCCCGGCCGATATCGGTGAATTGACTTGCTCGTTCCAATCAATAAATTGATCGATATGTGCATTTTAGCCTGTTTTGTGATCGGAACGATCAATGAAAACCCTGATATGACCGAATCAGTCATTTCTGTCATTGAGACGCGCTGCCGGTTCAGCGCTGGTCCACCCGTGCTGGGCAGTGGCTCGATGGTGGGCCAGCAGGGCGGCCAGCGGCGGATGTTGAAGTGCTTGGAAAAGCAGGGCACTTCGCAGCGGGTGTCGTGAATACGGCATCGACCCCATGTATCGTTCAGTCGGGCGGCCGCATTTTGGCGGGCACATTGAGCGCTTGATCCGCACCTTGATGGAGCGCGTCCGGGGCCTGCCGGGAGCGACTGGGTCATCCCATAGAGGGCCGCAAAGGGGGTAGTTCGAAAAGACGGCGTGTTGTTGACGCCTCGAGAATTCGAGCGATGGCTCGCGGTTGAGATTGGGAGACGCTACCATCACGCTCCGCATCGTGGGTTGCTCGAAGCAGCGCCGGCCGACACGCAGAAGACGCTCGCGTGTAACCCCGACTCTCGCCTGCTGCCACCGTCGACGGATGCTGAGCTAAGGTTCTTGATTCGATCTTTACTTGTCGCGCAAAGGAAAGTCACTGCCAGCAACGGTTCACCGCCTGGCATTCGTATGTGATGGAGAGCAACCGCTGCGCCATCAAGGCGTCGGTGAGTGGCAATACGTAGTCGGACTTCGGTGCGGTGATTGGTGCTGGGGACGAATTCTGACGCGCGCTGAGCAGCACTGAATGACGGGAAAGCTGCGGGCATGCTGTGACGACCGGCGCTTTTGACGTGTTTGGCGCGAGGTTGCCGCGCGTACTCCCGCCGCTTCGTTTGGCGTGAAGACAAGCATCGCTGTCGTCACGCATGTTACTCCACCACTTTGAACACGCGGTTCTTCGCGATTAAGCCGGCTTTCGCCTGTTTGCCGTCGTCGTCAGCGGCGGGCCGCAGATGCCGATCGTCGAGCGTCGGCCCCATATAGCGGCTGCGCGGCCGGATCACCTTGCCGACGCGCAGCTGCTCGATGCAGTGCGCGAGCAGCCCGACGCTGCGCGCAATCGAGAACAGCCCGAACGCCGCATCGCGCGGCAACTGAAGTTGCACCGACAGCATCGCTAGCGCGACATCGATGGTCGGCCGCTGGCCGGTGAGCGTCGTGACCTTGTCCACGAAGTGCGCGAGTTCCGCCGGGGGATCGAGTCGCGCGAGTAGCGAGGCCGCACGCGGATCGCCCTCGGGGTAAAGATGATGACCGAAACCGGGAATCGGGATCGCCGACTTCAAGTGATGATCGACGACATGCTCGGCACCCATTCGTTGCACATCGTCGAACACTGCGCGCACGCGTCCCGACGCGTCGCCGTGCAGCGGCCCCGACAACGTCGCGAGCCCCGTCAGCAGGCAGCCCGCGAGCGACGCGCCGGTCGATGCGGTGATGCGCGCGGCGAATGCCGAACTCGTGATCTCGTGATCGGCGACCAGCACCATCGCGCGGCGCAGCAAGTCTGCGCCATGGCTATCGAGGCCCCAGCCGGCCGCGAGCCGCTGATGGGTGTGAAGCGGTCTTGCGCCGGCGTTGTCGTGCGCGCCGAACGCGCGCGACACGATCGCAACGAGTTGCCCGGCCTCGATGTGCAGCGCGCTGTCGAGCCGGCCGAGCGTCGAATGGCCAAACGCGGCCAGCGTCGCGAGCATCGTGAACGCACATTGCCGGTCACGCTCGCCGGGCGGCAGCACGATCACCGGCGCGTCGAACGACACCGGCGCGGTGGCCTGCCAGAGCAGCGAAGCCGTTTCCTCGAGCGTCGCGCTATCTGCGAGTTCAATGCTGTCGCGGCCGCGATACCATGCGCGACCCTTCGAGAACGTGGTGATGCCGCTGTAGATGCACGGCTCGGCGCCAAAGATCGCGCTGGCCGCGAGCGCCGCTCGCTTGCGCCCGACCTGCTTCTTGCGGCACAGCGCGACCACATCCTCGGCCCGATACAGGCTCTTGCGCGGATCGTCGGGATCCTGCATCACGGCAATGCTGCCGCGGCTCGCGTACGCATAGACGGTCTGCGCCCGCACGCCGAGCCGCCGTGCCGCTTCCGTCAGGGTGATCCAGTTCTGCATGGTGAGTCGTGGTGAGGATGCGGCCGGTGTGCGACCGCTTGCGCCGACTATAGACCGGGTTCAGTTGAATGTCATCTCGGCCGGGCGCCGCTCGAGCACCTCGACGAGGATGTCGCCGGGCGCGCGCACGAAACAGCCGCGCACGCCGGCGCGGATCCGCGTGACGGGCTGGACGATCTCCGCGCCGTTGTCGACCAGATGCGCGTAAGCCGCATCCAGATCCTCGACCAGCACGCCCAAGTGGTCGATCCCTTGCATGCGCGCGCCGTCCGGCACGATCGCCGGACGCGCGTCCGGCAGCGCCGTGATGAAGAGGTTGATTGCCCCGATCCGCAGGTCGACGCGGCCGGGGCGCCGCACGATTTCGGCGTTCAGGCAGCGCGCGAACCACGCGGCGGTGGCCTCGGCATCAGCCGAGCAGAGTTGCAGGTGATCCCATTTGAATTCGATCATGGTCGTGTGCGGTACGTGCAGTGGAGCGTAAAAGGGGGCGAACCGGGTCAGAGCTCGATACGCGACAGCTTGCCGAGCAGCACCGAGTACGACAGCGTGCCGAGGAGGCAGATCGCACCCATCAGGTTCAGCGCCCAGAAAAAGTTGCCGGTGTGCTGCGCCACGTAGCCGATCATCAGCGGCGTGGTGACAGCTGCGATATTTGCTGCGAGGCTCGTGATGCTGCTGGTGAGCCCGACATAGCGTTTCGGCGCGATCTCGGACACCGCCGCCCACGACATCGAGCCGATTCCCTGTGCGAAGAACGCGACGGTTAGGATCGCGATCACCAGCGTGTTCGACTGCACGAAATTGACGAGCACGATCGATGCGCCGAGGAAGGTGCCGATCACGAGGGGCGCCTTGCGCGACGACGACATTGATACGCCGCGCCGGATGCAGAGATCGGACAAATAGCCCGCGATAAGGATCCCGAGCGTCGCGCCGATGAACGGCATCGCCTGGAAGAAACCGACCTTGATCATCGACATGTGCCGTTCCTCGACAAGGTAGGTCATGAACCAGGTCGTGAAGAACACCAGCAGCGTGTTGTTGCAGAACTTGCCGAGACAGATCGCGAGGATCTGCCGATAGCCCAGCAGGCGCAGCGCCATGCGCCAGTCGAACCGGTCGCGCGCCGTCACTACCGGCTGCCCTTCGGTGATGTACTGCAGCTCGGCCGCGTTGACGCGTGGATGGCGCGACGGATCGCGATAGAGCCGGTACCAGACGACGCTGAACAGAATGCCGAACGCGCCGGTCGCGAAGAACACGGCGCGCCAGCCGAATGCCGACGAGATCCACAGCAATAGCCCGGTGAAGAGCGGCGTGCCGATGTACTGACCCATCACGTACACGCTCGTCGCGAAGCCGCGCTCCTGGACCGGGAACCACATCGTCACCGCGCGCGCGTTCGACGGAAACGCGGGCGCTTCGAGCGCGCCCATCGCTAGCCGAGAGCCGAGCAGCATGTGGTAGCCATGCGCGAGCCCTTGCGTCAGCGTGGCCAGCGACCAACCGACGAGCGATAGCGCATACGCGACGCGCGAGCCGAGCAGGTCGGCGAGAGCGCCAGCCGGCAGCAGCGCGATCGAGTAGGCGAGGCCGAACACGGCGAACAGCTCGCCCATCTGCACGCGGGTAAGCGCGAGATCCTTCGACAACGCCGGCGCGACGATACCGAGCGCCGAGCGATCGACGTAGTTGAGGACGGTGGCCACCAGCAGCATCGACAGCACGCCGTAGCGCACCCGCGATCGCCTGGCGGCGCCTGCGTGCGCGTCGAACTCGCGCATGACCGAAACCTGTTCTTCAGCGGTTTTCAATGTCGTCTCCTGTTTTGTGATGGTTGTGCCGGTGCACCTGCCGCGTGTGCCGGCGCGCGTCCTGTCAGCCGCGTCCGACGAAGGGCATCGCGCTCGCCATGATTGTCATGTTCAGAATGTTCGCTTCGAGGGGCAGGCTCGCCATCTGCACGATCGCGTTCGCGACGTGCGCAACGTCGACGCGCGGCTCGGGCGCGATGCGGCCGTCGGCCTGCAGCACGCCGTTTTTCATCCGCTCGGTCAGCGACGTGGCGGCGTTGCCGATATCGATCTGGCCGCACGCGATGTTGAATGGCCGCCCGTCGAGCGCGAGCGAACGCGTGATGCCGAGGACCGCGTGCTTCGTGGCCGTGTACGCGATCGTGTTCGGGCGCGGCGTGTGTGCGGAGATCGAACCGTTGTTGATGATGCGGCCGCCTTGCGGCGTCTGGCGCTTCATCTGGCGCCACGCGGCGCGTGCGCACAGGAACATGCCGGTCAGGTTGGTGGCGACCACGTCGTTCCAGAACTCAAGCGAATAATCGTCGAGCGGCACGGCGCCCGCGTTGCGGCCCGCGTTGTTGAACAGCACGTCGAGGCGGCCGAAGTCATGCGCAATCCGCGTGAAGCTCGCATCGACCGATGCCTCGTCGGAAACGTCGGTCGGAATGACCGCGGCCACGCCGCCTGCCCGCTCGACGATCTCCTGCGTCGCGAGTAGTGGATCAATGCGCCGGCCGAGCAGCGCGACGCTGAAACCGGCTTGCGCGAGCGCTACCGCCGCTGCCTGTCCGATTCCGGTGCCGGCGCCCGTCACTGCCGCGATTCTCTTCTCTGCCTGCATTTTCACGCCCTCGTCTTCAGTCCGTTGAACATGCAAAAAGCATTGCGCGGCGACGATTTCGCAGCAATCTTGATTCTTTCAATCAACATCAACCGCCCCGTCCCGACGGGCTGGCGTCAGGGTTTTCCTGAGCTCGCGACTGCGCCGTTCGCGCGCCGGCACGGCATCGCGCATAGCAGAGGAAATGATCGGAATCGGTCGATTATCCGGTCGCTCAATGCCGCGCGGACATGTTGATCGAACCAATCAATATTGACCTGCGCCGACTGCGCTTCGTAGGCTGTGTTCCGTTTTCCGACCCAAGGACGAGACCATGCCTGACAACAATCGCACCCGCCTGTTGGTTGCGCGACGCGTTCCCGCCGCAGTCGCCGCACGCGCAGAATCCGAATTCAACGCGTATGTAACGGACGCCGACATGGATGCGTCGTCCGTCGTCGAGTTCTGCAATCGCTACGAGACGCCGGCGGTGCTGATCGGCAAGAAATCGGGGCTGCAGGCCGAGCACATCGCAGCATTGCCGCCGAGCGTGAAGATCATCGCGAACGCGAGCGCCGGGTACGACCACATGGATGTCGCCGCCGCACGCGCACGCGGAATCGCGGTCAGCAACGCCCCCGATGCGCTGACCGACTGCACGGCCGATTTCACGATGCTGCTGGTGCTGGCCGCGTGCCGGCGTGCATCGGAGTACGAGCGTATCGTGCGCTCGGGGTGGGGAAAGTCGTTCGGCATGACCGACATGCTCGGCACGCGCGTGAACGGCAAGACGCTCGGGATTGTCGGTTTCGGCCGGATCGGCCGTGCAGTCGCGCAGCGTGCACGCGGCTTCGGGATGAGGATCGTCTATACCGACCGGCGTCCCGCAGCGCCCGAGATCGAGGCCGGCGCGCGCTATTGCGGGGATCTCGACACGCTGCTGCCGCAGTGCGACATCCTGACGTTGCATGTGCCCGGCGGCGGCACGCCGTTGATGACACGCCGCGAATTCGGCTTGCTGCGCGACGGTGCCGTGTTCGTGAATGCGGCGCGGGGCACTCTGGTCGACGAAGATGCGCTGTACGACGCCTTGACTTCGCACCGGCTGTTCGCCGCGGGGCTCGACGTCTATCGGAACGAGCCCAACATCGATCCGCGCTTTGCCACCCTCGACAATGTGTTTCTGTCGCCGCACATGGCGAGTGCGACCATCGAGACGCGCGACCAGATGGGGTTCACCGCGCTCGACAACGTCGCGGCGGTGCTTGACGGGAAGGGGGCGCCGAACGCGCTGTGATGCCGGCGGGCGCGAGCGCTCGCCCATGCCGGGGTGTCCGATGACGGAACCCCCGGCTTCAACCGCGTCGTTACTTCAACACCCCCTCCGCCACCAGCACCTCATGCGCGGCCTTGAACGCGCTGAGACGATGCGGAATACCCGAATAGGCGGTCGCATGCAGCAGGGTCGTTTTTGTTACGTCCAGGGGGGTGACGACGGACGCCCTAACGTCGAGTTGCGATAGGGCTTCCGCCTAGGTCTCGCGTGATGCGCCAAACCATGCCGCCGCTCGGGCCTGTCAGGAATTTTGTGTTTAAGGCATAACATGCTCCCAAGGAGAGTTTATGCCTCGCAAACCGAAAGCCCAGCCGCGGCTCTGCCGGCGATTCCGGCCGAGTTGCTCGAGCAGTTCGGCAACGGTCCGATGACGGCCGAAGCCATCAACGCCGCGACGCTGGCGTGTTGATTTCCACTGAATCTTGACCCACCCCGAGACAGCGTAGTACATCTATTCCGGTGTGGATAACTCCTCACTGCCTGCTGCTTTTGCTGCTCTCTTTCTAGTTGCCTTCGCCTTGGCAGAACTGGACTTGAAGCGCCAGGATTCATTGCCTGTTTCGACGATGTGGCAGTGATGGGTGACGCGGTCCCGCAGCGCCGTCGTCATCTTTGCGTCCCCGAACACGGTCGCCCACTCACCGAAGCTGAGGTTGGTGGTGATCGCGACACTCGTGTGTTCATACAGCTTCGAGAGCAAGTGGAACAGCAATGCGCCACCGGTTTGGCTGAACGGCAGGTAGCCCAGTTCGTCGAGGACCACCAGGTCGACGTACATTAGCTTATGGGCGATCTCGCCTTGTTTGCCGATGGACTTCTCCTGCTCCAGTAACTTTGGACTAGTCGTGACTAAGCTCTACGCGCTTGATCTCTTTAACGATGACGAGATAACAGAACACTGTAATCAGCGCATTGGCACCTACAAAAGCCAGGGCGCCGTTAAACGAGCCACCAGACTGTGCGACGAGATACCCGATCACAATGGGGGTGACGATACCGGCAACGTTGCCGAACATGTTGAAGATCGATCCAGACAGGCCAATCGCTTCCTTGGGTGAGGTGTCTGCGACCACAGCCCATCCAAGTGCACCCAGACCCTTCCCGAAGAAGGCAAGCGACATAAGGGCAACGACGACCCAATCGGTATTGACGTAGTTGCATCCGACGATGCAGCACGACAGCAGCATGCCGCCAACGATCGGCGTCTTTCGTGCGACGGTGAGCGAGCGACCATGTCGTATAAGTGTGTCCGACAACACGCCACCGAGAACGCCGCCACCGAACCCGCAGATGGCCGGCAGGGAAGCGATGAGCCCTGCCTGGAGGATAGTCATGTGCCGGGCCTGAACGAGGTAGATCGGAAACCACGTCAGGAAGAAATAGGTAAGCACGTTGATGCAGAATTGTGCGAGATACACGCCGAGCAGCATGCGATTGCCCAGCAGTTGCCGCACAACGCCCCAGCCACCGCGATGACTGCGCGAACCGGCGTCGGCTAGTTTTCGGCCGTGAATGAGGCCACCGCCCTGGTCAATATACTCGAGCTCCGGTTTATTGACGCCCGGATGGTTCACCGGGTTTTTCATGACCTTGAGCCACGTTATTGCCAGCAGCAGTCCAGCAAAGCCCATGACGACGTAGACGTAATGCCAGCCGAAGGCGTGGGTAATCCACGCCATCAGCGGAGTAAACACGACAGCTGCGAAATATTGCGCCGAATTGAAAATAGCGGAGGCAGTACCGCGTTCCTTTGTAGGAAACCAGCTCGCTACGACCTTTGCATTTGCAGGGAACGCCGGCGCCTCAGCGGCCCCCATGACAAAGCGCAACATGAATAGCGTGGTTACCGCTGCGGCGGCGCTCCCTGCCAGGCCGATCGAGCTTTGAAGCAATGTAAAGAGAGACCAGAGGAAGATGCTCGCGGCATACACTCGGCGTGCTCCGAAGCGATCGAGCAGCCAGCCGGCTGGAATCTGACAGAGAACATAGGCCCAGCTAAATGCGGAAAAGATGTATCCCATCTTGACCGCATCGAAGCCGAACTCTCCCCGCATTGCAGATCCGGTGACCGACAAGGTCGCGCGATCTGCGTAGTTCAATGTCGTGATGACAAAAATAAGGGCCAGAATGACGTAGCGGACCTTCGTACGCTTGAGTGCGTCCGCGGGATTTGCCGTGCGGCTCATTTCCATGACGATCTTCCTCTGTTTAAAGCGAGCGGGGTGCCTGTGTCGCTGTTGGGCATAACTGCGCGGCTAGCCCCGCCTGTCTCCTCGTGGCGTGCTTACTGCGCGCCGAGCTTTTTGATCAAAGCGTCGAGCTGGCTCAGTTCTTCGTCGTTGAGGTCCGTGAGCGGAGCGCGAACCGGGCCGGCATCGTGGCCAACGAGCTTTGCGCCCGCCTTGACGATGCTGACTGCGTAACCCGCACGGCGATTACGGATTGCGAGGTAAGGAAGGAAGAAGTCGTCAATCAGCTTTCCAATCGTTGCGTGATCGTCCGATGCGATTGCACGATAGAAGTCCATGGCGGTCTTCGGAATGAAGTTGAAGACGGCGGACGAGTAGACCGGAACGCCGAGGGCCTTATACGCGGCTGCATAAACTTCAGCCGTCGGCAGGCCGCCGAGATAGGAAAACCGCTCACCCAGGCGGCGACGGATCGTCACCATGTTTTCGATGTCGCCGACACCGTCCTTAAACCCGATCAGATTCGGACAGCGATCGGCGAGGCGCTCGAGCATGTCAGCGTTCAGCTTCGAATTGGCCCGGTTATAGATGATCACGCCCAGATTGGGCACTGCCTTGCACACTTCCTCGGCATGCGCTGCGATCCCGTCGAGCGAGGCCTCCGTCAGGTAATGCGGCATCAGGAGGATGCCCTGCGCGCCATTGCGCTCCGCTTCTTTCGCGTACTCGATGGCAACGCGCGTCGGACCACCCGCCCCTGCGAGGATTGGCACCTTGCCCTTGCAGACTTCGGTCGCCGTACGGACGACGGCTGTGTAGTCATCACGCGTAAGTGAGAAGAATTCGCCCGTGCCGCCCGCTACGAACAGTGCCGTTGCGCCGTAAGGCGCGAGCCAGTCGAGGCGGCTTGCGTACGTATCGGCGCGGAAATTGCCCTGTTGGTCAAAGTCCGTGACCGGGAAGGAGAGGAGGCCGTCGGAGACGATTTGCTTGAGTTCTTGCGGAGTGGTCATGATGGGGCGTTCCAAGAAATTCGGTTCGGTTTCGGTTACTACTTATATGTTATCGTACAACTAGGCTTTCGGCTGAGCAACGGGAAATGGCGGTTTTCAGAGATTTCCCAGGGTAAATAGGTATCCAAAAATAGGTTGTACGTTGTATGATGACGTAAAACTAAGCAGGGTCATTGGGCGAACCCCGCCGCTCAGAGGAAGATGCAAATGGAACAGACGCCGCTTTATATTCGCGTGCACCCCAATGACAACGTCGCGATCGTTGTCAATGACGGGGGACTGGGGGAGGGAGCGACTTTCCCAGATGGTCTGGCACTTCGCGAACGGGTGCCGCAAGGCCACAAGGTCGCGCTGAAGGATTTCGCTGAGGGCGATGAGGTCGTCCGGTACAACGTTGTAATCGGGTATGCGAGCCAGGCGCTGCCCAAGGGAAGCTGGGTGAACGAGCACGTCATTCGGATTCCAACCCCTCCCGGCCTCGACGATCTTCCGATCGCGACCATCAAGGCGCCGGTTATGCCGCCTCTGGAGGGTTACACGTTCGAGGGCTACCGCAATAGCGACGGTTCGGTCGGTACACGCAACATTCTTGCGATTACTACGACTGTTCAGTGTGTTGCAGACGTCGTTCAGCATGCCGTGACCCGGATCAAGAGCGAGCTGTTGCCGAAATATCCGAACGTCGATGACGTGGTCAGCCTCGGGCACACATATGGATGCGGGGTTGCGATTGACGCTCCCGATGCAATGGTGCCGATCCGTACAGTACGCAACATCGCGCTCAATCCGAACTTCGGCGGAGAAGTCATGATGGTGAGCCTTGGTTGCGAGAAACTGCAGCCCGAGCGTCTGATGCCTCCCGGGACGATTCCTATTGCGACTGTTACGGAAGCTGATGACGTCGCGGACGTCGGCGACCTGCCTTCGGACGTGAATGGTGACGTCGTGGTGCTGCAGGACGACGCCCATGTCGGTTTTGAATCAATGATCGAATCGATCATTCGGATGGCTGAAGGTCACCTGATCCGGATGAATAGCCGGCGCCGGGAAACCTGTCCGGCTTCAGACCTGGTATTGGGGGTTCAGTGCGGTGGCAGCGATGCCTTTTCTGGCCTGACCGCAAACCCGGCAGTTGGTTTCGCCACCGATCTTCTCGTGCGCGCGGGTGCCACGGTCATGTTCTCGGAGGTGACCGAGGTGCGCGATGGTGTCGGTCAGCTCACAGGGCGCGCAGCTAATCCCGAAGTTGCCGCTGCGATCATTCGGGAGATGGACTGGTACGACAATTATCTGAAGCGCGGCGGAGCGGATCGTAGCGCCAACACGACGCCGGGGAACAAGAAGGGCGGGCTGTCGAACATTGTCGAAAAGGCGATGGGCTCGATCATCAAGTCCGGCAATTCGCAGATATCTGGCGTACTCGCGCCGGGCGAAAAGGTCAGGCAAAAAGGGCTGATCTACGCTGCGACACCCGCGAGCGATTTTATTTGCGGCACGTTGCAGGTGGCAGCCGGGATCAATCTGCACGTTTTCACAACAGGCCGGGGTACGCCGTATAGCCTCGCCGAGGTTCCCGTCGTCAAGGTCGCAACCCGTTCGGACCTGGCACGTCGCTGGCACGACCTGATGGACGTGAACGCAGGCACGATCGCGACCGGTACTGCAACGATCGAAGATGTGGGCTGGGAGTTGTTCAAGCTGCTGCTCGACGTCGCGAGCGGACGCAAACAGACGTGCGCTGAAAAACTGAAGCTCCATAACGCTCTGGTTCTCTTCAATCCTGCGCCGGTGACCTGATCGCCGCTCGCTGCGCTGTTGTTGGACATCGCCGGCAACGTACCGGCCGATAAAAACCAATGAGATATGGACAGGCGACTCGCGCCTGGACTGGCTAGCCTTTCGTAGACATCTTCGAGCCATAATTTATGGCAACCGAGGAGGTCGATATGAGCGGCAAGCGGTACACGGATGAGTTCAAGATCGAAGCAGTCGAGCAAGTCACCCTGCCCCTGCCTCGTTGCCACGTACAGCATGTCATGCAGCAGCGCGTAGGGTTGCGTCAGCGTCTGGCCTCAGGGCTCGTCGTCCAACTTTTGGTCGCGTTCAATCATTGCAGGCATAGCCGATTGACTGGTGGCGCGCGGCAACAAGCGACCGGAGAATCGTTGGAAGGCTGCCTGCTGAACGTCGTCCGGGGGCCGGCCCGGCCCCCGGGTACTTCCGCGTGAGATCCACGTGCGCGGTTCCGTGAGGATCAGCGAAGGTCGGTGATCGTGGTGTTGTAGAGTTGCCCCGCGATCAACACGTTCTGCAGGCTAATGCCGTTCACGTTCCACGCATAGATCGGACCCGGCGTGGTGGTGCTGGCCGGCCCCGTTGCGGTGGGCGAGCCGAAGTCGCAGTTCGAGATGGTTACACCGGTGATGGCGGGAATCGTCGGGGTCGGCGCCGGACCGTTGTAGTCGAACGCCACCGGGCCTTGCGCGACGATCGCCTGGAAACACGAGCCGGTCGCGCTGCCGAGCGTGACGTTGGTGGCATTCACGTTAGTGATGTTGACGTTCTGCACGAGCGCCGGGCGCGTCCGGATCGCATCGCCGGCGGGTTGGTAATCGCAATCGAATGTGATCAGGCCGCCCTGCGATGCCGACGGATTGCCCGACGCCAAGGTCGCCACGCCGAGCGGCACGGTGCTGTTGATCGGGCTGCCGGCCAGCATCTTGCTGCCGTAGCCGCCACCCGTCAGGCTTACGCCGTTCGGCAGTGTCACGCCGTTCACATAGAAGTTGCGCACGAAACCGCCGCGATTCATGTTGGTCTTGATGCGGATAGTAATGTTCAGCGAATTGGTCGCCCAGTGCTGGTTCAGCATCGTCAGGTTGCGCGCGTAAACGTTCTCGATGCCGCCGCCCATCTCGCTGCCGAGTGTGATGCCGCCGTGGCCGCTATTCATGGTGCAGTTCTGCACCACGTGGTTCCGCGCCGCGCCGTATTGCGTATCGAGATCCTTGCCCGACTTGATCGCGATGCAATCGTCACCTGTGTTGAAGATCATACCGTCGCACAGCACGTTAGTGCAGGCATCAGGATCGAAGCCGTCGTTGTTCGGGCCGATGCTGTCGGCCATCACGCCGCGAATCACCACGTTTGTGCAGTCGGTCGGATGGTGCTGCCAGAACGGCGTGTTCTGGGTGTGATAGTTCTCCATTAGGACGTCGGTGCATCCGATGAATTCCACCATGCAGGGCCGCAGGTAATGGCCCAGCCCGAAGATGCGCTGCGCTACCGGCACACCGGCCTCGGACAGCGCGGGCAGGTAGTTCTGATCCTGCTGCCACGGCGTGGCCGGATTGGTCAGCAGCGTATACAAAGCGTCCGGAATACCGGGCGCGGCCGTTTTCAGGTCGACGTTGTTCGGGTTCGTATAGGCCTGCGACGGCGTGGAGGAGCCAGCGCAACCGTAGACACCCGTGTTGCCTTTGTAGGTCCACCAGCAGGTGGCCGTGTTGCCCGAGCCGGCGAACGGCGTCATCGCCTGCCCGTTTAGGATCGAGGTGGTGCCTTCGCCGGTAAGCGCGATATGGCTGGCGTTGCGTGCGTACACTAGCGCGCCGAAGTTCAAGCAGTCGTTGGCCTGCCAGCGGCTGTAGAACAGCTTGCCGTTGGCGCCGCAGTCGACGGGGCCGTCCTTGGCGTAGTCGGCCGGGTTTGGGCTGAAGAAGATCGTGCAGTTCGCGCTCAGGTGAAAGTTGACGTTGCTCTGCAGCACGATCGGCCCCGCGCAGTACCAAGCGCCGGCCGGCACTACCACGCGTCCGCCGCCCGCTGCCGAGCAGGCTGCGATCGCAGCCAGGAAGGCTGGACGCGAATCCACCGCTCCAGCGCCTGGGGTGGCGCCGGCGCCGGGGCTGAGCGGCGATTTGGCGGCGTCTGTATACGGGCTGGTTTGCGCAACGACCGAACACGGCTGGGCGCCGTAGGCCTCAACCTGGAAATCTAGGGCAGGGAACGACGACTGCGCGATGCCATTCAGCGAGGCGATGATGTTGGTCGCCAGGCCACTCGGCCCCCAGATTGGATCCTCCGCAGGCACGCTGGCGGGGGGCGGGGTGTTGTCGGTACCACCGCAAGCGCCGAGCAGGGCGCTGCCCATCAGGGCACCGCTGTAGCCGAGGAAATGGCGTCGAGTGATCCTGGGTATGGAGGGATGCCGAACGGTGCCGTCGGGTTGTGTATCGAAGTCGTTATCGGTCACTGCTGTCTCCGTCTTTTTTTGTGATCTTGTCGATGAGGCGATACCATTGACAGGGCTGTAGTCATACGATGACACGACGATATTATCGCTGAATGCCCCAACGCTCCCGTCCGTGTCTACCCTAAGAACAACCCGTCAGATTGCGCGTTACTATTGCCTTCCATGCGGCATATGAAGTTCACCGGGGTTTAGGCGGATTTCGGTCAACCTCAAAAAGGGGGAGAGGTTTCCCTGTGGCACAGCGCGAAAATCGTGTATAAGAAGTACGATGTCGCATATCAAAATTCGCGACCCATACGCGGGTCACCACGTAACGCACCCCGCAATCCACCCAACAATGCCAGAACGTGCGTGGCTGATGCCCGGGACGTCCCACGTGCCGTCACCGCGGCTGATGACCAAGCAGAGACAGGAACCAAGATGCGCAACATGACGGTGCGAGCCAGCCTGCTCGCGGCACTGACGATGTTTGGGGTGGTGATCGTGATTGGCGGCATCGCCGGCATCGTGTCGCTGCGAATGGCCGATGCGAACGCGCAGCGCCTGCATGAGATTTCGCGCCAAACCATCCTCGTCAACGACGCATACAAGGACAGCACCCGCACGCGTTCGGCGCTGGTGCGCGCCTATAGCGCGCTGAAAGAGCGCAACGACACGGCGGCGCGCGATTCGGCCTTGCAGAGCGCGAATCGCACCTTCGAACGCTCCGCGAGCGAAACCAGCGCATATCGCGACGCAAGTGCATTCGACGGCATGGATTCGGAGCTCAAACAACAACTCGTGGCGTCGTCGGACCGGCTTGCGGCCCTGCTCGCGCGCGCGGCCGACGCGCTGCGCAATAACGACACTGCCGGCTACGTGACCATCAACGACCGCGATGTCACCCGCGCGGGCATGGTGTACTCGGAAAACGTCGAGAAGCTGCAGACACTCGCGAACACCCTGACCGAACAGGCGCTCAACGACGGCAACGCGCGCTACCGGTGGATCCTGGGCTTCGTGGTGGTGGGCGTCGGGCTGGCGCTTGCGCTGATGGTCGTCACGCACGTCGCGCTCACGCGCATCGTGACGCGCCCGCTCGGCAAAGCGGTGGCGGTGCTCGACCGCGTCGCGTCGAACGATCTGACCGTGCGCGTGCCCGAGGCGGGCCGCAACGAATTCGGCCTGCTTTTTGCGGCCATGCGGCGGATGCGCGACGGACTCTCGCGCACCGTGAGCGGCGTGCGAGACAGCTGCGACGCGATCCACACGGCTGCACGCGAGATCGCCGCCGGCAATCTCGACCTGTCGAGCCGCACGGAGCAGCAATCGGCGTCGCTCGAGGAAACCGCCGCGAGCATGGAGGAACTGACCTCGACGGTCAGGCAGAACGCGGCGAACGCCACCGAGGCGAGCACGCTCGCGAGCGGCGCGGCGGACCTCGCGCGCCGGGGCGGTGACGTGGTCGGCCGCGTGGTCCGGACAATGCAGGATATCAGTGCAAGCGCGCTCAAGATCGCCGAGATAACGAACATGATCGACAGCATCGCGTTCCAGACCAACATCCTCGCGCTGAATGCGGCCGTCGAATCGGCGCGCGCGGGCGAACAGGGGCGTGGCTTCGCGGTCGTCGCGGGCGAGGTGCGAACGCTCGCGCAGCGCAGCGCCAGCGCGGCGCGCGAGATCAAGGAACTGATCGGCGCCTCGATGAACGAGGTGCGAAACGGCAACGCGTTCGCGGCCGAAGCGGGCGCGGCGATGGAGGACATCGTGGGCGCCGTGCGCAACGTGGCGACCATCTTGGTGGAAATGTCGTCGGCGACGAGCGAGCAGAGCGCCGGCATACAGCAGGTGGGCGTCGCCGTGAGCCAGATGGATCAAGTCACGCAGCAGAATGCGGCCCTCGTCGAGCAGGCCGCCGCCGCCGCGGATGCGCTGGAGCATCAGGCGCAATCGATGAAGGACGCCGTGGCGGTATTCCGTCTCGGCGAAGCTTGACGGCTTTCACCAACAATAGAAAAAAGGACGAAATGAAAACGACGATGAAGTTGCGCCGTGTGGCGCTGGCGTTCTCGGGCCTGGCCGCATCTTTCGCCGTGCACGCGGCGACATACGCCTACGTTTCGAACGCCGACAGCCAGGACATCTCGGTGTTCCGCCTCGACGCACGGGCCGGCACGCTCGCCGCGGTCGAAACCGTGCCCGTGAACGGTACCGTTATGCCGATGGCACTCTCGCCCGACCATCGTCGTCTGTATGCGGGGCTGCGCTCCAAGCCCTACAGTGTCGTGAGTTTCGCCATCGATCCGCTCGACGGCCACCTTGTTGAACTGGGTCGTGCGCCGCTCGCGGAAAGCATGGCATACCTGTCGACCGACATGACCGGCCGCTATCTGATGTCGGCATCGTACGGCGGCAACCTCCTGGCGGTGAACCGCATCGACGCGGATGGGGTGGCAGCTAACGTGCAGCAGACCGTCAAGACCGGGCCAATGGCGCATGCTATCCGCGTGTCGGCGGACAACCGCTATGCGTTCGCATCAGTGCTGGGCGCCGACGCGTGGTTGCGTCTCAAGTTCGACGCCAGCACCGGCACGCTCACCGAGGACGCGCAGCCCGCGTATTCTCTGCCGAAGGATTCGGGCCCGCGCCATTTCGTGTTTTCCGCTGATAATCGCTTCGTGTACCTGATCGACGAGCTCGACGGCAAACTGCACGTGCTTGCCTTCAATCGGGCCAACGACACCATTAGGCCGGTCCAGACGATTTCGATCTTGCCGCCCGACTTCAAGGGTGACAAGCCGTGGGGAGCCGATCTGCATCTCACACCGGACAGCCGCTTCCTGTTCATCTCCGAACGAACCTCAAGCACGCTGGGCGCCTATAGCGTGAATACGGCCACGGGCAAGCTGGTGCGGATCGGCACGTACGCGACCGAAAAGCAGCCTCGCGGCTTCAACATCGATCCGTCGGGACGGTATCTGCTCGCGGTGGGGCAGCTGTCGCCGACGTTGAGCCTCTATCGCATCGACGCGAAAACGGGCGGGCTTGCCACGCTCGGCCAATATCCGGTCGGCAAGGGCGCGAACTGGGTCGAACTGGTGAACTTCGACGGATCGAATCGCTGACCGATCCAGGCTGGCTGGCCATCGAGGCAGGCGATGCCGACCCGGGTCCCGTTCACCATCGGCCCGGCGCCCGCGGTTCCATTTTTTCCGCCTATAACAGTCATAAGATGTCGCATGACAAGCCTATGTATAAATCATCCCACCTATAAGGGGAAGAGGTCTGGATATATTGCCGTCGGATGGCGTTCATTGTACGATGACAGACTTCTATGGGAGCCGACGTGACGCAATCGAACGACCTCGCAAAGCTGCCATTGCATTGCACTTTCTGCCGTCGGCCGCTTCCATGCCACCGACCCGCCGCACCGGGAATCTGTTCGTGAAAATCGTCACCATCGAAGTCATTCGCCTCTCGCTCCCATTCGATGCGGGCCGCCGTCCCGTCGCCGCTGTTGAACCGACCGTCGCCGACACGTATAACGCCGCAGACCGCTCGCTGCGTCGCATGGAGTCGCTCCTGGTCAGGCTCACCGATGACGCAGGGCGCGTTGGCTGGGGCGAAGCATTCGGTCATCTGATCAATCCCGTCACGTTCGCCGCGCTCGAAGGCCCGGTTGGCCGTTGGTTCAAGGGCGCCGAATTCGAGCCGACGCGGCACGGGATCGCCGCATTGCGTGACGCGGCCGATCGCGCGCTGCATGCGTTCGGCCGCACCGGACCGGTGCTGTACGCGTTGTCGGCGATCGACACGGCGCTGCACGACCTCGCCGCGCAGGCGTCCGGCTTGCCGCTGTATCGCTGGCTCGACGGCCATCGCGACGAGATCGACGTGTATGCGAGCCTGGTCAGCTACGACAACGACCCCGACGAAGTCGCGCGCCACGTGCGGCGGGCGTCGGACGAAGGGTTCCGGCGCATCAAGCTGCACGAGACGCAACGTGCGGCCATCGCGGCCGCGCGTGCGGCATTGCCTGCCGGCAGCGAACTGATGGTCGACGTGAACTGCCCATGGACGGCGAACGACGCGCTGCGGCATGTGAGCGAGTTGGCCGACCTGCGGCTCGGCTGGATTGAGGAACCGGTGTGGCCTTGCGACGACGCGGACGGCATCGCGCGCGTGCGCGGCGCCGGCGTGTCGGTCGCGGCGGGCGAGAACGCGTCGGGTGTCGCGGGCTTTCGCGACCTGTTCGAACACGGCGCGCTCGACGTCGCGCAGCCTAGCATTGCGAAGATCGGTGGACCGACCGGCATCGCGGAAGTGATCGCGCTCGCGGCGGAGCACGGCGTGCGGGTCGTGCCGCACTGTTTCTATTACGGAGCGGGGCTGCTGGCGACCGCGCACGTGGTCGCGACGCTACCGGACGACGTCGCGCTCGAAATTCCCTATCTCGACTGGCCCGAGCGGCTGCATGACGCGCAGCGGCCCGGGGCGCGGCTGCGCTTGCCCGATGTGCCCGGGCTTGGCTTCTTGCCGGACGAAGCAGTGCTGGCACGCAACACGATCGCGCACGCGACGATCGGTTGAACGCAGGAACGGTGCGCTCGGCGCACGCACGCGAAGCCGTTGCCGGTTTGGCGGCGCAATCGGAAATCAGGAAGCCGGGTGGATGCGCAGGCATGTGCCCGGCTCGACAGGAGACAACATGAAAACGCGTTACCGCTGGTGGATCGGCGCGCTGCTGTTCGGCGCCGGTATGCTGAATTATCTCGATCGCGCGGCGCTGTCCGTCGTCGCGCCGATCATCAAGCGCGAACTCGGCATCGACGACGCGCAGATGGGTATCCTGTTCAGCAGCTTCTTCATCGGCTACTGCGTATTCTGCTTCGTCGGCGGCTGGGCCGCGGACCGATTCGGGCCGCGTCGAGTGTTCGCGTGCGCGGCCGGCGTGTGGTCTCTGTTCTGCGGCGCGACCGCGCTCGCCGGGTCGTTCGCGCACCTACTGATCGTACGCGTCGCGTTCGGGATCGGCGAAGGGCCGATGGGGACGACCACCAACAAGGCGATCTCGAACTGGTTCCCGCGCCGCGAAGCGGGACGTGCGGTCGGCTGGACCAACGCGGGGCAGCCGCTCGGTGCGGCCATCGCGGCGCCGATCGTCGGCCTGGTTGCGCTGCAGTTTGGCTGGCGCGTGTCGTTCGTTGTGATCGCCACGCTCGGCTTCGTGTGGCTGGCCGCGTGGTGGGCGTTGTTCCGCGACGATCCGGCGAGCCACCCGCGCGTGTCTCCGGAAGAAGTGCGTGAGATCGCATCCGACCGGACGGTCGGCGTCTCACTGGATGCGCATGCGGACGATCGCGCCGCGCGTCCGTTGCTGCGCGATCTGTTGTCGCGGCCGGTGCTCGGCGTCGCGCTCGCGTTCTTCAGCTTCAACTACGTGCTGTATTTTTTCCTGTCATGGCTGCCGAGCTACCTGACCGACTACCAGCATCTAAACATCAAGCAGATGAGTGTCGTCGGGATTCTGCCCTGGCTCGGCGCGACCGTCGGGTTCGTGGCCGGCGGCACCGTGTCGGATCGTATCTACCGCCGCACCGGCGACGTGCTGTTCGCGCGCAAGATCGTGATCGTCGTCGGGCTCGCGGTCGCGGCGGCTTGCGTGCTGCTGGCGTCACGGGTGAGCTCGCTCGGCGCGGCCGTCACGCTGATCGCGATCGCAAGCCTTTTCGCGTTCATGGCACCGCAGGCTTGCTGGTCGCTGCTGCAGGAAATCGTGCCTCGCGAACGCGTCGGCTCGGCCGGCGGGTTTGTTCATCTGCTCGCAAATCTCGCAGGCATCCTGTCGCCAAGCTTGACCGGCTGGCTCGTCCAGTATGGCGGTGGGTATGCAAGTGCATTCGTGCTTGCGGGCGCGTCGGCGCTCGCCGGTGCGGTTATCCTGACGTTCGCGGTGCGCGCGCGGACCGTTTCGCAGATGCGCCGGGTCGCCTGACGAAGTAATCCATTGAATTGGCAACGCTGGAGTGAGTGTGACCTGGTTCAATCATCATCAGTTGATGAAACCGCTCGGCTATATCCAGCTCGCCGAAGCCGAGGCGGAGTACTATCGGCAACTTGGAACAGCCGTCGCTGAGTCGGCATCAACTTAAACCAACCAGCCTCCACGATTCCCCGTGCGGCTCACTTTCAGCTTACCGGCCTTCGCCGCGCGCACCCAGTTTGCCAGCGTCTTGATTGGGATCGACAACCACCGGGAAGCTTCCGATACCCCAACACCTTCGGCCATCGCCAGCTTGACCGCTCCGTCGCGAAGCTCCTTCGTATACACCGCTCTTGGAATTCGATTCATCCAGGCCTCCGTTTCTAGATTTTACGAAACGCGTAGAGCAAATTAATTCTGTCACTCCAGAATCCCCACGGTTCAAGGCATCTGGCACCTGAGTTGACGACTTTATTGACAGTCTCACCAAAATAATGTCGTCAATTCGCATATGTCCGGATTAAATTTGTCAACTCCCGTCATAGACTTCGAAGCCCGACCGTAAGGCTCTGATCTTATGGACGATTCCCGGCACGCGATGCGGCCGGTTACGACGCCGCGCCCGCGCGGTGCACCCCGGCTGGACGCCTTCAGCCTCAAACTCAATCGCCGACTGACGCTGTTCCAACGCGGCGCGCCTGAACTGTGGCTGCTGATCGAAGCGGATCCGGCGGTCCAATCGTTTTGCGAGCGGCCGGGTTACGCGCAGCTCAGCGGACAGCGCTACCTCGCCGATTTTTGGGTCCGCTATGCCAACCGCGAAGAGTTGGTCATCCTGTCCGATTCGCTAGCGGAAAAGCCGCAACCA
Organism: Burkholderia sp. Bp9090; assembly: GCF_003857985.1. Taxonomy (NCBI): domain Bacteria; kingdom Pseudomonadati; phylum Pseudomonadota; class Betaproteobacteria; order Burkholderiales; family Burkholderiaceae; genus Burkholderia; species Burkholderia sp. Bp9090. The sequence continues at coordinate 59,047 of NZ_QTPV01000048.1, forward strand.
GCTGCGCGCCCTGATGACGAACTCAAGGGCATACCCATCCGTTTGGTGACATCAACCGACCTCGCGGCCGCACGCGCCTGGATCGATAATTGGCGGCACATGCTGCCCTGTCTGGTCGCGGCGCGCGGGTTGGTCTCGTCTTCGCTCCTACGCGCAGTCGAAATTTTCGTGACGATACCGCATACCTTGCTCGAGATCGAGCGCGAGTTCTCGGTCGGCGATCCGGCGCTGGTCCGTGCGGCGGTTTTCGGGCTCTTGCATGCAGGGCACGTCGACGCGGTTGACCTGCGTACCGAGCCGCTGTCGTTGCTGACGCGCTTCGCCGCAACCGAGGCGACATGATGGCACGTCGCAAGGCGGAATTTCAAACGCTGGATCCGTCGACCTGGCCGACCGTCGCGTGGACCGAGTTCGATGCTGCCGAACGGGAATCGATCCGGGCGCGTACGACAGCGATCGAGCAGTATGCGCGCGGCGCGCCGATCAAGGAGATCGAGCAGAGCACGGGCGTCAACCGACGACAACTTTATCGCCTGCTCGAGCGCGCACTCACAGCACATCCAGACGGGCGCCTCTGTGGCTTTCGCGCGCTGATCTTGCACTCACGCGTTGCCGATTACGTCCGCTTGAGTCCGGTGAAACTGAACGGCGAACGCGGAAGCCGCGGCGCCGTCGGCGCGTTGTCGCAACTGCTTGAGCGTTTCCCGGTGCTCGCGGCGTGGCTGCGGTTGCAAATCAAGCAGCACCGCGTCGCGTTGATCGAGATCCGTACCGGCGGAGAATTGCGCACACGCCTACGCGGCCTGCAAGGACTGCATGCGGGCTTTCTGCAGCAATGTCGTCAGTGCGGCCTCGTGGCTGCCGACTATCCGTTCAATACGGCGAGCCACGCGATCCGCTCGCTCTCGGCCCGCGTGAAAAGCGAACTGCTGAGCGGATTCGGCACCGCTGCGCGTGCCGCCGGCGCGACGCATCTGAAAGGCCTGCCGCGCAGCGATGATTTCGCTGCGCCCGCCGCGACACGCCCCTACCAGGTCGTTGAATTCGATGGACACCGGCTCGATATCCGTCTCAAGGTCGTGATGCTCGATCCGCTCGGTTTTACGCACGAGTTCGAAATCGAACGCGTCTGGTTGCTGGTGATCATTGACGTT
>NZ_QTPV01000049.1:0-57985 GCF_003857985.1 Burkholderia sp. Bp9090
CGACCCGCCCGACAGCACCGCTTCCCTTCTTCCCCCGCGCCGCGTTTCCGTTAGCGCGAAAGAGGCGTGATTCTAAGTACCTGCCCTCGTCTGCGCAACCCCTTTGTGAAAATATTTTGAAAAGCCCACGTGCGCTGCCGCGCACGGGGGCTTGGGGTTCGATGAACTACGTGCCTCCGGCGACCTTGAAGCGGCCGGCAATCCGTCGTTCTATATATATGGCGAGTTTACTTGCCGCCAGCCACGGCCTGCAGCCGCTCCACCGGCACCGCGTCGGCCATCGCCGTGTAACCGGCGTCGCTCGGGTGAATGCCGTCGCCGCTGTCGTAGCGGCGCTGCAGCACACTCGGGCGCGCCGGATCGCGCAGTACCGCGTCGAAGTCGACCACACCATCGAACCCGCCGCCGCTTCGGATCCACCGGTTCACCTCGAGCCGGATCGCCTCGCGCCCGGCCGGCAACGCCGCGGGCGTGAGCGTCGCACCGAAGATCTTCACCCCCCGGCGGTGTGCAGCCTCGATCAACCGGCGATAGCCGTCGATCAACGATGCCGCCGTGACCTGCGTATGCGGGTTGTCGCAATCGAGCCCCGCGCGCGGCGGCATCGCAGCAAAGTTGATGTCGTTGATACCGATCAGCACGATCGCCGCCTTCACCCCCGCGCGCGACAGCGCATCGCGCTCGAACCGCGACGCCAGCGACGTGCCGTAGCACGCCGAATCGCTCAGCAGACGATTGCCGCTGATCCCGAGATTCACGACGCCAAGCGAATCCGAACCTGCCGCGAACAGCCGGCGCGCCAGCGCGTCGGGCCAGCGACGGTTGCGGTTCAGGCTTGAGCGCAGCCCGTCGGTGATCGAGTCGCCGATCGCGGCGACGCTCGCCCGCGCGACCCCGGCCTCGACGGCCAGTTCGGTCACCCACGCATACTGGGTAAAGCGCACACGGAAGGCACCGCCGCCCGGATCGTTCACGTGATCACCCGGCGCCGATACGAAATTGAGCTGGTTCGACACGCGGTGCCACACGGTCATCCGCTGGTTCGCGCCCATCCGCAGACTGATCGCATACGGCTGCCCGGCCATCACGTCGATCGCCACCGCGTCGCTTTCGAGTTCCTGGCCCGGCGCGAGCGTCACCGACGCCTTGCCGCTGAAGCGCACGGCAGCACTCGCCCCGTCGGCAAGCGCCGCGCCGTCACCCGCGCGCGCAAGACCGGCGCCCTCGATCACCAGCGGCGCGCGACCGTACGCATTGCTCACGCGAATCCGCGCGGCATGCCCCGATACCGTCGGGTAGACGATCTGCCGGACGGTCCGTCCGCCCACGTCGGGCGCGCGATAGAGCGGCGGCGGCGCAGCCAGGTCGGGAATCGGCTGCAATGCGGTCGCCCACGCGGCGACCCACCCGGCCGGTGCGGCCGAGGCGGCAAGCGGCGACAGGAACACGGACGTGCCCAGCACGGTCGCGACGAAACTGCTTCGAAATGACATCGGCGAAATCCTTATCGGAAAGCGGGCATTGTGCCGCAGAAGCCGCCCGTCTCACGTGCCGGCCCGCCTTCCTGCCCTGACGATCCCGCCCCGACGCCCCACGTTTACCCGAATCTCCCCGCAAATCCGCGAGAAATTTATTAACCGACCGGTCGGTTGGTTTATACTTCGCACACATTCAACCGGACGAGATCCTCCGCCATGTACACGCAATCCCTCGACATCCCCGGCAACGTCGCATCGCTCGACGCCGCAGCCGAGTCGCCCGAGCAGGCGCGGTTCGACGCGGTCATGGCCGCGGACGGCAAGATCGAACCGCAGGACTGGATGCCCGACGCCTATCGCAAGACGCTGGTGCGCCAGATTTCGCAGCACGCGCACTCGGAAGTCGTCGGCATGCTGCCGGAAGGCAACTGGATCTCGCGCGCGCCGAGCCTGAAGCGCAAGGCGATCCTGCTCGCGAAGGTCCAGGACGAAGCCGGTCACGGCCTCTATCTATATAGCGCGGCGGAAACGCTCGGCGTCTCGCGCGATTCGCTGATCGACGCGCTGCACGCCGGCAAGGCGAAATACTCGAGCATCTTCAACTACCCGACGCCGACCTGGGCCGACGTCGGCGTGATCGGCTGGCTCGTCGACGGCGCCGCGATCATGAACCAGATCCCGCTGTGCCGCTGCACGTATGGCCCGTACGCGCGCGCGATGATCCGCGTCTGCAAGGAAGAGTCGTTCCACCAGCGCCAGGGCTTCGATGCGCTGCTGTCGATGATGAAGGGCACCGACGCGCAGCGTGCGATGGTCCAGCAGGCGGTGAACCGCTGGTGGTGGCCGGTGCTGATGATGTTCGGCCCGAGCGACGCCGATTCGGTCCACAGCAACCAGTCCGCGAAATGGGGCATCAAGCGGATCACGAACGACGACCTGCGGCAGAAGTTCGTCGACGCCACGGTCGACCAGGCGAAGGTGCTCGGCGTGACGCTGCCCGACCCCGACCTGAAATGGAACGAGGCACGCGGCCACCACGACTACGGCGCGATCGACTGGGACGAATTCTGGCGCGTCGTCAACGGCGACGGCCCGTGCAACAAGGAACGCCTCGCGACCCGCGTGAAAGCGCACGACGACGGCGCATGGGTGCGCGAAGCCGCGCTCGCGCACGAGGCGAAGCGCCGCGCCCGCGCCGAACAGCACGCCGCCTGAGCGGCAACCATCGAATACAGGATTCAGGAGAGAGTGATGAACAAGGAATGGCCGATCTGGGAAGTGTTCGTGCGCAGCAAGCAGGGCCTCGACCACAAGCATTGCGGCAGCCTGCACGCGGCCGACGCGTCGATGGCGCTGCGCATGGCGCGCGACGTCTACACGCGCCGCCAGGAAGGCGTGAGCATCTGGGTGGTGCCGTCGTCGGCGATCACCGCGTCGGATCCGGCCGAGAAGGCCGAGCTGTTCGAACCGGCGGGCGACAAGATCTACCGTCACCCGACGTTCTACACGCTGCCCGACGAAGTCAACCACATGTAACGCCCGCGCCATGACGATCACGCCCGAACACCTCTCCTACGTGCTGCGCCTCGCGGACAACGCGCTGATCCTCGGTCAGCGCAACGCCGAGTGGTGCGGCCACGGCCCGATCCTCGAGGAAGACATCGCGCTCACCAACATGAGCCTCGACCTCATCGGCCAGGCCCGCATGCTGTATACGCACGCAGCCGAACTCGAGCGCCAGCTGAACGGCGCGACGAAGACGGAAGACGATTACGCGTACTTCCGCACGGAGCGCGAGTTCGCGAACTTCACGCTCGCCGAGCTGCCGCACTACGGCCCGATCGCCGGCACCGCGCACGCCGACAAGGATTACGCGGTGACGATCGTGCGCAACTTCCTCTACGCGACGCTGATGCTGCACGTGTGGACCGCGCTCGAAACGTCGACGGACGCGCAACTGGCCGCGATCGCCGCAAAATCGGTGAAGGAGACCCGCTATCACGTGCAGCACGCGCGCGAATGGCTGGTGCGCCTCGGCGACGGCACCGACGAATCGCATCGCCGCGCTCAGGCCGCGCTGGACTACCTGATTCCGTACACGCGCGAATGCTTCGCGGCCGACGCGATCGACGACGCGGTCTGCGCATCGGGCATCGGGCCGGCACCGGCCGCGCTCGAAGCCGCATGGCGCGCGGACGTGGACGAAGCGCTCGCGGAAGCGACGCTCACCCTGCCGGCGCCCGTGCAGCACGTGAGCACCGGCAAGCAGGGCGAGCACTCGGAGCACATGGGCTACCTGCTCGCGGAAATGCAGAGCCTCGCGCGCCAGCACCCTGGCGCGACCTGGTAACCCGCCGCCCCAACGGAGCCCGACGATGTCCGTCCAGACCGCCGCCCCCGCCGCCCCCGCCGACCCGACGCCCGCCGCGCACCGCAACGATCCGTTGCTCGCGCGCGCGTGGGACGTGCTCGAAGCCGTGCCCGATCCCGAGATTCCGGTCGTGTCGATCCGCGAGCTCGGCATCCTGCGCGACGTCCGTCGCGCGGACGACGGCCAGCTCGAAGTCGTGATCACGCCGACCTACTCCGGCTGCCCGGCGATGTCGCAGATCGCCGAGGACATCGCCGCGGCAATGCAGGCCGCCGACCTGCCGCCGCACCGAATCGAGACGGTGCTCGCCCCCGCGTGGACGACCGACTGGATCACGCAGGAAGCGCGCGACAAGCTGCGCGCGTACGGGATCGCGCCGCCCGTCGGCCAGTGCGGCAGCGCCGCGCCGCGGGAAAACGTCGTGCGTTTCGTGCCGCGCCCCGTCGCGGCGCCCGTGTGCCCGCGCTGCGGCTCAGCCAACACGGAGCGCCTCGCGCAATTCGCGTCCACGGCCTGCAAGGCGCTGTATCGCTGCGTCGACTGCCGCGAACCCTTCGACTACTTCAAACCTTACTGAAATGAAACAGCCCCCACGCTCTCTTCATTCGCTGCCCCCCGAGGGGGCCGACGCCCCCGTTGGGGCGGCCCGGCGGGGGTCGTCAACCCCGCAATTTCACCCGCTGCGTATCCGCGACGTGCGGCCCGAGACCGCCGACGCCGTTACCGTCTCCTTCGACGTGCCGCCCGAGCTGCGCGACGCGTACCGCTTCACGCAGGGCCAGTTCGTCACGCTGAAGACCCACATCGACGGCGAGGAAACGCGCCGGTCGTACTCGATCTGCGTCGGCACGACCGACTACGACCGCGACGGCGAACTGCGCATCGGCATCAAGCGCGTGCGCGGCGGCCGTTTCTCGAATTTCGCGTTCGACACGCTGCAGCCGGGTCACACGATCGACGTGATGACACCGGACGGCCGCTTCTTCACGCATCTGAACGCGGACCACGGCAAGCAGTACGTCGCGTTCTCCGGCGGGTCGGGCATCACGCCGGTGCTCGCGATCGTGAAGACGACGCTCGAACTCGAACCGCGCAGCACGTTCACGCTGATCTACGGCAACCGCAGCGTCGACGCGATCATGTTCGCGGAGGAACTCGAGGACCTGAAGAACCGCTACATGAGCCGCTTCGTCCTGTACCACGTGCTGTCGGACGACCAGCAGGACGTCGAGCTGTTCAACGGTGTGCTCGACCAGGCGAAATGCGCGGAATTCCTCGCGACGCTGACGCCAGCCGACGCAATCGACGAAGCGTTCATCTGCGGCCCGGCGCCGATGATGGACGCGGCCGAAGCCGCGCTGAAGGCAGCCGGCGTGCCGCAGGCGAAAGTGCACGTCGAACGCTTCGGCACGCCGCTGCCGCAGGCGGGCGCGCCCGTCGTCGAGATCACCGACCAGACGCCGGCTGCCGACCTCGAAATCGTGCTCGACGGCAAGAAACGCAAGCTGCGCCTGCCGTACGAAGGCGTGAGCCTGCTCGACGTCGGCCTGCGCGCGGGCCTCGCGCTGCCGTACGCGTGCAAGGGCGGCGTGTGCTGCACGTGCCGGGCGAAGGTGGTCGAAGGCGAGGTCCGGATGGAGAAGAACTACACGCTCGAGGAACACGAAGTGAAGGACGGCTTCGTGCTCACGTGCCAATGCCACCCGATCAGCGACAAGGTCGTCGTGAGCTTCGACGAGCGTTGAGCGGCGTCGCGCCGGCGCGCCGCGCCGGTTTCTCGTCGTCACACATCTCGCTTACACTAGGGGCCGCCGGCCGGCTGGACGTCTTCACGTCCGCCCGGCCGGCGGTTTTCTTTTGTTGACGACAGACCGATGAGTACCATTCACGTGATTCAGGGCGGCACCGCCGCCGCGTCGCTGCGCGAGGCCCTCGCGCAAGCCGGACGCGACGAGCGCGTCGTCGGATTGCTCGACGATCTCGCGGTCGGTCCGCTGAAGGGCGCCGACGAGACGCCCGACACGCGCGCCGCCTTCTGGCAGCGCGTGCTCGGCGACGCGATTCCCGACTGGAACGCGGAAATCGAAGGCGAATTCGCCCGCCTCGACCAGCTCGCGACCGAGACGGGCCAGGTGGTCGTCTGGCACGCGCCGAGCGTCGGCGACAAGCTGCTGCTGCGCCGCGTCGCCTATCACCTGCGCAACGTGCCGCAGCGCCTGAACGAGGTGCGGCTGTCGGCCGCGGACCTCGACGCGCCGCAGCGCGCGGCGCTGACCCGTACCGACCAGGCCTGTTCGACCGGGATGTTCTCGCCGGCGGCGCTCGCGCGCAAACGGCCGCTGGCCGCACCGATCTCGGTGCTGCGCATCGGCCGCCTCGCACTCGAATGGCAGGAGGCGAAGCACCTGAATGCCGAGTTGCGCTACTGGGTCAGCAACACCATCAAGAGCGGCCAATACGCGGACCTCGACGCGCTGATCGTCGCGCACGCGGAAACCGGCTGGCTGCCCGCTCGACGCGTCGTCGGCGGCATCATGGCCGGCGCCGACCGCGGCGGGCTGTTCGTCAGCGACTCGATCGCCTGGTGGCGCTGCCGCGAACTCGCGGCAGCCGGCCGGCTCGAGCTGCAGGACGACGCGCCGGCCGCCCTTTCTTCCACGCAGGTGCGCGCGCCCGCCGCGCCTCGCTAACGCTACTCTTTCGCATTCGACCATGGCCCGTACCCGAGCGCCCGACCACGAATCCCAGCGCGAGCAGATCCTCGATCTCGCCGCCGAGAAATTCGCGCAGACGAGCTACCCGAGCACGTCGATGTCCGATCTCGCGACCGCGAGCGGCACGTCGAAGGCACGTCTCTATCACTATTACGAGAGCAAGGAAGCGATCCTGTTCGACCTGCTCGACCGTTACACGAAGCGGTTGATGCTGATCATCGCCGAGGTTGAAGGTGCGAGCCAGCGGCGCGGCCTCAGCGAACGCGACGCGTTCGCCGAGCTGGTGCGCGCGTTCCTCGCCGAGTACGAGACGTCGCACAGCCGCCATGTCGCGCTGCTCAACGACGTGAAGTATCTCGAGGACGCCCAGCGCGAAATCGTGCTCGACCGCCAGCGCGACATCGTCGCGGCATTCGCGCGCCAGCTCGCGCGCGCCTATCCGGACCGGATCTCGAAGGAAAACCAGACGTCGGTCACGATGATGGTGTTCGGGATGATCAACTGGACGTTCACATGGCTCAAGCCGGGCGGCCGCCTCGGCTACCGCGACTTCGCCGAGCAGGTGATCGACCTGATGGAGCACGGGCTGTCGTCCGGCGCGTGATTGCCGCGCAGCAGCATGCGTTGCGCAGCGGGTACACTGCGACAGGCCGCCGCGCATTTCATGTGATTAATTTTAAATCGCTTATAAATCAAATAGATAGCAAATGAACTAAGCGGATTTAGAATTCGTCCTCGGCACAAATAACGTCAAATACGGGTTTTCCCCAACCCGCTCGGGTAAAATGCTGTTGCATTGCACAAGCTGCTTGTGCGGCTACAGACTGAGGAACCCACGATGAACACGCAACTCGACCGCCGTGCCGATGCTGTCGGCCACGCCGGTACTGCGCCGGTTCTCGTCAGGGAACTGGCTTCCAAAGACCGTGAGCGAATGCTCACCCACTTTCTCTCGCTCAACGAAGAGGACCGCCTGCTGCGCTTCGGCCAGATGGTGCCCGACCACGTGATCGAGAACTATGTCCGTACGATCGACTTCGGTCGCGACACGGTGTTCGGCGTGTTCGACCATGGGCTCGAACTGATCGGCGTCGGCCACCTGGCGTATCTGCCCGCGGAAGGCGACAAGCGCACGGCCGAATTCGGCGTGTCGGTGCTCGAAAGCGCCCGCGGACGTGGCGTCGGCTCGAAGCTGTTCGAGCGCGCGGCGATCCGCAGCCGCAATACCCGCGTGACGATGCTGTACATGCATTGCCTGTCGCGCAACGCGACGATGATGCACATCGCGAAGAAATCCGGGATGCGGATCGAATACGCGTACGGCGAAGCCGATGCGTACCTGTCGCTGCCGCCGGCCGACCACGCGACGATCCTCGCCGAGATGCTGCAGGAACAGGCCGCGGTGTTCGACTACGCGCTCAAGCGCCAGGCACACCGCACGTCGAAGTTCATCGAATCGCTGATGCCTGCCGCGCTGACGGCATAACATCGGCCGACCGGGCTGCCCTGCGGGGCGCCCGGCCTTCCCTTCCTTCTCGCCTTCCCCCGCCGCGCACTAGCGCACCGAGCGGATCGGCAACGCCGTCGTCTCCTTGAAGCACTCGAGCGAGAAGCTCGTCTTCACGTCGATCACCGACGGATGGTGCAGCAAGTGCTCCTGCACGAAGCGGGAGAAGTGCGCCATGTCCTCGACCTGCACGCGAAGCAAGTAATCCATGTCGCCCGTCATCGCATGACACGCGACCACCTCCGGCCAGGTCTGCACGGCCGCGCGGAACAGTTCCGCGTGGGTCGCGCCCGCGCGCGCCGACGTCTCGTCGGCACGGACCGGCGCCAGGCCACCACGCTTCTCGAGCCGCACGCTCACGTACGCCAGCAGGTCGAGCCCGAGCTTCTGCGGATCGAGCAGCGCGACGTAGCCGGTGATCACGCCGATCTCCTCGAGCCGCCGGATCCGCCGCAGGCACGGGCTCGGCGACAGGTTCACGCGCTCGGCGATCTCCTGGTTCGACAGGCGGCCGTTCTCCTGAAGAATCGCCAGAATCCGCCGGTCGATGGCATCCAATTCGGCTTGCGCCATTTTCTGCCCTCCGTTGATTATTTCCAGACTGGAAATTGCGCCATCGTAGGCACGGACGATTAAGTTCGCAAGTTTTCGCTCGCGCCCGCCCGCTACACTTTGTCGCACGTACCGATTCGTTGCGCACGCCGACACGTGCGCCGCGTTCGACATCGAACCGGGCCGCACACGCGCACGTCGCGCCGGCCGATCGCCCCGCACAGGAGACACGACATGCAGATCCCCAACTGGGACAACCCCGTCGGCACCGACGGCTTCGAATTCATCGAATACACCGCGCCGGATCCGAAAGCGCTCGGACAACTGTTCGAGCGGATGGGTTTCACCGCGATCGCCCGCCATCGTCACAAGGACGTGACGGTCTACCGCCAGGGCGACATCAACTTCATCATCAACGCCGAGCCCGATTCGTTCGCGCAGCGCTTCGCGCGCCTGCACGGCCCGTCGATCTGCGCGATCGCATTTCGCGTGCAGGACGCCGCGAAGGCTTACCAGCACGCGCTCGAACTCGGCGCGTGGGGCTTCGACAACAAGACGGGCCCGATGGAGCTGAACATCCCGGCGATCAAGGGCATCGGCGATTCGCTGATCTATTTCGTCGACCGCTGGCGCGGCAAGAACGGCGCGCAACCGGGCGCGATCGGCGACATCAGCATCTATGACGTCGACTTCGAACCGATCGCCGGCGCGAACCCGAACCCGGTCGGCCACGGCCTCACCTACATCGACCACCTGACGCACAACGTGCATCGCGGCCGCATGCAGGAATGGGCCGAGTTCTACGAGCGGCTGTTCAACTTCCGCGAAGTGCGCTATTTCGACATCGAAGGCAAGGTGACGGGCGTGAAGTCGAAGGCGATGACGTCGCCGTGCGGCAAGATCCGGATTCCGATCAACGAGGAAGGCTCGGACACGGCCGGCCAGATCCAGGAATACCTCGACGCCTATCACGGCGAAGGCATCCAGCACATCGCGCTCGGCACGAACGACATCTACGGCGCGGTGGACGGCCTGCGCGGCAAGGAAGTGAAGCTGCTCGACACGATCGACACGTATTACGAACTGGTCGACCGCCGCGTGCCGAACCACGGCGAATCGCTGGACGAGCTGAAGAAGCGCAAGATCCTGATCGACGGCGCCCGCGACGACCTGCTGCTGCAGATCTTCACCGAGAACCAGATCGGCCCGATCTTCTTCGAGATCATCCAGCGCAAGGGCAACCAGGGCTTCGGCGAAGGCAACTTCAAGGCGCTGTTCGAATCGATCGAGCTCGACCAGATCCGCCGCGGCGTGGTCCAGGACAAGGCCTGACGCAGAAGGCCGCGCGGCGCCCGGCTGGCCCGGGCGTCCGCGCGAACATCGGCGGCACAAGGAAAAAGGGCGGGAATCCTGCGATTCCCGCCCTTTCGTCATTCCGGCGCGGCCCGGCGGCCGCGCGAACGGATCAACGCACGTTCGCCTTCGACACGACCGCACGCGCGGCCGCCGGCTGTGCGTCGGCATCCTGCGCCGGCGCGATCTGACGCATCTGCGCGCCGGCTGCCGCCAGTGCGCTCGCGCCGCGCGCGTGCACCGGGCCGGTCATCGCGAAGAACGCGGCGGACACGATCAGGAAACTCTGGATATGACGTGTGTTCATTGCACCTCCTGTAAAACTGCCGGCGCCTCCCCGGTTGCGTCGAAACGAGCCGACGCGACCGGGCACCTCCGGCAGGCCGACAAGATTAACGGCATTTGTCCGATGATGGGCGCGGCTTTACATGCCTTTACATGATGTAACGCATAGTCGCGCCATTTAGTCGGCGTGCCGCGGCACGCCGGCCGGTGGTCGGCGGGTTTATCCCAGTGCTACCATCACTTAAAACCGGCCAATATGCCGGCCACTGCCGATACGTTCACAAGACGTCGACGCAATCGAAGCTTTGGTGATCCCAAACTGGGTGGAGGAGACTGTTAATGAATGCCCCGCTAGACGCAGGCCAACGCGCATCGCTCGAAGCCGCGCTGAAGTCCGTCACGCTTGACGACAAATACACGCTCGAACGCGGCCGCGCGTACATGAGCGGCATCCAGGCGCTCGTGCGCCTGCCGATGCTGCAGCAGGAACGCGACCGCGCCGCCGGCCTCAATACGGCCGGCTTCATTTCCGGCTACCGCGGCTCGCCGCTCGGCGGCCTCGATCTGTCGCTCTGGAAAGCCAAGCAGCACCTGGCGGCCCACCAGATCGTCTTTCAGCCCGGCCTCAACGAAGATCTCGCCGCCACCGCCGTGTGGGGCTCGCAGCAGGTCAACCTGTACCCCGGCGCGAAGCACGACGGCGTGTTCGGCATGTGGTACGGCAAGGGCCCGGGCGTCGACCGCACCGGCGACGTCTTCAAGCACGCGAACTCGGCCGGCTCGTCGAAGCACGGCGGCGTGCTCGTGCTCGCCGGCGACGACCACGCGGCGAAATCGTCGACGCTCGCGCACCAGTCCGAACACATCTTCAAGGCCTGCGGGCTGCCGGTGCTGTTCCCGTCCAACGTGCAGGAATATCTCGACTTCGGCCTGCACGGCTGGGCGATGAGCCGCTACTCGGGCCTGTGGGTCGCGCTGAAGTGCGTGACGGACGTGGTCGAATCGTCGGCGTCGGTCGACATCGACCCGCATCGCACCGAGATCGTGCTGCCGACCGACTTCATCCTGCCGGAAGGCGGCCTGAACATCCGCTGGCCGGACCCGCCGCTCGTGCAGGAAGCACGGCTGCTCGACTACAAGTGGTACGCGGCGCTCGCCTATGTGCGCGCGAACAAGCTCGACCGGATCGAGATCGACTCGCCGAATGCGCGCTTCGGGATCATGACGGGCGGCAAGGCGTACCTCGACGTGCGCCAGGCGCTGACCGACCTCGGCCTCGACGACGAAACCTGTGCGCGGATCGGCATCCGCCTGTACAAGATCGGCTGCGTGTGGCCGCTCGAAGCGCAGGGCGCGCAGGCGTTCGCGCGCGGCCTCGACGAAATCCTCGTCGTCGAGGAAAAGCGCCAGATCCTCGAATACGCGATCAAGGAAGAGCTGTACAACTGGCCCGATGCGCAGCGCCCGCGCGTGTTCGGCAAGTTCGACGAGAAGGACGGCGCCGGCGGCGAATGGTCGGTGCCGATGGGCAACTGGCTGCTGCCCGCGCACTACGAACTGTCGCCCGCGATCATCGCGAAGGCGATCGCGACGCGCCTCGAGAAGTTCGAGCTGCCGTCCGACGTGCGCGCGCGCATCGCCGCGCGGCTCGCGGTGATCAACGCGAAGGAAATGGCGCTCGCGAAGCCGCATGTGCAGACCGAGCGCAAGCCGTGGTTCTGCTCGGGCTGCCCGCACAACACGTCGACCAACGTGCCGGAGGGCTCGCGCGCGATCGCCGGGATCGGCTGCCATTACATGACGGTGTGGATGGACCGCAGCACGAGCACCTTCAGCCAGATGGGCGGCGAAGGCGTGCCGTGGATCGGCCAGGCACCGTTCACCGACGAGAAGCACGTGTTCGCGAACCTCGGCGACGGCACCTATTTCCACTCGGGCCTGCTGGCGGTGCGCGCGGCGATCTCGTCGAAGGCGAACATCACCTACAAGATCCTCTACAACGATGCCGTGGCGATGACGGGCGGCCAGCCGGTCGACGGCGTGCTGACGGTGCCGCAGATCACGCACCAGCTCGCGTCCGAGGGCGCGAAGAAGATCGTGATCGTCACCGACGAGCCGGAGAAGTACGACAGCCAGAAAGCCCTGCTCGCACCGGGCGTGACGATTCATCACCGCGACCAGCTCGACGACGTGCAGCGCGAGCTGCGCGAGATCGAAGGCACGACGATCCTGATCTACGACCAGACCTGCGCGACCGAGAAGCGCCGCCGCCGCAAGCGCGGCACGTATCCGGACCCGGCGAAGCGCGTCGTGATCAACGACGCGGTGTGCGAAGGCTGCGGCGACTGCTCGGTGCAGTCGAACTGCCTGTCGGTCGAACCGCTCGAAACGGAATTCGGCACGAAGCGCCAGATCAACCAGTCGAGCTGCAACAAGGACTTCTCGTGCGTGAAGGGCTTCTGCCCGAGCTTCGTCACGGTCGAAGGCGGCCAGCTGAAGAAGCCGAAGGCCGTGTCGGTCGACGGCGGCGCGCTGCCGCCGATTCCGGAGCCGACGCTGCCGGGGATCGACCGTGCGTACGGCGTGCTCGTCACGGGCGTCGGCGGCACGGGCGTGGTCACGATCGGCGCGCTGCTCGGGATGGCCGCGCACCTGGAGAACAAGGGCGTGACCGTGCTCGACGTGACCGGCCTCGCGCAGAAGGGCGGCGCCGTGATGAGCCACGTGCAGATCTCGCACGCGCCGACCGACATCCACGCGACGCGGATCGCGATGGGCGAAGCCGACCTCGTGATCGGCTGCGACGCGATCGTCACGGCCGGCGACGAATGCACGTCGCGGATGCGGCACGACGCGACGCGCGTGGTCGTCAACAGCGCGCAGACGCCGACCGCCGAGTTCATCAAGAACCCGAACTGGGCGTTCCCTGGCCTGTCCGCGGAGAACGACATCCGCGCGGCAGCCGGTGAAGCCGTCGACTTCATCGACGCGAACCGCTTCGCGGTTGCACTGCTCGGCGACGCGATCTACACGAACCCGTTCGTGCTCGGCTACGCGTGGCAGAAGGGCTGGCTGCCGCTCACGCTCGCGTCGCTCGAACGCGCGATCGAGCTGAACGCGGTGTCGGTCGAGAAGAACCGCGCGGCGTTCGACTGGGGCCGCCGCGCCGCGCACGACCTCGCGAGCGTGAAGCAGGCTGCGGCCGGCGATGCACGCCACGCGCAGGGCGCCACGGTGATCGCGCTGCACACGAAGAAGGCGGTCGACGCACTGATCGCGAAGCGCGTGGAGTTCCTCACCGCGTACCAGAACGCCGCGTACGCATCGCGCTATGCGGCCTTCGTCGACACGGTGCGGGCGGCCGAACGCGCGCTGGCGGACGGCGACGCCGTGCAGGAGCCGTTGACCGAAGCGGTCGCGCGCAACCTGTTCAAGCTGATGGCGTACAAGGACGAGTACGAGGTCGCGCGGCTGCAGTCCGATCCCGCGTTCCTCGCGCGCCTGTCGTCGCAGTTCGAAGGCGACTGGAAACTGAAGTTCCACCTCGCACCGCCGCTGTTCGCGAAAACGGACGCACACGGCCATCTCGTGAAGAAGGCGTACGGCCCGTGGATGCTGTCGGCGTTCCGGCTGCTCGCGAAGGCGAAGTTCCTGCGCGGCACGGGGCTCGACCCGTTCGGCCGCACCGCGGAGCGCCGCACCGAGCGCGCGCTGATCAGCGAGTACGAAGCGCTGATCGGCGAAGTGCTGGGCAAGCTGAACGCGGCCAACCGTCCGCTCGCGCTCGAGCTCGCGGCGCTGCCGGACGGCATTCGCGGCTACGGCCACGTGAAGGAGAACAACCTGCGCGCGATACGCCAGAAGTGGGACACGCTGCTCGCGAAGTGGCGTTCGCCGACGGGCGGCCAGTCGCATCAGCAGGTCGCGTGACGGCGCGCGGCGGGTGTTCGCGGTCGGGACGCCCGCCGCCGCGTAGCCCCGCCCACGGCAGTGCATAAAAAAACGCCACGGAACGCAGGTTCCGTGGCGTTTTTCATTGCGCCGCGCATGACGCGCGGCGCACGCGGGCGCGAACTTACTTCGTGTTCGCGTTCGCGGCGGCCACTGCCGTCATGTTGATGATCCGGCGCACGGTCGCGGCCGGCGTCAGGATGTGGACCGGCTTCGCGGCGCCGAGCAGGAACGGGCCGACCGTCACGCCTTCGCCGCCGACCATCTTCAGCAGGTTGTACGCGATGTTCGCCGCCTCGACATTCGGCATGATCAGCAGGTTCGCTTCGCCCGACAGCGTCGTGCCCGGGAACGCGGCCTTGCGGACCGCTTCCGACAGCGCCGCGTCACCGTGCATTTCGCCGTCGACTTCGAGGGTCGGCGCACGCTCGCTGATCAGCTTGCGGGCCTCGGCCATGCGGCGCGACGATGCCGACGGCGCGCTGCCGAAGTTCGAGTTCGACAGCAGCGCGGCCTTCGGCGCGATGCCGAAACGCTCGATCTCGGCGGCTGCCTGGATCGTCATGTCGGCGAGCTGTTCCGCGCTCGGCACTTCGTTCACGTACGTGTCGCACAGGAACAGGTTGCGGCCCGGCAGCATCAGCAGGTTCATCGCCGCGTAGTGCTCGGCGCCCTGCGCACGGCCCAGCACCTGCTCGATGAACTTCAGGTGCGTGTGGTACGTGTCGATCATCCCGCAGATCATGCCGTCCGCGTCGCCCAGGTGCACGAGCATCGCGCCGATCAGCGTGTTGAACTTGCGCAGCGCGGCCTTCGCGACTTCCGGCGTGACGCCGTCACGCGCGCCGATCTCGTGGTACGCCTGCCAGTAGCGGTGGTAGCGCGTATCGTCTTCCGGATTCACGATCTCGAAATCGACGCCCGCCTTCAGCTTCGAGCCGATCTTCGCGAGGCGCATCTCGACGACCGACGGACGGCCGACGATGATCGGCTTCGCGATCTTTTCCTGCAGCACGAACTGCGCGGCGCGCAGCACGCGCTCGTCCTCGCCCTCGGCGAACACGATGCGCGCCTGCTTCGTCTTCGCGGTCGCGAACACCGGGCGCATCACCATGCCGGTGCGGTAGACGGTCGCGCCGAGTTGCTCGCGGTATGCGTCCATGTCCTGGATCGGACGCGTGGCGACGCCCGAATCCATCGCGGCTTGCGCGACGGCCGGCGCGATCTTGATGATCAGGCGCGGATCGAACGGCTTCGGAATCAGGTAGTCCGGCCCAAACTCGAGCGAGTGGCCTTCATACGCCTTCGCGACTTCCTCGCTCTGGTCGGTTTCCTGGGCCAGCTCGGCGATCGCGCGCACGCACGCGAGCTTCATTTCTTCCGTGATCGTCGTCGCGCCGACGTCGAGCGCGCCGCGGAAGATGAATGGGAAGCACAGCACGTTGTTGACCTGGTTCGGGTAGTCCGAACGGCCGGTCGCGACGATCGCGTCCGGGCGCACGGCCTTCGCGTCTTCCGGGCGGATTTCCGGCTCCGGGTTCGCGAGCGCCAGGATCAGCGGGCGCTCGCCCATCGTCTTGACCATGTCCTGCTTCAGCACGCCCGCGCTCGAGCAGCCGAGGAACACGTCCGCGCCGACGATCGCGTCGGCGAGCGTGCGCGCGTCGGTGGTCGCCGCATAGCGCTGCTTCGACGGGTCGAGGTTGCCGCGCCCTTCGTAGATCACGCCCTTCGAATCGGCGACGAGGATGTTCGACTTCGTGAGACCCAGGTTCACCAGCAGGTCCAGACAAGCGATCGCTGCCGCGCCCGCGCCGGAACACACGAGCTTCACTTCGGACAGCTTCTTGCCGACGACCTTCAGGCCGTTCAGGATCGCGGCCGACGCGATGATCGCGGTGCCGTGCTGGTCGTCGTGGAAGACGGGGATCTTCATGCGCTCGCGCAGCTTCTGCTCGATGTAGAAGCACTCCGGCGCCTTGATGTCCTCGAGGTTGATGCCGCCGAGCGTCGGCTCGAGCATCGCGATCGCCTCGACGAGCTTGTCGGGGTCGGACTCGGACAGTTCGATGTCGAACACGTCGATGCCCGCGAACTTCTTGAACAGGCAGCCCTTGCCTTCCATCACCGGCTTCGCGGCCAGCGGGCCGATGTTGCCGAGGCCCAGCACGGCCGTGCCGTTCGTGATGACGCCGACGAGGTTGCCGCGCGACGTGTACTTCTGCGCGTCGAGCGGATCGGCGTGGATCGCCTCGCACGCCGCGGCGACGCCCGGCGAATACGCGAGCGACAGATCGAGCTGGTTCGACAGCGGCTTGGTCGGGGTGACCGAAATCTTGCCGGGTTTCGGGTTCAGGTGATAAGCGAGAGCGGCCTGCTTCAGTTGTTCGTCCATGATTGACCTGCGAGAGACATGCGAAATTTTTGACGGTTCAGTACACAGCACCTTGGGCCGCGTCTGCTTGAATCGAGGGGGTGGTCGACTGCGAGACGGCACGCGACGCGCCGGGTCGGCACGCCATCGAACCTTGGCGGGTGGCAAGAGGAAAGTACAAAGTACTGAACGATTTCTAAGGGTCGCCTAGTGTACACCCCCTAAATGCCGCCTGTTGGTGCAGCGCGGCATCCTTGCCATCAGCATCGGGCTGGTCGTGCCCCGTTTGTTTCACCGGTGGCGAGCCGCGCGCCGAACCTGCGCGAATTCCGCCGAAAACCGGCCTGAATCGGGTAAAATAGCGGGCTACGCGCGCAGCGATGCGATTGTTGGCCCGATGGGTCCGTCGATCGCACCCCGGCCCCTCGGGCAGGTTCCCCTTGCTGCGCCACCGGGCCCGCGCCCGCTCTTCGCTCATCACCCAAGGAATGCCCATGACAGGCTACGATCGTCAGTCGATCTCGGATACGACCGCCAAAATCCTGCTCGAAGTGCAGGCGGTGCACTTCAACGCCGAAAAACCGTTCATCTTCACGTCCGGCTGGGCAAGCCCCGTCTACATCGACTGCCGCAAGCTGATCTCGTATCCGCGCGTGCGTCGTGCGCTGATGGAAATGGCGGAAACGACGATCATGCGCGACGTCGGCTTCGAGCAGATCGACTCGGTGGCGGGCGGCGAGACGGCCGGCATCCCGTTCGCGGCATGGCTCGCGGACCGCATGATGGTGCCGATGCAGTACGTGCGCAAGAAACCGAAGGGCTTCGGCCGCAACGCGCAGATCGAGGGTCATCTGGAAGAAGGCTCGCGCGTGCTGCTGGTGGAAGACCTGACGACCGACAGCCGCAGCAAGATCAACTTCGTCAACGCGCTGCGCACCGCGGGCGCGACGGTGAACCACTGCTTCGTGCTGTTCCACTACAACATCTTCAAGGAAAGCGTGTCGGTCCTGAAGGACATCGATGTCGACCTGCACGCGCTGGCGACCTGGTGGGACGTGCTGCGCGTCGCGAAGGCGTCGGGCTACTTCGAGACCAAGACGCTCGACGAAGTCGAGAAGTTCCTGCATGCGCCGGCCGAGTGGTCGGCCGCGCACGGCGGCGCGACGGCCCCGAAGGAGTAACGCCGAGCCGGCACGCAGCCGGCACCCTGGCTGAAAAAACCGCTCGCCTGGCCGCGAGCGGTTTTTTTTCGTCCGTCGATCGGCATCGCGGCCGGCCCGAATCGCGGGCCACGGCATGCATCGCTCATCGAACCCTAATGCTAGACTTGATCCATCGTCGCCATCAGCTGCGCGGGCAACGCACAACGCCAACAATGCCGGGAGCATCGGCCCGGCCCACGTGACGGGAGAAGCGCCATATGCGTGTGGATCGCCGGATCACTTCGCCTGCGTCCCCGGGTCGTTCGTCTCCGTTCATCGCCGTCCTGCTCTGCGCCGCCGCCGCGTGCGCTGCGTTCACCACCCTGCCCGCGCGCGCGGAAGGCCCGTTCACCGTGTCGAGCGACGAGCTGACGCCCGGCGGGCGCGTCGGCGCCGCGAACGTGTTCGACCGCGGCGACTGCAAGGGCGACAACCGTTCGCCGCAGCTCAGGTGGCGCAACCCGCCGCCCGGCACGCGCGGCTACGCGATCACGATCTTCGATCCCGATGCACCGGGGCACGGCTGGTGGCACTGGGCCGTCGCCGGCATCCCGGCGAGCGTCACGAGCCTGCCGGCCGACGCGAGCGCGTCGGGCTTCCTGCGTCGCATCGGTGCGAGCGAGGCGCGCAACGACTTCGGGATCGACGGCTACGGCGGCCCGTGCCCGCCGCCCGGCAAGCCGCACCGCTACGTGATCACCGTCTACGCGCTGAAGGGCACGGACCTGCGCATCGGGCAAGGACGCCCCGCCCCGATGTTCGAGCACGAAATCGGCACGCTGACGATCGGCACCGCACAGCTCACGGTCACGTACGGGCAGTAAGCGCTCGCGTGTCCGCCGTGTGCCGTGTGTCGCCGGTCGCCGGTCGCCGGTCGCCGGTCGCCGGTCGCCGGTCGCCGGTCGCCGGTCGCCGGTCGCGATTGTCCGCGCCTGCGAATTTCTGTGCGCCGCCCGCGCGCTTTTCTCCCGTCATTTCGGCTTGCTAGACTCGGCGGCACCGGTCGCGGCATCCCGCCGCGCATCCGTCGCGCCGCCCGACCGCGGCGCGTGACGCGGCTGGCCGCGGTGCCCGCCGTTTCGTCCCCTTCCGGAGAACGCTTCATGTCGAACATCGTCATCGTCTATCACAGCGGCTACGGTCACACGCAGAAACTGGCCGACGCCGTCCATGCAGGCGCGCAGGACGCCGGCGCCACCGCACGCCTGATCGCCGTCGGCGAGCTCGACGACGCGGGCTGGGCCGCGCTCGACGCGGCGGACGCGATCGTCTTCGGCGCGCCGACCTACATGGGCGGCCCGTCCGCGCAGTTCAAGCAGTTCGCCGATGCCACGTCGAAACCGTGGTTCACGCAGAAATGGAAGGACAAGATCGCCGCGGGCTTCACGAACTCCGCGACGATGAACGGCGACAAGTTCTCGACGATTCAGTATTTCGTCACGCTGGCGATGCAACATGGGATGGTGTGGGTCGGCACGGGCATGATGCCGGCCAACTCGAAGGCGGCCACCCGCAACGACATCAACTACGTCGGCGGCTTCACGGGCCTGCTCGCGCAGTCGCCGGCGGACGCGACGCCCGACGAGGGCCCGCTGCCCGGCGACCTCGAGACCGCGAAGGCGTTCGGGCGGCGCGTCGCCGAAGCGACCGCCCGCTGGCTGGCCGGCGGCCGCTGAACGCGGCGGCACGCGCGAGCGCTCGCGCCGCCGGTGACACGGCAACGCGGCGCAGGCGCGTGACAGGGACACAAGACGGCCCGCGGGCCGTCTTTTTTTCGCCCCGTGCGGTGCAGGCCCGCCGGATGACGTCTTAAAATGGCGGTTTCAGGGCGCCGCGGCTCCCGTTTCATTCAGTGAGAGCGAAATGAGCACCAAAGTTTTTGTCGACGGCCAGGAAGGTACGACCGGCCTCAAGATCTTCGAATACCTGTCGGCGCGCAGCGACATCGAGATCCTGCGCATCGATGAAGCGAAGCGCAAGGACGTCGACGAGCGCCGCCGCCTGATCAATGCGTCGGACGTCACGTTCCTGTGCCTGCCGGACGTCGCATCGCGCGAATCGGCATCGCTGGTCGAGAACCCGGACACGACGCTGATCGACGCGAGCACCGCGTTCCGCACGAGCGCCGACTGGGCATACGGCCTGCCGGAACTGACCCGCGCGCAGCGCGAGAAGATTCGCACGTCGAAACGCATCGCCGTGCCGGGCTGCCACGCGTCGGCCTTCGTGCTCGCGATGCGTCCGCTCGTGGATGCCGGCATCGTCGCGCCGACCTTCGCCGCGCACAGCTACTCGATCACCGGCTACAGCGGCGGTGGCAAGTCGATGATCGCCGAATACGAAAACGCGGCGCCGGGCGGCAAGCTCGCGAGCCCGCGTCCGTACGCGCTCGCGCTGGCGCACAAGCACCTGCCGGAAATGGCCGCGCACACGGGCCTCGCGCACGCGCCGATCTTCACGCCGATCGTCGGGCCGTTCCTGAAGGGCCTGGCCGTGACGACCTACTTCTCGCCCGAACAGCTCGCGAAGCGCGCAACGCCGCAGGACGTGCAGCGCGTGTTCGCCGAGTACTACGCGGACGAGCCGTTCGTGCGCGTCGCGCCGTTCAACGCGGAGGCGAACCTCGACAGCGGCTTCTTCGACGTGCAGGCGAACAACGACACGAACCGCGTCGACCTGTTCGTGTTCGGCAACGAGGAGCGCTTCGTCACGGTCGCGCGCCTCGACAACCTGGGCAAGGGCGCATCGGGCGCCGCGATCCAGTGCATGAACCTCAACATCGGCGCCGCCGAGGATCAAGGCCTCAAGCGCTGATTCAACTTGCATGCGATGCAAAGCCGGCCGCTGGCCGGCTTTTTATTTGCCCGCATCAAGCAATAAATAAAAATCCGGATCACGCATTTACAAATATTTACAAGCTTTCCATTGCGTAATTGCCGGCAAATTAATTTACCCCTTTCTCCAGTCAATCCCGAATAGGGATAAACCGGATATCGCCGCTTTAAACGCTGCCGTTATACGCGTGAAGGCCTCGAGCGCCGTCCGTGCGTGGCAGCCGCCCCACTCCGGCAGCACTCCAGCGCCCTCCGCGCGTTTTAATTCTTACTGAAAGCGCTATCCCGCAAGGATTCATCGCGCGCGCGTTGTTTCAATCGTCTTTTTTAGACGAGTTCATCAATTGACAGCAAAAATCCTGGCAGCGACATTAGCTCGCACAATTAAACGATTGGAGACAGCGGCATGTCGCACGCCTTATCAAAGGGGGTGGCAACGGCCTTTGCCATCGCCCCTTTCCTGATTGCCTGTGGGGGAGGAGACGGCGGCTCGCCCGCGCCGATCGAGGCCCCTCAATGTTCCGGATCGAGCTGCGGCACGCAAGGGCCGCCGCCGTCGCAGCCCGTCAACGGCGCGCTGTGCCCGGCCGATGCCGACATCGTGAAGAGCACCTACCTCGGCGGCGCCGGCAGCGGCGAGATCGTCAGCGTCAACATCGACGCGGTCGCGATGACGTACACGCTCAAGTGGCTCGAATCGCCGATTCCGCTCGCGACCGGCACGGTCACGCCGAGCCGCGCCGGCACCACGATCACCGGCAAAGTCATCCACCCGCCGACCGGCGCGCTGCCGACCGCGGAGCAGACGCGCTGCGCGTTCGTCTTCACGCCGGGTTCGGGCAAGGCACCGAACGGCTCGACCTATTCGACGGCCGCCGACTTCAACCAGGCGAACCCGCCGATGCTGCTGGTCGGCATGGGCGTCGCGGGCGGCGGCATCCCCGGCGCGACGGTGCAGTACGACGGGCTGACGATCACCGTCGCCGGCGTCCCGATCTACAAGAACGTCGGCCAGGTGCCGAACCGCCACTTCGACTTCTACCCGTTCCTCGGCTTCGCGAACACGACGACCGACCTCACGAAGCTGCCGGGCACCTACAACGCGCTGCTCTACCACCTCGTGCCGTCGGGCAACTACGCGACGAAGGGTACGAATTCGAGCGAGACGTTCGATGCGAACGGCGCGTGCACGTCGACGAGTGCGGGGGGCTGCCAGACGACCGGCGATCCGTGGACCGTCAATACCGCGAACGGCGGCTACCTCGACAGCACGAAGGCACCGCAGATCCTGCCGCAGACGGCGCTGCCGATCGTCGGCACGACCGGCAAGTCGGCGACCGCGCACATGGTCATCGGCCAGCTCAACGGCGCGACCGTGCCGGTGGTGGTCCGCACGGGCTACGTGTATCTGGGCACCGACCTCGCGCTGCACACCGACGCCAAGGTCGACGACGAATCGGGCATCGCGGTGCTCGGCAAGGCAACGGCGATCCAGTCGGGCGCGATCGACGGCGGCTACGCGGGCGCGGATTCGAACTTCAAGTACACGGCGGCACTGATCCGCGGCAGCAACGCGTCGTTCATCAACCCGACCACGCAGGCCGAGGAAGACGCCTTCACGCTCGACTACGGCCAGGGAACGCCGGGCCTGCTGAACACGACGACGACGCCGGCGAACGGCGCGACCTATCCGTCCGCATCGGGCGTGGTGATCGCGACGGGCGGCCTGTACGCGGCGCTGATCCAGGGCACGGTGAACGGCGGCGTCACGTCGACGTCGGCGAACTCGAGCACGTCGTCGACACCGTACTTCGGCGTGGGCGCGCAGATCAGCAAGTAACGATCGAGGACGCGGTGGCCGGCGCGCCGCCGCGGGATGCAGGGAAGGCACGCAACGACGGCGCCCGGCACGGCGCAGCAGCACGAGCACAAGCAACAGAAGCGGCCGACAGGGAGCCGGCCGCCCGACAAGACAAATCTGGAGGAGCAACATGAAGCGCAACCTCGTTCTCGCGGCGGCCCTTGCCGCCCCCCTTCTTTCCGCATGCGGCGGTGGCGGCGGCGACAACCCGCCCCCGCTCGTCGAAGACCGGCTCTGCCCCGCCACGCTCGACTACAACACCGTGTACACCGGCGGCGCGGGCAGCGGCGAACTGGCCAAGGTCCAGCTCGACACGACCAAGATGACCTGGCAGGTCACCTATGTCGAATCGCCGGTGCCGCAAAAGACCGGCACCGTCACGCCGACCCGCGCGGGCACCGTCGACAGCGGCACGCTCACGCAGGAAACGATGCTGCCGACCAACAAGCTGAACCAGTGCGCATTCCGGCTGAACGGCGCGAGCCTCGATGCGTCGCGTCCGGCGCGCATCTTCGTCGGCTTCGGTGTCGCGGGCGGCACGATTCCCGGCAAGGAGATCCAGTTCGACGGCGTGCTCGGCCAGGCCGCGGTGCCCGACACGAAATTCCCGTACTACCCGTTCATCGGCTTCTCGTCGATCGAAACCGACATCACGAAGGTCGCGGGCACGTACAGCCACATCGGCTTCGGCGAAGTGCCGTCGCAGAAATTCGCGCCGGCGTCGATCGATGCGAAGGTGACGATCAACGCGGACGGCACGTGGACCAAGTGCGACACGACCGGCCAGTTCGCCGGCGGCGCGTGCATGCAGCAGGGCACGAACTTCGTGCAGTCGGCCGACGGCAGCGGCGCGTTCCAGAGCAACAACTACCGGAGCCAGCTGAGCCCGACGCTGTCGGCGACGCCGCAAGGCAAGGGCTTCATGATCGTCGGCAAACTGCGCAACCAGCTGGTGCCGATCCTCGTGCGCACGGGTGTCGCGAACCCGAACCCGACGCCCGACAGCAACGGTGTGCCGGGCCTGACCGCCGACGACGAATCGAGCATCTCGATCCTCGCGCCGCAGACCGCGATCGCGGCGGGGTCGCAAAACGGCGAATACATCGGCGTAGACAGCCAGTTCGACTACCGGACCACCGCGCTGATCAACAACCAGGCCACGCTGCTCGATCCGTTCCAGCCGTCGCAGGCCTCGCTCGCGACCGCGCTCGACCTGGATTACACGCAGAAGGTGCCGGGCACGGTCACGACGATCCACACGGGTTCGGGCAGCACGTCGCCGACCGGCAAGTTCATCTTCACGGGTGGCGTGTTCGGTTTCCTCGACAACGCGGGTTCGACGCCGTATTTCACGATCGGCGCGTTCGTCCAGTAAGCGGGGGAAGCCGTGATGAAGAAGACCCTTCTCTGCGCGGCGGCCGGCGCCGCCGCCCTGGCGCCGCTCGCGGCGCACGCGCAGAGCGCCGGCAGCAACGTCGTCACGCTGGGCTGGTTCCACGTGATGCCTCAGCAGAGCAGCACGCCGATGACGACCAACGTCGCGCCGACGCCGATCAACACGCCGCTGCGGCTGCCGCCGTCGTTCACGTCGCCGGGCACCGGGCTGCGTACGAGCGGCGCCGACACGGTCGGCCTGACGGTCAGCCACTTCCTGACCGATCACATCGCGGTCACGTCGGTGGCGGGCGTGCCGCCGGTGTTCAAGGTGTCGGGTCAAGGCACGATCAAGCCGCCCGGCCCGGCCGGCGCGCTCGGCACGCAGAACATCGGCCTCGCCTCGGTGAACCCGATCGTGAAGAGCGTGCGGCAGTGGAGCCCGGCGGCGATCCTGCAGTACTACTTCGGGGCGGCGACCGCGAAGTTCCGGCCGTTCCTCGGCCTCGGCGTGTCGTACAACTGGTTCAGCGACCTGCAACTCAACACGAACTTCATCAAGCAGACGCAGGACAACCTCGGCGCGATTCTCGCCGCGGGCGCGGGCAAGCCGGGTACGACATCGGTAGAGGCGAAGGCGTCGTCGTCATGGCAGCCGGTGTTCAACGCGGGCCTGCAGTACAACATGACCGAGCATTTCGGGCTGGTCGCGTCGGTGACCTACATCCCGCTGAAGACGACGTCGACGGTGACGATCAAGGCGGCCGACGGCACGGTGCTCTCCGAGTCGAAATCGGACCTGAAGGCCGACCCGATCATCAGCTACGTCGGGATGACGTACAAGTTCTGACGCCGGCGATGGAGGACGGAGGATGAGTGGACGGCCCGCGCAAAAAACGCGGGCAAAAAAAAGCCCGCCTAAGAGGCGGGCTGAATCCATATCAGAGGAGACATGGAGGAGACAGGTGTAACTATAGCGAATCAATTTCTGCATTGCAACATTTCCGTAGAGAAAATAAGGATTTTCCCTCGACTGCGCACTCTAGATCGCTAGTTCGAATCCGACCCCTTCCCGTTCTCCCGGTCGAGCACCTCGCCCAGCGTGTCGCGCAGCAGCGCGACCGGCCGCGTCAGGCGGCCCGGCAGCGCGCCGTGCACGATCCACACGTTGATCCGCGTTTCCAGCCCCGCCGTTTCCACCACCCTCAGCGCATCGCGATGCTTGCTGCGCGCCAGTGCGTTCGGCGACGCGATCCCGATGCCGGCACCGCGCGCGACGAGCGACAGCTGCAGCTCCGAGCCGAACGCCTCGACCGCGACGTCGAACGGCAGCCCCGCGGCGCCGAGCGCGCGGCTCAGGGCCGAACGCATCCCGCAGCCGTCCTGGCTCAGCACCCACGGAAAACCCGACAGCACGTCGAGCGACAGCGGGCCGGCCGGCAGCGGGAAATCGCGCGCGGCGACCAGCACCGTCGGCTGCGTGCCGAGCGGCGTGGCCGTCAGCGTGTCGGGCAGCGCCGCGCTGGCCGGCACCATGACCGCCGCGACATCGAGCGTGCCGCGCTCGATGCCCTGCACGAGCGCCGGCGACCAGCCGGCCGTCACGCGCAGCGTCAGCCGCGGAAACGCGTCGCGCAGCCGGTCGATCGGCCGCTCGAGCGCCAGCTCGGACAGGAACGGCGGCACGCCGATGCGCAGTTCGCCCGACGGCTCGCTGTCGGGCGCACCGGCCGCCATCAATGCGTCGACCGCACCCAGCACGTTGCGCGCGAGCGCATAGACGTCGCGCCCGGCGGCGGTCGGCTTCAGCGGCTTGCTCTGCCGCTCGAGCAGCGGCATGCCCAGGAGCGTCTCGAGGTTCTGCACGCGTCGCGTGAGGCCCGGCTGCGTGAGATGGAGCTTCGCCGCGGCCGCGACCATCGACCCGCTGTCGACCACCGCGACGAACGCCTGGAGATCACGCGTATTCAAAGCAAACTCGCATAATCATGTTAGACATATTTCAATTGTCGCATAAACATCCGGCACCTACGATGGGGATTCCTTCGCTCGACGCCCCCAGGTTTCCGATGAACTGCCCTGCCGACTCCCGCCCCGCCCCCGGCCGCGCCGCGCACGTTGCACCGCCCGTGCTGAGCACGGGCATGACGCTCTTCTTCGCCGCGACGGTCGGCGTGATCGTGATGGACCTGTTCGCCGCGCAACCGCTGACGGGCCCGATCAGCGCCGACCTGCACCTGCCGCCCGGTCTCGCGGGCCTCGTCGCGATGCTGCCGCAACTCGGCTACGCAGCCGGCCTCGTGCTGCTCGTGCCGCTCGTCGACCTGCTCGAGAACCGCCGGCTGATCGTCGCGACACTCGTCGCGTGCGCGGCCGCGCTCGCGCTGCCGGCGTTCACGCGGTCCGGCACCCTCTTCCTGCTCGCGACGCTGGCCGCCGGCGCCGCGTCGAGCGTGATCCAGATGCTGGTGCCGATGGCCGCGTCGATGGCGCCCGAAGCGCAGCGCGGGCGCGCGGTCGGCAACGTGATGAGCGGGCTGATGCTCGGCATCCTGCTGTCACGGCCGCTCGCCAGCCTGATCGCGGGCACGGCCGGCTGGCGCGCGTTCTACGCGCTGGCCGCGCTCGCGAACGCGGCGATCGCGGCAGTGCTCGCGCTGCGCTTGCCGCCGCGCGTGCCGCCGGCTGCGGCCGGCTATCGCGCGCTGCTCGCGTCGATGGGCCGGCTGCTGGCCGACGAAGCGGTGCTGCGCCGGCATGCGCTGTCGGCCGCGCTCGCGATGGCCGCGTTCAGCGCGTTCTGGACCGCCGTCGGGCTGCGGCTCGCGCAGCCGCCGTTCGGCCTCGACCTGCACGGCATCGCGCTGTTCGCGTTCGCCGGCGCGAGCGGCGCGATCGTCACGCCGCTGGCCGGCCATGCCGGCGATCGCGGCCACGGCCCGGCCGCGCAGCGCATCGCGCACGTGACGATGCTCGCGGCGCTCACCGTGCTCGGCATCGCCGGCGCCGGCTGGTTCGGCTTCGATGCGCACGCGCATCGCGGCGTCGCGCTGGCGCTGCTGGCCGGCGGCGCGGCGCTGCTCGACGCGGGCGTGATCGTCGACCAGACGATCGGCCGCCGGGAAACCAACCTGCTGAATCCGGCCGCGCGCGGGCGGCTGAACGGGCTGTTCGTCGGGTTGTTCTTCGTCGGCGGCGCGCTCGGCGCGGCGCTGGCGGGCAGCGCATGGGCGTGGGGCGGGTGGAGCGCCGTGTGCGGCGTCGGCTTCGCATTCGCGGGCGCGGCCGCGGCGTTCGGCTTGTCGGGCGGGCGCCGGACCGGCACCGCGGCGTGGCCGCGCGCGTAACGCGGGCCCGGATATGAAAACGCCCCGCCCTCTGACGAGGCGCGGGGCGCCCGACGGGCCGCGTGGGCCGCGCAGGCCGAAATTAGTGACGGACCAGCGCCATCATCGCGCCGAAGCCGACGAAGATGCCGCCCGTCAGCCGGTTGAACACCTTCGCGACGCTCTGGCTCTTCAGCGTCGCGCCGATGCGCGTGCCGAACGACGCGTAGACGAGATACCAGCTGACCTCGATCACCGCGAACGTGACGACGAGGATGCAGAACTGCGGCAGCGTCGGCTCGGCTGCATTGATGAACTGCGGCAGCAGCGCGGCCGCGAACAGGATCGCCTTCGGGTTGCTGCCCGCGACCAGGAAACCGTTGCGGAACAGCGCCCAGCGTGATGCCGACGCGCCTTGCGAAACCGCATCGACGTCCGCGGCCGGCGTGTCGTCGACGCGCGCGCGCCACGCCTTCACGCCGAGATAGATCAGGTAGGCGGCGCCCGCGAAGCGCAACGCATCGAACGTCGTCGGCCACGCCTCGAGCACCGCCCCGAGCCCCGCCGCGGACACCGCGAGCATCAGCACCAGCGCGCTCAGGCAGCCGGCCATCGTCGACGCCGAACGGCGCAGCCCATGCTGCGCGCCGTGCGTCATCACGAGCAGCATGTTCGGACCCGGAATCGCCGACACGACGAACACCGTCGCCACGAAAAGCCACCACGTATGCAGGTTCATGACCGCCCCGATCGAAAGAGAAATGAAATGTCGATTATGCCGTGCGCGCGGCGTTTTTGTCCCGCGTCGGCTCAGCGGCCCGCGCGGCGCAGCGCGACTTCGCCGAGCACCGCGAAGTCCTGTTCGCCGCCGCCGTGCGCGAGCGCATCGAGCAGGCTGTCGCGCACGACGCTCGCCACCGGCAGCGGCACCGACGCTGCGTCGCCGGCCTCCAGCGCGAGCCGCACGTCCTTCAGCCCGAGGCGCGCCTTGAAGCGCGCGGGTTCGTAGCTGCGCTCGGCGATCATCCCGCCGTAGCCTGCGTAGACCGGCCCCGGGAACACGCTGTTCGTGATCACGTCGAGGAAATCGCGCATCGCGACGCCGTGCGCGCCGAGCAGCGCGGACGCCTCGCCGAGCGTCTCGATCGCCGACGCGAGCGTGAAATTCGCCGCGATCTTCGCGACGTTCGCATGCTGCGGCAGCGAGCCGAACCGCCAGGTCTTCTGGCCGATCGCGTCGAACAGCGGCTGCACGCGGTCGATCGCCTCGGCCGGGCCGCCGGCCATGATCGTCAGGCGCGCGGCCGCCGCGACGTCCGGGCGTCCCATCACGGGCGCGGCGACGTACTCGAGGCCGCGTGACGCATGCGCGTGCGCGAGCGACTCGGCGAGCGCGACCGACACCGTCGCCATGTTCACGTGGATCAGGCCGCGCGGCGCCTGCGCGAGCAGCGCGTCGTCGAATACTTCGCGCGCGGCCGCGTCGTCGGCGAGCATCGAGAACACGGCGTCGCCGCGAAACGCGTCGGCCGGCGTCGTGACGATCTGCGCGCCCAGCGCGGCGAGCGGCTCGGCGCGCTCGCGCGACCGGTTCCAGACCCGCAGGGCGTGCCCCGCCTTCAGCAGGTTCGTCGCAATCGCCTGCCCCATTTCGCCCAGCCCGATAAATCCGAGATCCATTTCCCCGCTCCTTCGACCCGTGAAGCGGGGAGTTAAACACAGATGGCGGCGGCCTGCAGCCCCCGGCGACCGGCCGTGCGCGGTGCGATACTGCGCCAATGGCGACCGCGACCTTCCGCTTCCACGGCGAACTGAACGCGTTTCTCGCGCGCGAGCAGCGCGAGTGCGCGTTCGCGCATGCGTTTGCGCGCGACGCGACGGTCAAGCACGCGATCGAGGCACTCGGCGTCCCGCATACGGAAATCGGCCTGCTCTGCGTGAACGGCGCACCGGCCGCCCTCGACCGGCCGCTCGGCGACGGCGACCGCGTCGACATCCATCCGGAACGCGCGCAGCCGGCGGCCGCCTCGCCGCTGCCGCAACCGGACCGCTGGCGCTTCGTCGCCGACGCGCATCTCGGCGGCCTCGCGCAGCTGCTGCGCCTCGCCGGCTTCGACACCTGCTACGACAACCACTACCGCGACGACGAACTCGCGGCGCTCGCCGCGCGCGAAGGCCGGATCGTGCTGACCCGCGACCGCGAGCTGCTGAAGCGCCGCGCGGTCGTGCGCGGCTGCTACCTGCATGCGCAGCAGCCGGACGCGCAGCTGCGCGAGCTGTTCGCGCGGCTCGATCTCGCGCCGCACATGCGGCCGTTCCGGCTGTGCCTGCGCTGCAACGCGCCGCTGCACGCGCTCGATGCGGCGGACGCCGCGCCGCGCGTGCCGCCGGGCGTGCGCCAGCGGCACCGGCGCTTTGCCGCGTGCGACGTGTGCCGGCGCGTGTTCTGGGAAGGGTCGCACTGGCGGCGCATGCGCGCGGTGGTCGATGCGATGCGCGCGCCGCCGCCCGATGCCCTCGAGTTTCCGGACGTGGCGGACGCCTGAAAGAACAAAACCCCGCAGGCCGGAGCGTGCGGGGTTTCGCGACGGCCGGCCGGCAGCGGCGGCCCCGGCGGAGCGTGCTTAGTTCTGCGCGCCTGCGTCGTTCCGGACGTGGCGGACGCCTGAAAAAACAAAACCCCGCAGGCCGGAGCGTGCGGGGTTTCGCGACAGGGAGCCGGCAGCGCCGGCCCGGTGAAGCGTGCTTAGTTCTGCGTGCCTGCGTCGTTCGTGCCGGCGGCCGAAGCGGCTGCAGCCTTCGCCTTGCCCTTGGCCGAACCGTGTTGCTTCAGCTGGTGCTTCGGCTTGCTGTGATCCTTCTTGGCCGGTGCCGGTGCAGCGGCCGACGTGTCGGCTGCCGGCGCCGACGCCTGTGCGAATGCCGAAACCGATGCGAGAGCGAATGCTGCGGTCATGATCGAAGCGAGCGTCTTCTTCATTGTTCTTCCTTTAGCGGAGAAAAAGTCAAACGTACCGGTAAGAGATGCGAGGCATCCGCATCGGAACATCAGTCGCGCCGGGCTCCCGGTCGCCACCGGACGGGTCGGCTCTCGCCTTTCCGCCTCGGCAAATACTGACGCACAGGCTCCATAACGCATCGCCCGCGCGGCGAGTTGACATGCAGCTTGCATCGTTCGGGTTTCCCCGGGGGGGCACGGGTTTCGCGCCCGCGCGACGCGCCGCCGGGACCTGCGTCAATCGTCCGACAAACCGGCTCTCGCGCCCGTCGCGCCGACGCTATACTGGCCACCTTCCGTCCCAACCGGACGCGGCCGGTCACGAGACCGCCGCCGTCGCAAGGCGCCCAAATTGCCCGATCACAATCTGGACAAACTGAAAATCGACCGGCGTCCGATCGCACCCGCGCCACGCCGGCGCCGGTGGGTCCGCTACGCGGTCGCCGCCGCGCTCGTCATCGTCGCGATCGTCGCCGCGCTGGCGCTCACCGGCCGGCCGACGGTCGACACGACCTCCGTCACGTCCGCCTACCCGTACCAGAACGACACCCAGCTCAACGCGACCGGCTACGTCGTGCCGCAGCGCAAGGCGGCGGTCGCGTCGAAGGGCCAGGGTCGCGTCGAGTGGCTCGGCGTGCTCGAGGGCACGCGCGTGAAGAAGGACGAGATCATCGCGCGGCTCGAAAGCCGCGACGTGCAGGCGTCGCTGGCACAGGCACGCGCGCAGGCGCAGGTCTCCCGTGCGAACCTCGGCGTCGCGCAGGCAGAGCTGAAGGATGCGGAGATCGCGCTGCGCCGCACCGCCGCGCTCGCGCCGAAGGGCGCGGTGCCGGCCGCGCAGCTCGACATCGACACGGCCCGCGTGAACAAGGCACGCGCGTCGATCAACAGCGACGAAGCCGCGATCGCGTCCGCCGAAGCCAATGCGCAGGCCGCGCAGGTTGCGGTCGACCAGACGGTGATCCGCGCGCCGTTCGACGGGATCGTGCTCGCGAAGCACGCGAACGTCGGCGACAACATCACGCCGTTCTCGTCCGCGTCGGACAGCAAGGGCGCGGTCGTGACGATCGCCGACATGGACACGCTCGAGGTCGAGGCCGACGTCGCCGAATCGAACATCGCGAAGATCCGCGCGGAGCAGCCGTGCGAGATCCAGCTCGACGCGCTGCCCGACATGCGCTTCGCGGGTCGCGTGTCGCGCATCGTGCCGACCGTCGACCGCTCGAAGGCGACCGTGCTGGTGAAGGTGCGTTTCGTCGACCGCGACGAGCGCGTGCTGCCCGACATGAGCGCGAAGATCGCGTTCCTGTCGAAGCCGGCGTCGCCGCAGGACCGGCAGCCGGTGACGGCCGTGCAGGCGAGCGCGGTGGTCGAGCGCGACGGCCGCCCGGTCGTGTTCGTCGTGAAGGACGACACGGTGCGTGCGACGGCGGTGACCCGAGGCGCGCGGATCGGCGAACTCGTCGCGATCCGCGGCGTGAAGCCCGGCGATACGGTCGTGCTCGCGCCGGGCGCGAAGCTGAAGGACGGCGCTAAAGTCGCCGTCGCGAAGAAGTAGCGTGGCGCGCGTGAACGACGCCTCGCCGCCCCTCGTCGAGATCAGCCACGTCGCGAAGTCGTACCGGCGCGGCAACCAGGTCGTGCCGGTGCTGACCGACATCACGCTCGACATCGGCGCAGGCGACTTCGTCGCGCTGATGGGGCCGTCGGGTTCCGGCAAGAGCACGCTGCTCAATCTCGTCGCCGGCATCGACCGGCCCGACAGCGGCGAGCTGCGCGTGGGCGGCCTCGACATCTCGCGGCTCGAGGAAGCGCAACTGGCCGAATGGCGCGCGGCGAACGTCGGCTTCATCTTCCAGTTCTACAACCTGATGCCGGTGCTCACCGCGTTCGAGAACGTCGAGCTGCCGCTGATGCTCACGCACCTGTCGCGCCGCGAACGGCGCGAGCGCGTCGAGCTGGTGCTCGACATGGTGAATCTCGGCGACCGGACCAGCCATTACCCGTCCGAGCTGTCGGGCGGCCAGCAGCAGCGCGTCGCGATCGCGCGCGCGCTGATCACCGACCCGGTGCTGATCGTCGCCGACGAGCCGACCGGCGACCTCGACCGCGCGTCGGCCACCGACGTGCTCGCGATGCTGCAGCGGATGAACGCCGAGCTCGGCAAGACGATCATCATGGTGACCCACGATGCGCACGCGGCTGCCGCCGCGCAGTCGCTCGTGCATCTGGAGAAAGGAGAGTTGATCGATGGGCACGCCGTCTGACGGACGGGAGCGCGCACGATGATGGTGTTCAAGCTGATCGCGCGCAACGCGCTGCGGCACCGGCTGCGCACGCTGCTGACCGTGCTCGGGCTGACCATCGCGGTGCTGGCGTTCGGGCTGCTGCACACCGTCGTCGACGCGTGGTACGCGGGCGCGGCCGCCGCGTCGAGCGGCCGGCTCGTCACGCGCAACGCGATCTCGCTCGTGTTCCCGCTGCCGGTCAGCTACGAGAACCGGATCCGCGGCGTCGACGGCGTGACGGCCGTGGTCCGCTCGAACTGGTTCGGCGGCATCTACCGCGACCCGAAGAACTTCTTCGCAAGCTTCGCGGTGTCGGAAAACTACCTCGACCTGTATCCGGAATTCATCCTCCCGGCGCAGCAGCGCGCCGACTACGTCCGCGACCGCCGCGGCTGCCTCGTCGGGCGCCAGCTCGCAACGCAGTTCGGCTTCAAGGTCGGCGACGTGATTCCGCTGAAGGGCACGATCTATCCGGGCACGTGGGATTTCGTCGTGCGCGGCATTCTCGACGGCCGCGACGACTCGACGATCACGCGCCAGCTGGTGTTCCACTGGGACTACCTGAACGAGACGGTGCGCAAGCGCACGCCGAAGCAGGCCGACCAGGTCGGCGTGTTCGTGCTCGGCGTCGCGCACCCGGACGACGGCGCCGCGATCGCGCGCAACGTCGACGCGGTGTTCAGGAACTCGCTCGCCGAAACGCTGACCGAGACCGAACAGGCGTTCCAGCTCGGCTTCGTCGCGATGTCGAACCAGATCATCGCGGCGATCCGCGTCGTGTCGTACGTGGTGATCCTGATCATCATGGCCGTGATGGCGAACGCGATGGCGATGAGCGCGCGCGAACGCACCGCCGAATATGCGACGCTGAAGGCGCTCGGCTTCGGCCCCGGTTTTCTCGCGCTGCTCGTGTTCGGCGAATCGGTCGTGATCGCGGTGGTCGGCGGCGGGCTCGGGATGCTCGCGACGCCGCCGGCCGCGAGCCTCTTCAAGCAGGCCGCGGGCGGCATCTTTCCGGTGTTCAGGGTGTCGGACGGGACGATGGCGCTGCAGGCCGCGTGCTCGATCGCGGTCGGCTTCGCGGCCGCGCTGGTGCCGGCGTGGCAGGCGGCACGCGTGCGCGTGGTCGAAGGCCTGCGGGCGATCGGCTAGAGGCACGCATCGATGGCCATTCCGCTCACCTACATCGCGCGCAACCTGTGGACCCGGCGGCTCACCACCGCGCTCACCGCGGGCGGGATGGCGCTGGTGATCTTCGTGTTCGCGACCGTGCAGATGCTCGACGCGGGGCTCACGCAGACGCTCGTGTCGACCGGCGAACCCGACAACGTCGTGGTGATCCGCAAGGGCGCGGAAACCGAGATCCAGAGCGCGATCGACCACCAGCAGGCCAACGCGCTCGAGATGCATCCGGCCGTCGCGCTCGGCCCCGACGGCCGGCCGCAGGTGTCGAAGGAAGCCGTCGTGCTGATCTCGCTCGTGAAGACGTCGACCGGCAAGCCGTCCAACGTCGTGATCCGCGGCGTGTCGCCGGCCGGCCTCGCGCTGCGCCCGCGCGTGAAGCTGGTCGCCGGCCGCACGTTCGCGCCGGGCTCGTCGGAGATCGTCGTCGGCAGCGCGATCGCGAAAGGCTTCAGCGGCACGCAGCTCGGCGACCGCCTGCATTTCGCGCAGCGCGACTGGACCGTCGTCGGCATCTTCGACGCGGGCGGCAGCGGCTTCGATTCGGAGATCTGGGGCGACGTCGACCAGCTGATGCAGTCGTTCCGGCGCACCAGCTATTCGTCGATGGTGCTGCGCATCCCGAGCGCCGACGGCTTCGCGCGCTTCAAGGCCGACATCGACGTCGACCCGCGCCTCACCGACGAAGCGAAGCGCGAGCAGACGTTTTACGGCGACCAGTCGAAGGCGCTGTCGACCTTCATCAACATCCTCGGCATCACGCTGTCGACGATCTTCTCGATCGCCGCGATGATCGGCGCGATGATCACGATGTATGCATCGGTCGCGAACCGCACCGCCGAGATCGGCACGCTGCGCGCGCTCGGCTTCAAGCGCATGAACGTGCTCGCCGCGTTCCTGCTGGAGGCGCTGCTGCTCGGCTTCGTCGGCGGCGTCGCGGGGCTCGCGTGCGCGTCGCTGATGGAGTTCGCGTCGTTCTCGACGACCAACTTCCAGACTTTCTCCGACCTGTCGTTCCGTTTCGTGTTGACGCCCGCGATCGTCGTGAAGACGCTGCTGTTCTCGCTCGTGATGGGGCTCGTCGGCGGGTTCCTGCCGGCGATGCGCGCCGCGCGGCTGAGCATCGTCGACGCGCTGCGCGCGCAGTGACGCGTGCGGCCGCTCACGCTGGGCGCTCGCGCGGCACCCACGCGCCGTGGAACCCGGCCGGCACGCGGCGCGGCAGGTGCACGGTCGCGACCGGCGCCGCGTCGATCGCGCGCGCATCGAGGATCACGACGTCGCTCGTATCCGTCGCCGCGCGGTAGACCACCACCAGCAGCCAGCCGTCGTCCTCGTCGGTGCCGCCCGGGCGCGGCACGAACACCGGCTCGCCGTTCTGGTCGCCGGCCGGCACCGCGTAACGCGTCGTCGTGCCGCGCATGTGATCGAAGCGCATCACGCCGCGCATCTCGGTGTGGTTCGGCTGCTCGGCCGCATACAGGTAACGGTAGCGGCGCCCGGTCCGGCTTTCGTTGATGCGCGGCAGCTCGATGCCCCCATCGGCGAGCGGCCCCTCGTCGACCAGCCCGTTCGCGGTATCGATCACGTAGCGCCACAGTTCGCCGACCGGGTTGTCGGCGAACCGGCCGGTGCGCGCGTCGAGCCGCAGGAACCACGGATAGCGCACCGCATCGAGCACGATGCACGACGCATCGCAGTCGTACGCGTTCACCACGTGCTGGATGAAGCACGGCTCGATCCCGAACCAGCGCACGTCGCCGCCGTGGCGCGGCATCACGCCGATCCGCGCGTCGCGGTCGTCGTGCCAGCGCAGCGGCATCCGGTGCCCGTGCTTCAGCATCGCGAAGTCGTAACCCACGTTCAGGTCGAGCAGCAGGCTGCGGGTCTCGGTGATCGCGAGGTCGTGCATCATCGACGGCGCGCGCACGTCGACCGCGAGGTCGACGCGCTGCACGCCCTGCGCGTCCGCGACACCGTAGCGCAGCCACGGCGCGCGCCAGTCCGCGCGAAACAGGATCAGTTCGCCGGTCACCGGATCGACCTTCGGATGCGCGGTCATCGCGCCGCCGAACGCCGCGTGCCGCGCGGGCGCACCGAGCGTGTCGAGCGCGGCCGTGATCGCGAGCGGCGCGCCGCCTTCGGCCAGCGCGAGCAATTCGCCCGCGTGCTGCAGCACGTTCACGTTCGGATTCGTGTCGGGCAGATGCGGCGCCTGCTCCGGTGCGTGAACATCGGCCCAGCGGCGCGTGCGGGCCCAGCGGTTCCGGTAACCCGCGGCGCGGCCGCGTTCGAACGCGATCGCGTGCAGCATCGCCGCTTCCGGCCACCACGACAGCACGTCGTTGCCTTCGAAACGGCCGCCCGGCGGATTCGGGCCGTTGCGCAGCAGCGTGCCGTCGAGTTCGGGCGGGATCGTGCCGGTCACGCGCAGGTCGACGAGGTCGGCTTCGTCGGCGACCGGCGCGATCGCGCCGCGGTTCAGATCGAACGTCGTCATCGCGTCGTGTGCTCCTTCAGCAGTCTTCGGTCGACGGCGGCAGATCGCCGCGCGCCAGTGCGAGCGCATGGTCGCGCACGTCGTCCGGCCAGCCGGCGACCCACTCGGCCAGCCGCGCGAGGTCGTTCGCGTACAGCGCGCGCGCGGCCTCCTCGAAACCGGGCAGGTCGCCCGCGATCGCGGACATGAAGTGATAGGCGCGTGCCTGCGCGTCGCGGCGCCGGTCGGCCGCCGCATGCGTGCGCCGCGCGTCCTCGACGAGCTTGCGCAGCGCGACGGACGCGCCGCCCGGCTGCGCGGCGAGCCACTCCCAGTGACGCGGCAGCAACGTGACCTCGCGCGACACGACGCCGAGCTTCGGACGGCCGCGGCCGCGTTGTTCGCCCGCCCCGCCTCCCTCCGCGGCGGGCGCGGATGCATCGCCCGGCGCTGCCGCGTAACGCGCGCGGATATCGTCCGCCGTGCCGCGCAGGTCGAGGTCGATCGAGCGGCCGGTCGCGTCGTCGAAGATCACGATCGTGCCGGACATGGCGTCGCCGGCCGCCTGCCGGACCGCGACCGCCACCGTCGCGAGCGGGCCCGACGCGACGCGCCGGTGGCCGTCGAACGCCGTGTAGGAAGGGAGAAGTGTGGAGAGCGTCATCGTGGTCGCCCGTGGGCAGAAATCGGAATGACGCTATTTTTATCCGGGTATAAATTGAATGTCAATATCACCCGGGTAAAAATTTGCCGACGCCGTGCGCGTCGGGTGAGCGCGCTGCCCCGTCTTCAGGGCGTCGCGGCCGGCATCGCGGTCACGCGCGCGCTGGCGAGCGCATCGTCGAGCGACACATGCCCTTCGAAGGCCGACGACGCCGGTAGCGGCCGGTTTTCCTCGATCGCGTGAGCGAACTGCACGCCGGCGTCGTCGGCGAGCCGTGCGCGCAGCGCGGCGACGTGCGGAAACGCATCCTGCTCGAACACCGCGTGATAGTCGGCCCAGCGGGCGATTCCCGCGAAATACGCGTCGGCCAGCGTGCGTTGCGCGCCGAGCAGCCACGGACCGTCGCCGCGCTCGAGCAGCGCTTCGAGGTGACGGTGCGCCTTCAGCACCTTGCCGCGACCGTATGCCTGCAGCACGGTTTTCTCGGCGCCTTCGGCGCCGTGTTCGTACACGTACCAGAGCGCGCCAAACGCGCTGAAGAACGTCGTGTTCAACCACGCGAGCATGCGGTTCAGACGGTCGAAATCCGCGCTGCCCTGGCGGAACGCGAGGCCGCTGTCGAGCGCCTGTGCGCCGACATGGCCGAGGATCGCGACGCTTTCGGTAAGCACGTCGCCGTTCGCGGTCACGAACGCCGGTGTCTCGGCGGCGGGGTTCAGCGCGAGGAACGCGTCGCTCGTCACGAGGCCCGGCATCGTGATGCGCGACAGCCGGTAAGGCCGGCCTGCCCATTCGAGCGCGACGATCGAGCCGAACGAGCAACCGGCGGGAATGCCGTAGAGAAGGATCGGAGACATGGGGATTTCGCAGAAGTTGATCGAGCAATCATGCTCCCATGACGAACGATCGCGCAGTAGCCGCTAGAATCGAAACCCGTCGTTTCTCCTGGTGGACGCTGACAGTGAATCTGAACGATCTCTACCTCTTCGTACAGGCGGTCGACGCGGGCAGCATGTCGGCGGCCGCACGTCGGCTCGACCTGCCGAAATCGACGGTCAGCAAGCGCGTGGCCGAGCTCGAGCGCACGCTCGGCGCACGACTCGTGCATCGCACGTCGCGCAGCTTCCGGCTGACGCCGGTCGGCGCCGAATTCTTCGAGCATGCGCGCGCGGCGGTGATCGAGGCCGAAAGCGCGCGCGACGCCGTGCTGCGGCAGGCGGCCGAACCGGCCGGCGTCGTGCGGATCACGAGTTCGGTGCCGGTGGCGCAGCACATCCTCGCGCCATGCCTGCCGGCGCTGGCGATCGCGCACCCGAAGCTGCTGCTGCAGATTCACGCGAGCGACCGGCTCGTCGACATCGCGCAGGAAGGCTTCGACATCGCGGTCCGCAGTCATTTCGCGCC
The DNA here is from genome assembly GCF_003857985.1 of Burkholderia sp. Bp9090. NCBI lineage: Bacteria > Pseudomonadati > Pseudomonadota > Betaproteobacteria > Burkholderiales > Burkholderiaceae > Burkholderia > Burkholderia sp. Bp9090. The sequence goes on from NZ_QTPV01000049.1 coordinate 38,198, forward strand.
GCTCCCCGATTCCGCACTCGTGCAACGGCCGCTGGCCACGTCGCCGATCGTCGCCGTCGCGTCGCCGGCGTATCTCGCGCGTGCCGGCACACCGGACGCGCCGACCGACCTCGCGCGGCACGACGGGCTTCATCCGGGTCCTCAGCCATGGCGGCTGCAGCGCGCCGGCGACACCGTCGACGTCGCCCCGCGCATCCGAATGCAGGCGGACGAGTCGACGCTGCTGCTGCAGGCCGCGACGGCCGGCCTCGGGATCGCATGCCTGCCCGACTGGATCGCCGGCGCCGCGCTCGCGTCGGGCGCGCTCGTGCACGTGCTGCCCGGCTGGCGGGCCGGCACCGTCACGACCACACTGCTGATGCCGCACCGGCGCGGCCAGTTGCCTGGCGTGCGCGCCGCGGTCGAGTTTCTCGCGGAACACGTCGCGGCCCACCACGGCGCCGCCCCGGACGACGCGCACGCGTGAACGGGCCTTCCGCCGAATCGCGCCCACAATTCGCGCCCGCCTCCAATCGATTCAATTCCTGAATCGATCAAGTCAGTAATTGGCATGAAAGCGCATATTTCGCCGTGACAGAATGATCCGGACGCCGTGCCCCCGGGCATCGGCGTTCGGCGTCCGGCCTCCGGCCGGCAACACCACCACGAAAAAACGCGCGCACCCGACGCGCAGCCGCACGACGGCACCTTCCGCCCTTCGGAGGAGACACTGATGAATCCGCTTCACGCATTGCCGGCGTCCGCGTCGGCAACGGCCCGGCGCACCCGCGTGCGCTGGCTCGTGCTGACCGTGCTGTTCGCGGTCACGACGATCAACTACGCGGATCGCGCGGCGATCGCGATCGCGGGTCCGGCGCTGGCCCGCGCGCTGCACCTGAGCCACGTGCAGATGGGCTTCATCTTCTCGGCGTTCGGCTGGTCGTACGTGATCGCGCAACTGCCGGGCGGCTGGCTGCTCGACCGCTTCGGGTCGCGCATCGTCTATGCGTTCAGCATCTTCTTCTGGTCGCTGTTCACGCTGCTGCAGGGCGGCATCGGCTTCTTCGGCGGCGCAGCCGCGTTCGCGCTGCTGTTCGGATTGCGCTTCCTGGTCGGCGCGGCCGAGGCACCGTCGTTCCCGGCCAACAGCCGGATCGTGTCCACCTGGTTCCCGGCCGCGGAGCGCGGCACCGCGTCGGCGATCTTCAATGCCGCGCAATACGCGGCGACCGTCGTGTTCGCGCCGCTGATGGGCTGGCTCGTGCACGCGTACGGCTGGCAGTCGGTGTTCGCGGTGATGGGCGTGCTCGGCTTCGCGTTCGTGCTGGTGTGGAACCGCACGATGTACGACCCGAAGGCGCACCCGCGTATCAACGATGCGGAGCTCGACTACCTCGCCGAAGGCGGCGCGCTCGTCAACATCGACCAGGCGACCGGCGCGCGCGACGGCGGACCGTCGATGCGTCACGTGAAGGCGCTGCTGAGGAACCGGATGCTCGTCGGCGTGTACGTCGCGCAGTACTGCATCAACGCGCTCACCTACTTCTTCATCACGTGGTTCCCCGTCTATCTCGTGCAGGCGCGTGGGATGTCGATCCTCAACGCGGGGCTCGTCGCGTCGATCCCGGCCGTGTGCGGCTTCCTCGGCGGGATTCTCGGCGGCATCGTGTCCGACGCGTTGCTCAAGCAGGGCCAGTCGCTGTCGGTCGCGCGCAAGGTGCCGATCGTGATCGGCATGCTGCTGTCGATGTCGATGATCGTCTGCAACTACACCGACTCGCACGTGCTGGTCGTGCTGTTCATGGCGCTGTCGTTCTTCGGCAAGGGGCTCGGCGCGCTCGGCTGGGCCGTCAACGCCGACACCGCGCCGCGCCAGATCGCCGGCCTGAGCGGCGCGCTGCTCAACACGTGCGGCAATCTTTCCAGCATCACCACGCCGATCGCGATCGGCTATATCGTCGACCGCAGCGGCTCGTTCAACGGCGCGCTGGTGTACGTCGTCGCGCACGCGCTGGTCGCCGTGATCTGCTACCTGTTCGTCGTCGGCGAGATCCGCCGCGTCGAGCTGAACTGAACGGCGCGGGCCGCGCCGGCGGGTCCGGCGGCCCGTGCATCACCGGAACCAGGAGCGAACCGATGTCCGAATCCCGCCGTGCCGGCACGCCGCGCGTCACGCGCATGCAGGTGATCCCCGTCGCCGGCCGCGACAGCATGCTGCTGAACCTGTGCGGCGCGCACGCACCGTATTTCACGCGCAACCTCGTGATCCTCGACGACAACAGCGGCCACACGGGCGTCGGCGAAGTGCCCGGCGGCGAAGGCATCCGCCAGGCGCTCGAGCGGATGACCGATCTTGTGGTCGGCCAGTCGATCGGGCGTTACCAGGCGACGCTCAACGCGGTGCGCGCGGCGTTGTCCGGCGCCGGTGCGACGGCCGGCCGGACGATCCGGCACGAGGTGACGTCGGCCGGCGAGGCGGCCGTGCTGCGCCAGCCGCACGAGATCAACCTGCGACTCGACAACGTGATCACCGCGATCGAGGCCGCGCTGCTGGACCTGCTCGGCCAGCATCTCGACGTGCCGGTCGCGGCGCTGCTCGGCGAAGGCCAGCAGCGCGACGCGGTGCCGATGCTCGCGTACCTGTTCTACATCGGCGAGCGGCGCCGCACCGACCTGCCGTATCGCGACGAGACGCACGCCGCCGATCCGTGGTTCCGGTTGCGCAACGAAGCCGCGCTCACGCCGGCCGCGATCGCGCGGCAGGCCGAGGCCGCGGTCGAGCGCTACGGCTTCGCCGATTTCAAGCTGAAGGGCGGCGTGATGGCCGGCGCGGACGAAATGGAAGCGATCGCGGCGATCAAGGCGCGCTTTCCCGACGCGCGCGCGACGCTCGACCCGAACGGCGCGTGGTCGCTCGACGAAGCGGTCGCGCTGTGTCGCGGGCAAGGTCATCTGCTCGCGTACGCGGAGGATCCGTGCGGGCCGGAAGCCGGTTATTCGGGCCGCGAGGTGATGGCCGAGTTCCGGCGCGCGACCGGCATTCCGACCGCGACCAACATGATCGCGACCGACTGGCGGCAGATGGATCATGCGGTGCGGCTGCAGGCGGTCGACATCCCGCTCGCCGATCCGCACTTCTGGACGATGCAGGGCTCGGTGCGGCTCGCGCAGCTGTGCCGCGACTGGGGGCTCACGTGGGGTTCGCACTCGAACAACCACTTCGACGTGTCGCTGGCGATGTTCACGCACGCGGCCGCGGCGGCGCCCGGCACGATCACCGCGATCGACACGCACTGGATCTGGCAGGAAGGCGACGCGCGGCTCACGCGCGAGCCGCTCGAGATCGTCGGCGGCCAGGTGGCCGTGCCGGAGCGGCCGGGGCTCGGGATCGAGCTCGACATGGCGCAGGTCGAGGCCGCGCATGCGCTGTATCGCGAGGTCGGCGGCACGGCGCGCGACGATGCGATGGCGATGCGGTATCTGGTGCCGGGCTGGACGTACGATCCGAAGCGGCCGAGTTTCGGGCGGGGGTGACGGCGGCGGAGCGGGACACGCGGAAAAAACAAAAGGGCCCGGTCTTGCGACCGGGCCCTTCGGAATCCGTTGGTGGAGCGGAGGAGGATCGAACTCCCGACCTTCGCATTGCGAACGCGACGCTCTCCCAGCTGAGCTACCGCCCCAACAGACGACCATCATACACATGCATTTCCGCGCTTGGCAATAGGGGTTCCGTCACCCCGGCGCGTCACTTCGACGGCGCGCCGGCCAGCACCCATTCGACCACGGAGCGCAGATCCGCGTCGCTCATGCGCGGGTGTGCCGGCATCGGAATCGCGCCCCACACGCCGGAGCCGCCGTCCTTCACCTTCTTCGACAGCTTCGCGACGGCCTGCGGATCGGACTTGTAGCGCGCGGCGATGTCCTTGAACGACGGACCGACGAGCTTGCGGTCCACTGCGTGGCAGCCCATGCAGGCATTGCCGCGCGCGACCTTCAGGCCGTCGCCGACGTCCGCATGCGCCGTGCCGAGCGCGCCGGCCGCGAACGCGGCCGCCGCGGCGCCCTGCACCATCCATTGCTTCAACTTCATCTGCGTCGACTTCATTGCGGCGTGGCCTTCGGGTTACCCGGATGCACGCTCGACGAATTCGAGATCGGCGCCGGCTGTTGCAGCGGCGTGGACTGGACCGACGCATCGGGCACGGCACCGACCGTCGCGGCATCCGCGGGCGCGGCGGCGGGCTGCGCGCCGGATGCCCCGCTCGGCGACGCGGCCTGCAATGCCTGCGCGTCCTGCGGCTGGATGTACTGGAACACCTTCACGACCTTCTCGACGCCCGGCACCTGGCTCGCCGCATCCGCGCCGCGATTGCCTTCGTCGACCGTCACGAGGCCCATCAGATAGATGTTGCCGCGCTCGCTGACGACCTTGTAGTAGTTCGCCGACAGCCCCTTTGTCGCGATGAACTCGGACTTCACGCGTCCTTCGAGATACGAGTCGTTCGCGCGCGACGACAGCGACGATGCCGGCTCGACCGACAGCTCGTTGACGATGCCGTTCACGTTGTTGATGCCGCGCACGATTTCCTCGGCGCGCTGCTTCGATGCGTCGTTCGGCACTTCGCCCGTCAGCAGCACGCGGCGGTTGAACACCGTCACGTTCACGTGCGACTGGTCCGGCAGCCCGTTGTTGATCTGCGTGAGCGACTTGACCTGGATCTCGCGATCCTCGGTCTGCGCGCCGAGCGTGCGGCGATCGGTCGCGATCAGCGCGCCGCCGCCGGCCGCCGCACCCAGCACGCCGAGCACGCAACCCTGCAGCGACATCGCGAGGCCCGCCGTCAGCGCGGCGAGCAACGTGGTTCTGACGAGCGTCTGTTTGACGCGGCTTTGGTTCATCGACGGCTCTCCTTCGTTCAATCCTCACCCAGCAGCATCGCGTCGATGCCGTCGCACAGGCAGTGGATGGTCAGCAGATGGACTTCATGGACGCGCGCCGCGCGCGAGGCGGGCACGCTGATCGGAATATCGGTATCGGACAGCGCGGCCGCGACGGCTTGGCCGTCGCCACCCGTCAGCGCGACGACGGTCATCTCGCGCTCGTGCGCCTCGTCGATCGCGGCCAGCACGCGCGGCGACGCACCGCTCGCGTCGAGCACCAGCAGGATGTCGCCGGTCTGCCCGAGCACGCGCACCTGCTGCGCGAACAGCTGGTCGACGGCGGATGCCCCCATGAGGCCGCCCTGCGACGCGTCGGTGGCCAGCGCGATCGCGGGCAGGCCCGGACGCTCGCGCTCGAAGCCGCCGACGAGCGACACGGCGAGGTAGTGCGCGGCGGCAGCCGACGGGCCGTCGCCGCACGCGACGATCTTGTTGCCGTTCGCCAGCGCGGCGAACATCGCATCGACCGCGGCTGCGATCGGCAGCGACAGCGCGTCGGCCGCTTCGGCGTGTAGCGCGGCGCTGTCACGGAAATGTTGCTGAATACGTTCGACTGACATCGATTCCTGGTGAACTGGGCGCGTGGGCACACCGCGCGCAACGTCATGGGTGCGGCGAGTTTACCGCACTCCGGCACCCTCTCCGGGGGTATGACGAGAACTCTTTACATCTCGTCACAGCTCGCGGCTACGCATCGTCGGCACGAAATGCATCGCGCAGCCACTCGAGCCGGCCGGCCTCGAACGCGACGACGTCGAAACGGCACGCGGCACCCGCGCCATGCCGCACCCAGAAATGAAGCGCGGCCGCGACCAGACGCCGCCGCTTGCGCCAGCCGATGCTCGCGGCCGCGCCGCCGTGCCGCGTGCTGCGCCGCGCGCGCACCTCGACGAACACGAGCGTGCCGTCGGGCGTGCGCATCACGAGGTCGAGTTCGCCGCCGCGCATCGTCACGTTCGCCGCGACGAACGCGAGACCGCGGCGCTCCAGGAACTGCCGCGCGCGCTGCTCGAACGTCGCGCCAACCGACCTGGATCGCGTCGTGCCGGAAAAATTGCCGCCGCCGCGCGGCAAACCGCGCTCGCCGCCCGGCGCGGCAGGCGCCGCGTGGCACAATGCCGTCCTTGTTCCGCTTGCGCCGCGATTGCGCGCATTGCCTGCCATGACTGCCCTCCTCGAACTCGCGCAAACACAGCACTACCCGGACGCCGCGCTCTACGTGGTCGCGACGCCGATCGGCAACACCGCCGACATCACGCTGCGCGCGCTGCACGTGCTCGGCCTCGCCGACCGCATCGCGGCCGAAGACACCCGCAACACGGGCCAGCTGCTGGCCCGCTACGGGATCTCGAAGCCGCTCGTCGCCGTGCACGAGCACAACGAACGCGAAGCCGCGCTGCGCGTGATCGAGCTGCTGCGCGCCGGCGAACGCGTCGCGTACGTGTCGGACGCCGGCACGCCCGGCATTTCGGACCCGGGCGCGCGGCTCGTCGACGCCGTGCGCGCGGCCGGCTTCGCGGTGATTCCGCTGCCGGGCGCGAGCGCGGCCGTGACCGCGCTGAGCGTGGCGGGCGACTGGGCCGGCACGTTCACGTTCGCGGGCTTCCTGCCGCCGAAGGCGAAGCAGCGTGCGAGCGCGCTGCAGGCGCTCGTGCGGCACCCGTACGCGCTGGTCTTCTACGAAGCGCCGCACCGGATCGCGGACACCGTCGCCGCCCTCGCCGACGTGTTCGGCCCCGCGCGCCGGCTGCTGATTGCGCGCGAGCTCACCAAGCTACACGAGCAGCTGTTCCAGGGCACCCTGGCCGAAGGACAGAGCTGGCTCGACGGCGATGCGAACCGGCAGCGCGGCGAGTTCGTGCTGGTCGTGGAAGGCGCGCCGGCCGACGGCGGCGAAGCCGACGACACCGCGCACGACGCGCTGCTCAAGCTGCTGCTGGAAGAAGTGCCGGTGAAGAGCGCGGCGAAGCTCGCGGCCGCGTTGACGGGCGCGTCGCGCAACGCGCTGTATGCGCGCGCGCTGGTGCTGAAGGAAGGCTGACGCGCGAGCACGGACGGCCTCCGCCGCCCGGCACGCGGAAATGCAAAAGGGCTGCCCGAAGGCAGCCCTTTTGCGTAGGCGGACGAACCGCCGCGTTACCTCGCCGAGACCGACGCCAACATTTCGTCGCGTGCCTCGCGCGCTTCCTGCGGCGACAGCCCTTCGATCTTCACGCGGCCCGTGCCGGCGTGCACGAGGCCGATCATCCGGGCAGCGGCATACGACAGGTCGAGCACGCGGCCGCGCTTGTACGGCCCGCGATCGTTGACCTTCACGACGACCCACTTGCCGGTCGACGCGTTCGTCACCCTGATGTACGACGACAGCGGCAGCGTACGATGCGCGGCGGTCAGCGCGTTCATGTTGAAGCGCTCGCCGTTCGCGGTGCGGCGGCCGTGGAAATCCCGGCCATACCACGATGCCCGGCCCGTCTGGCGGAACTCGGACACATCCTTGCCGTCGATCGGCTCGGCATCCGCCAGCGACGACTTCTTCGCGTCCTTGCTGTCGGCAGCCGGCATCGATGCCAGCGCGGAATCGAAATTCAGTTGCTGCTTGTCGTCATCCGCTTTCGCGGCCGCGGCCGTCTTGTTGACCGCGTTCTTCTGGTTGGCGCTGCCGGTGGTCTGGCTGGATGGCACCGCACAGCCCGTCAGCGCAAAAAATAAAGCAATGGTCCCGAATCGAGTCGGAAATCGAAAATTCATCGACGTGTCGCCTTCTGGTTCGGGCCGCACCAGTACAACGCTGCTGAACAACGCAGATACGCGGCCCGGACGGCAAATGCGTGCACGCCCCGCTCGGCTACGCGAGCAGGCGGCTAGCATGGGCGCGGCTTTCGTCTCTGCCGCAACCGTCCTGATTAGTTTTCACGTCTGGCGCAACCTGTCCCCGGCAGCCTGACCAGACCCCACATGCCGCCATCGAACATGGCTTTCAGGTTCGCGCGCGTCGCGTACAGCCAACGCACAGGAACGGCGGCACAGGCCTCATCCGGCGGCGCGGCAGCAGGGCCGCAGACGGGCGCGCAGCACCCGGCCGGACAAGACGTGAGCACCGAATGCTCGGTGCTGGATACACCGCCGGACTCCCCGGCGGTCGATGCTTGACGGTGAATCCGACACCCCGTTTAACGGGGTCGAAACACCAGCGAATTGCGTGAAATTCACGCGCAATGGGGCGCATTATACATAAACCAAAAGCCTGTCTCGAAAAGGCCCCCGTCCGGACCATTGATTCTCGCTATGGCTGTAACAATCGGGATGCTCCGGGATTGCCCGCACGAGCGGCGTCCGACACCGCACCGCAGGGCCGGCATGCCGCGCGCGCGACCGGTACAATCGCTCCTTTTAGCCGCCGCGGTGCCTCCATGAAAGTCACGCTCATTCCGGTCACGCCGTTCCAGCAGAACTGCTCGCTGCTCGTCTGCGAAAAGACCGGCCGCGCCGCCGTCGTCGATCCGGGCGGCGATCTCGAACGGATCGAACAGGAGATCGCGCGGCAGAACGTGCAGGTCGAGAAGGTGCTGCTCACGCACGGCCACGTCGATCACTGCGCGGGCGCGAAGGCACTCGCGACGCACTACGGCGTGCCGATCGTGGGACCGCAGGAAGACGAGCGCTTCTGGATCGAGCAACTGCCGATGCAGAGCCAGCGCTTCGGCTTCCCGGCCGCCGAAACGTTCGAGCCGGACCACTGGCTGAACGACGGCGACACCGTGCAGTTCGGCGACGAGACGCTCGAGGTCTATCACTGCCCCGGCCACACGCCCGGCCACGTCGTGTTCTTCAGCCGCGCGCATCGCGTCGCGATCGTCGGCGACGTGCTGTTCGCCGGCTCGATCGGCCGCACCGATTTCCCACGCGGCAACCACGCGGACCTCGTGCGCTCGATCAAGGAGAAGCTGTGGCCGCTGGGCGACGACGTCACGTTCGTGCCGGGCCACGGCCCGGTGTCGACCTTCGGCGACGAGCGCCGCACGAATCCGTTCGTGTCCGACAAGGTGTTCGGATGAACCAGACCGCCATCCCCGAAATCTACGTCAGCACCGACGTCGAGGCCGACGGGCCGATTCCCGGCCCGCACTCGATGCTGAGCTTCGCGTCGGCCGCCTATACGGAGGACAAGCAGCTGATCGCGACGTTCTCCGCGAACCTCGAGACGCTGCCCGGCGCGCAGGCCCATCCGGTGCAGGAAGCGTGGTGGAAGACGGAGCCGCAAGCGTGGGCCGCGTGTCGGCGCGACCTGCAGGCGCCGGCGGCCGCGCTCGTCGCGTACGTCGAATGGGTCGAGGCGCTGCCCGGCAAGCCGGTGTTCGTCGCGATGCCGGCCGGCTTCGATTTCACGTTCATGTTCTGGTACATGATGCACTTCGCCGGACGCTGCCCGTTCTCGTGGTCGGCGCTCGACATCAAGACGCTCGCGTTCGCGATGACGGGCCTGCCGTACCGCAAGGCGATCAAGCCGCGCTTTCCGAAACACTGGTTCGACGATCATCCGCACACGCACGTCGCGCTCGACGACGCGATCGAGCAAGGCGCGCTGTTCTGCAACATGCTCGCCGACCTGCGCCGCCAGCAAGCCGCGCTCGCGGGCCTCGCGGTGGCCGACACCGACCGGTCGGAACAGGCGGGAGCGGGACAAAACCCAACGGATCCGCGGGCAAATTAGCGAATCTCGCTCAACGGCGCGCCGCCAGATTGCCTTTCCTTTCCCGGGCCTCTAACATTCAGCGTGTTGTAGCTGCCGCATGGAGGCGCAGGTGACGCTCGATTCCTTTTCGCAAAAAATCCTTCGCCTGTTGCAGCTCGACGCGCGCCGTTCCGTGCAGGAAATCTCCGACCAGGTCGGCCTGTCGAGTACGCCGTGCTGGCGCCGCATCAAGGACATGGAACAGTCCGGCGTGATCCAGCGCTACACCGCGCTGCTCGATCGCGAGAAGCTCGGCCTGCACGTCTGTGCGCTCGCGCACGTGCACCTGACCCGCCACAACGAAGGCGGCGTCGAACAGTTCGAGCGCGAGATCGCGACCTGCCCGGAAGTCACCGAGTGCTACAGCACGACGGGCGAAGCCGATTACATCCTCAAGATCGTCGCCCCCGACATCAAGGCCTACGACGTCTTCCTGCACGAAAGGATCTTCAAGATCCCGGCCGTGTCGCAGGTGCGCACGAGCGTCGTGCTGCGCGAAATCAAGTTCGACACGCAACTGCCGCTGTAACGCGCGGCCCGCGGTCGCGGGCGCCGCTCACGCCTGCGCCGGCAGCCCGCGCGTGAAGCCGATCCGGCGCGCGCCGAACTGGCGCTTCAGCGCGTCGACATCGAGCCGGCCGGCCAGCGCCGCGTCGGTATCGCCCGCGCCTGCGTCGAGCGTCACGTCGATCTCGAGCCCCGTACTCAGGTAGTGCAGGTTGATCGCGGCCGGATGCAGCCCGCGCTGCGCGAGCGCGGCCTCGAGCCGCGCCGCAATCTCGGCGCGCGGCGGCAGCGCGAGCGCCGGACGGCGCGCCACATCGTTCTCGGGGTCGACGTGGATCAGCGCGTCGAGCACGCGCGGGTCGCGCAGCACGCGCGCTCGTGCGGTTTCCGCGATGTAATGCCCTTCGGAGACGGAGATCATCGGATCGACGAGGATGTGCGCGTCGACGAGCGCCGCATCGCCCATCTTGCGCGTGCGCAGGTCGTGCACGTCGCGCACGCCCGGCGTCGCGGCGAGCAGCGCGCGGATCTCGGCCGTGTCGGTAGTGTCGAGTGCGCGATCCGACAGGTCCTGCAGCGCGTCATAGCCGAACGTCCAGCCCATGCGCGCGACCATGAAGCCGACGATCGCGGCGGCGATCGGGTCGAGCAGCCGCACGCCGGCGAGACTGCCGACGATGCCGATCGCGACGACGAGCGACGATGCGGCGTCCGAGCGCGCATGCCATGCGTTCGCGACGAGCATCGCCGAACGCACGCGCCGCGCCTCGCGCAGCATGTAGCGGAACAGCGCCTCTTTCGACACGAGCACCGTGAGCGCGACGATCAGCGCGGAAAAATGGACGGCCGGGATGTTTTCGAGATTCACGAGACGGTTGCCGGCGCGCCAGAGCATGCCGATGCCGACCGCGATCAGGATCGCGCCGAGAAACAGCGACGCGACGGTCTCGTAGCGGCTGTGTCCGTAATTGTGATCGGCATCCGGCGATGCGCCACTATGGCGATTCGCAACCAGTACGACAAAATCCGAGATCAAATCGGAAATCGAATGGATACCATCGGCAATCAATGCCTGCGAATGCGCAACCACGCCGACGACGATCTGAAACGTCGCAAGCACCACATTCAGCACGATACTGACGAGGGTGCTCTTGCGCGCGACCGCGTGCTTATCTGCGCTTTGTGCGTCGTCGGAAAACGTGGACATGAAATACGAGATATCGGTTGGGACACGTAATTCTACCAAACGACCCTCGCGGGGCATTCCGATAACCCCAAATTTTCCATTTAAATCAACCGCTTATGCGAACGGGTCGCATTTTCATTCACGCGCTGTTTCTGACATTTTCATGACAGAACGCATACATTCCGATCCCACGATACAAAAAAGCCGCGCTCCTGCACGGATACGCGGCTCTTTTCGAGGCAATGATTTAAACAGTCGTTTAAATCGAGAACTGTTCGCGGTCCTTGCCGGCGATCCAGCGCGGCGGCTTGCCACGGCCCGACCACGTCGCGCCCGTTTCCGGATCGCGGTACTTCGCTGCCACGCCTGCGCGCGGACGACCGACCTTGCCTGCCTTCGCGCGGCTGAGGCCGAGTTCGGCGAGCGAAAAGCCGTAGTCGGCAATTTTCTGCTTCACGTCATTCAGCACTTCGGCGTATTCGCGCGACTTCGCTTCTTCGATTTGCTTCTCCAGCTTCTCCCGCTGGGCCAGCAGGTCCTTGTAAGAAGACATAGTTTCCCTTTCGATATGACCAATGGCGCCGATCTGCTGCCGGCTCACCATTCATGAAATATTTGTGCCTCGGATTTTGAAGGCAGAGATTAGCACAAAAAAGATTTGATAGAAGCAGGATTCACGAAAATCCCGAGACCAATTGTAATTCACGCATGTCATTTTGACCGGCCACGGCCTTTTCTCAAATTTTTACGCGCTTGCATAGAGATTAGGACATTACCGATCCGGAAATAGGTCTATCAACATACGCAATTACCCGCATTCGGAAAAATCAAAGCTTTCATCCGGCGACATGTTTGCGAAAATCGTACGGCGCGTGACGCTAAACAGACAAAGCTGAATCCGCGGCCTCACGTCACATCCCGCGCGCAGGCCATCAACCGCTCGCGCAGCGCGCCGGCATCGCCGGGCACCGGGTCGAACGGCGTGCGCACACGGCGGCCGTCGCAGCGCCAGTCGGCGCCGTGACGGTCGACGCCGAGCAGGTCGAGCCCGGCGCGGCGCGCAGCGCTCGAGTCGTATGCGTCCCACAGCGCCCGTTCGTCGTCGAACCCGAGCGGCGGCAGCGCATCGAGGCCGGTGCCGTCCAGCCAGCCCATCCGGCCGAATCCGCCGATATAGCGCAGCCGCTCGATCTCGAGCGCCCAGAACGTGAAATCGCCGAGCGCGAGATAGCGCGCGGCGTCGGGTTCGTAGCGCAGGTAGCGTGCGGCGACATGCGGCGCGTCGCCGAGCGGCACGAAGCGGCCGAGCAGCGTCGCGCGCTCGGCGTTCAGCACGTCGCCGTCCGGCGCGTCGACGACCAGGAAGCCCGCGCGCGGATCGGCGGCGAGGTTGCGTGTGTGCTCGGCGAGGCCGCTCACGAGAATCACGGGCCGATGATCCGCATCGGGTGCGAACGGCACGACCGTCGGATAGGGAAAGCCTTGCGGGTCGCGCGCGTGGGTCGCGAGCGTGCCGAGCGCGCAGCGATGCAGCAGGTGCAGGGCAAGGACGGGATCGATGTTCACGGTGACTCCTGCGATCGGAAGGCCTGGTGGCAAGGGTGGCGAAGGCGGGCCGCGCCGGAACGCGTCGGGCACGCCGCCTGCGCATCGATGTTACCCGCGGCGGCGGCTTGCCGGGCATCGGCCGAATGGCCGACGCGCCGCGTGAAGGCGAAGTGCGCGCCGATCACGACCGGCGGCACGGCCAGCGCGCCGGCAAGACCGTAAACGGTTCGATAGAATCGGACGAATCCGACGGGCGCGACGCGCCCGCGCATTGTCCATTCAAGAGCGTTCCGTGTCCGAATCCTCCTCCCGATCCTCGTCCGACTTTTCCGCGCCGCCCGACGCGCATCGCGTGCTGGCGTTGCCGGTCCGCCAGCGCGCACGCACGGCCACGATGGCGCTGTTCTTCGTCGCCGGCATGATGTACGCGTCGTGGGGCGTGCACGTGCCGACCGTGCGCGACAAGTTCGCGTTGAGCCCCGGGCTGCTGTCGATCGCGCTGTTCGCGGTCGCGGGTGGCTCGATCGCCGCGATGCTGACGATCGCGCGCTGGATCGCGCGCGTCGGCTCGCGCACCGCGTGCCTCGCGGGCGGGCTCGTGATGTCCGCCTGCGCGGCGCTGATCCTCGTGGTCCCCGATTACTGGATGCTGCTCGTCGTGCTCGCGCTGTTCGGCTTCTCGATGGCGACGCTCGACGTCGCGATGAATGCCGAGGCGAGCGCGGTCGAGATCGCGCTCGGCAAGCCGATCATGTCGTCGCTGCACGGGATGTTCAGCATCGGCGGGATGTCGGGGGCGGCGGCCGGCGGCGCGCTGCTGTCGGCCGGCATGGCGCCGGCCGTGCATCTCGCGCTCGCGGCGGCCGTCAGCGCCGCGGTGCTGCTCGCCGCGAGCCCGGCCGTGCTGCCGCACGTGCCGCATCACGAACACGCGCACGGCGGCGGCAACCGCTGGCGCTCGCCCGCGCTGTGGATGCTCGGCGGCATCGCGCTGATCGCACTGATCGCCGAAGGCGCGATGTACGACTGGGCGACCGTCTACATGCGCGACATCGTCGCGGCGAGCCCCGCGCTCGCGAGCGCCGCGTATGCGGCGTTCTCCGGCGGGATGGCGGTCGCGCGTTTCGCCGGCGACGCGGTGCGCGCGCGCTTCGGCGCGCCGCAGCTCGTGTTCGCGAGCGCGTCGCTCGCGTGCGCCGGGATGATCGGCGCACTGCTGCTGCCGAACCCGATCGCCGTGCTGACGGGCTTCACGCTGATGGGCCTCGGCCTCGCGAACATGATGCCCGTGCTGTTCGCCGCCGCCGCGCGCGTGAAAGGCATCCACGCGGCCGAAGGCCTCGCGCACGTGGCCGGGCTCGCGTATTTCGGACTGCTGTTCGGTCCGGTCGTGATCGGCGCGGTCGCGCAGACGGCGAACCTGACCATCGGGCTGGCGGTCGTCGCGCTGTGCGCGGCGCTCGTCGCCGCGGTCGCGCCGAAGGTCCTCGCACACCTGAAGATCTGACCGCGCGGCGGGCGCGCCAAAAAGAAAGCGCGCCTGCGTTGCCGCAGGCGCGCTTTCACCCCTTCTGTCGACCGCTGTTCAGCTTACATCTTCACTTCGTCGAGCAGCGTCTTCTTGCCGCTCTTGTAGTTGTACAGCGAGATCACGCCGTGCTGCAGGTCGCCCTTCGAGTCGAAGGTCGTCGTGCCGATCACGCCCGAGTAGTTCGTCGCCGGCATCGCAGCGAGAATCTTCGCCGGATCCGTCGAGTTCGAGCGCTTCATCGCATCGACGATGATGTACACGGCGTCGTACGTGAACGGTGCGTAGATCTGGATCGGCTGGCCGAAGCGCTTCTCGTACTTCGCCTTGAACGCCGCGCCGCCCGCCATCTTCTCGAGCGAAGCACCGGCTTCCGAGCACACGACGTTGTCGGTCGCGTCGCCGGCCAGGTCGGCCAGCTTCTCCGTGCACACGCCGTCGCCCGCGAGGATCTTCGCGCGCAGGCCGAGCTGCTTCGCCTGTTTCGCGAACGGGCCGCCGGTGGCGTCCATGCCGCCGTACATGATCGCGTCCGGATTCTCGCCCTTGATCTTGGTCAGAATCGCGCGGAAGTCGACCGCCTTGTCGTTGGTCGCGTCGTGCGACATCACCTTCAGGCCGAGCGCCTTCGCCTTCTTCTCGAACTCGTTCGCGAGACCCTGGCCGTAGGCGGTCGAATCGTCGACCACCGCGACGCTCTTGATGCCCTTCGAGTGCGCGTAGTTCGCGAGTGCCGGGCCTTGCTGCGCATCGGTCGCCACCACGCGATACGTGGTCTTGAAGCCTTGCTGCGTGTACGCCGGGTTGGTCGCCGACGGCGAGATCTGCACGATGCCCGAATCGCTGTAGATCTTCGAGGCCGGGATCGACGTGCCCGAGTTCAGGTGGCCGACCACCGCGACGACCTTGTCGTCGACGAGCTTCTGCGCAACCTGCGTGGCCTGGCGCGGGTCGGCCGCGTCATCCTGCGCGTCGAGTTGCAGCGTGATTTTCTGGCCGCCGATCGTGAGACCCTTGGCGTTGATCTCCTCGACTGCGAGACGTGCACCGTTTTCGTTGTCCTTGCCCAGGTGTGCAATACCGCCCGTCAAGGGCGCGACGTGGCCGATCTTGACGACTTGATCGGCGGCCGCGTTGCTTGCCGCTGCAACGCACAGCATCGCCGCTGCGGTGATAGGCAACAGCTTTTGCATCTTGATATTCATGTAAGTCTCCAGTTTCGGTCCCAATAAACGCCATCGCCCGGTGCCCCGCTGCCATCCCTGTGTTTGCATTCACTGGACGATTCGCCGGTTGCATCGTTCATGCACTTGGCCTCAAGCACGTGGGAAGCAACCGCTTTTAGCAGCCGCCCGCCCGTACTTGCGCGCAAGTGTAGGTGATCAAATTAATTTGTGGGACTTTTTTGGGGTAGTGGTAACACTACCGATACGGGCGCTTTGGAATGACTGCTCGAATGTCGCCGCAAGCCCCGCCGGATAAGGGTTTCCGCTAGTTCCACGCGGCCTGGCGAAAGGTTGATTTAAAGCATTCCCGTGTCATTTCGATTCGGTATTTTGTGCGCGGGATCATTGAATGAAACGCGCGTGACAACGCGCGCGTTTCGTGTGCCGACGCGAGCCGCTCCGGCGGCCGCGAATCGTTTACGCAGGCACCGCGCGCCATTCGGCGTCGAGCGCGTCGACGAGCTGCGACGTCGTCAGCGCGGCGTCGCGCCGCCTGGCGAGCGGCGCGCCCTGCCCGGCCCACAGCGACAGGTAGTCGCCGTCATTCGCGCGCGCGGCGGCCTGGCGCAGCGGCTGGGTCAGCGCGTTCTGCACCGGATACGGCGCGGCATCGGCCACGCGTTCGCCGAGCCGCATCATCAGCGCATTGCGCAAGCCACGCGCATGGCGGCCGGTGATCGCGCGCGTGACCTGCGTCGACGTATCGGCGCTCGCGAGCAGCCGCGCCTTCCAGTCCGCCGCGATCGCGCTTTCCGCACACGTCAGGAACGCGGTGCCGAGCTGCGCGCCCTGCGCGCCGAGCGCGAGCGCGGCGGCGATCCCGCGGCCGTCCATGATGCCGCCCGCGGCGAGCACGGGCAGCCCGGTCGCATCGACGAGCTGCGGCACCAGCGCGAGCGTGCCGATCAGCGCATCGTCGGCCGGGCCGATGAAGGTACCGCGATGGCCGCCGGCTTCGGCGCCCTGCGCGGACAGCGCGTCGGCGCCGGCCGCCCGCCACGCGAGCCCTTCGGCGACGTGCGTCGCGGTGCCGATCACGTAAGTGCCGGCGGCCTTCAGGCGCGCGACGTCGGCCGCGTCGAGCACGCCGAACGTGAAACTCGCGACCGGCACGCGCAGCGCGACGAGCGCGTCGAGCTGCGCGCGGAAGTCGGGCGCGTAACGCGCGGGCGCGCTGCCCGGCGGCAGCCCGAGCGTCGCGTTCAACGGATCGATCGCGGCGAGCGCGCGAGCGAGGGTCGCCGCGTCGGGCGCGGCGTCGGGCAACACGAACAGGTTCACGGCGAACGGACGCGAAGTCGCCGCGCGAATCGCGGCGACTTCGGTCGCGAGACGGTCCGGCTCGAACGCGCCGGCGCCGAGACTGCCGAGCGCGCCGGCGTTGGACGCGCCCGCGACCATCGCGGCCGTGGTCGCGCCGACCATCGGCGCCTGCACGAGCGGCAGGCGCAGGCCGAAGCGTTCGGAAAACGGGGTGGAAAATGCACGGGCTGGCATGGCGAATCCTTCGGGGGCGATGCGCGAAAGCGCTTTGTAAAGGCCGACACGTCGACTCTATCGAAGCCGCACGCCGCCGAAAAATGAATAATCGAGATCGAAACGATCGCTGCGCGAGAAGCGGGTTCGGCACGCGGGTTCGAGCCGCGCATACCCGGCCGGCGCGCCGCTTGCGCGCGCTGCAGCGTCCGGGGATTGGTGGCACACTGAGCCGCCTCCATTTCCATCCGCGGCGCGCATGTCGCGCGCCCGTTCGCCAGGAGTTCAAACGTGACAGCCCAATGGATCGACATCCCGACCGGTAACGACAGCTTCGGCGGCTATCTCGCGCTGCCCAAGCGCGGCAAGGGCCCCGCCGTCATCATCATCCAGGAAATCTTCGGCGTGAACGCGCACATTCGCGCGGTCGCCGACCAGTACGCGGCCGACGGCTTCGTCGCGCTCGCGCCGGACGTGTTCTGGCGCACGCAGCCGCGCGTCGAACTGACCTACGAAGGCGCCGATCGCGACAAGGGCATCGAGCTGATGAAGAAGACCGACGTGGGCCTCGCGGTCGCGGACATCGGCGCGGCCGCCGACGCGTTGCGCGCGCGCCCCGAAGTCGCCGGCAAGGTCGCCGCGATCGGCTACTGCTTCGGCGGCCAGCTCGCGTACCGCGCGGCCGCGGCCGGCAAGGTCGATGCGGCGGTCGCCTACTACGGCGGCGGCATCCAGAATGCGCTCGACCTCGCCGGCAAGATCACGCAGCCGATCCTGTTCCACTACGCGGAGAACGACCACGCGATCCCGCTCGCCGCCGTCGAGCAGGTGAAGGCCGCGTTCGCGGGCCGCCACAACGCGTCGTTCCACCTGTACCCGGGCGCCGAGCACGGCTTCAACTGCACCGACCGCGCGTCGTACAACCAGCGCGCCGCGGCGCTCGCGCACGGCCGCACGCTGACGTTCCTCGCCGAACACCTGTAAAGGCCGCCGGTGGCGGGTCCGGCGCGCCGGGCCCGCGTTATCCTCCTTTCATCGCCACGAGTCACAACGGGGGTGACCGCGATGCACTCGGACTATCTCGCGCATGACGCGATCGGCCTCGCCACGCTCGTACGCGAACGCAAGGCGAGCCCGCGCGAACTGCTCGACGCCGCGATCGGCCAGGCCGAAGCGGTGAACGGCGCGATCAACGCGATCGTGCTGCAGGACTACGACGCCGCGCGCAAGCGGGCCGAGCAGGCCGGCGACACCGGCACCGACGCGCCGTTCGCGGGCGTCCCGTATCTCGTCAAGGATCTGGGCGCGGCGGTCGCCGGGCTGCCGCTGTCGATGGGCAGCCGGCACTACCGCTACTTCGCCCCCGCCGACGATTCGCCGCTGATCGCGCGCAGCCGCGCGGCCGGGCTCAACGTGTTCGGCAAGACCAACACGTCGGAAATCGGCCAGATGCCGTACACCGAACCCGAGCTGTTCGGCGCGTGCCGCAATCCGTGGGACATCGATCACACGCCCGGCGGCTCGAGCGGCGGCGCGGCCGCGGCCGTCGCGGCCGGCATCGTGCCGCTCGCGCATGCGTCCGACGGCGGCGGCTCGATCCGGATCCCCGCGTCGTGCTGCGGGCTGTTCGGCCTGAAGCCGAGCCGCAATCCGGTGCTGGTCGACCTGCCTTCGAACGGCGAGCTGGTCGTCCAGCATGCGGTGTCGCGCAGCGTGCGCGACAGTGCGCTGCTGCTCGACGTGACGACCGGCCAGACGCTGCCGCCCGGCGCGCCCGGCACCTTTCTGGGCGCGCTCGACGCGCCGCCCGGCCCGCTGCGGATCGGCCTCGTCGTCGACCCGATGCTCGCGCCGGCGCTCGCCGGCGACACGCGCGCGGCGCTCGACGACGCGGCCGCGCTGGTCGAATCGCTCGGCCATCACGTCGAACCGGCGACGCTGAACATCGACTACGCGCGCGCGGCCGAAACCTTTCTCACGCTATGGGCGACGATCGCCGAGGAGCTGGTGCTGGGTGCGCGCGCGCTGACCGGACGCACGCCGAAGCGCGCGGAGTTCGAGCCGGCGACGTGGGCGATGGCCGTCGTCGGCAGGCGCGTCGCCCGCGCGCGCCTGCCGGACGTGCTCGAATGGCAGCGCCAGCTCACCGTGCAGGTCGCGGGCCTCGTGTCGCGCTACGACGCGATCCTGTGCGCGACGCTCGCGGGGCCGCCGGTCAAGATCGGCGAGCTGCAGCCGACGCCGCTCGAAGCCGCGCAGATGAAGCTTCTCGGCGCGCTGCCGGTGAAACCGCTGCTGCGCGAGATGCTCGCGAAGGCGTCGGAGAAGGCGTTCGCGTGGGCCGGCTGCACCGAGCTGTTCAACCTGACGGGCCAGCCGGCGATGTCGGTGCCGCTCTGGTGGAACGCGCGCGGGCTGCCGATCGGCGTGCAGTTCGTCGCGCGCCACGCCGACGATGCGTTGCTGCTGAAACTCGCGCGCCAGCTCGAACAGGCGCGGCCGTGGTTCGACCGGCGCCCGCCGCTGATGCAGGCGCAGCGTTGACGCCGGCGCGGCGGGCGGACCGGCCGACCGGCAGCGAAAAAAAAGGTTCATCGAGGATTACCGGGGAACGCGGCGCGGATCTTGAGGAAGAAGTATTCGTCGTCGCGGTACCCGTAAGCCC
>NZ_QTPV01000050.1:0-55857 GCF_003857985.1 Burkholderia sp. Bp9090
CTCTCCTGACGTCCTTAAAGTCAGGCGTCAGGTTACGCAATCGCTCCCAAACCCTCCACGGTTTCCTGCGATGAACCTTTTTTTTCGTCCGTGCGGTTCGTGCGGTCCGATCGATTGCCGATGTGCGGTATCGGCCGATCCGGCTGCTTGACGCCGGCTGCTTCAGTCGGAATCCCGCGAACCGCTGGGCGTACCGTACCGTCAGGTCGTGCGATGGAAGATCGGCGTTTCGGGCGTCGGGTATTGCGCGTCGCGGAACGTCTCGAGGATCACGCGGTTGGTGTCGCAGTACACCTGCCAGTAGTTCTCCGGCTGCGTCGACGGACGCACGAACAGCAGCGGGCCTTCCGGCGTGAACTGGAGCACGCCGACGTCCGGCGCAGGCACCTTCATCACGTTCGGGATCAACTGGATCTGCGTCTTCAGGCGGTTGATCGCATCGGCCGCGTCGACGCCGTTCGCGATCTTCGCGGTCAGGTCCACGCGGCGATGCGGCGTCGCGCTGTAGTTCGCGATGTTGTCCGAGAAGATCTTGTTGTTGCCGACGATCGTCACGACGTTGTCGGCGGTGATGATCGTCGTGCCGAACAGGCCGAGTTCCTTCACCGTGCCCGTGACGCCGCCCGCGCTGATCACGTCGCCGATCTTGAACGGACGCAGTACCTGCATGAACACGCCGGCGGCGAAGTGCGCGAGCAGGCCGCCCCAGGCCGTGCCGATCGCGAGGCCGAGGCCGGCGAGCAGGGCGGCGAACGACGTGGTCTGAACACCGAAGATCTGCAGGATCGCGAGGATCAGCAGGATCGTCAGCAGCACGCTGACTACGGAGGTCAGGTAGTCGGTGAGCGTCGGGTCGACCTTGCCGCTGCGGCGTACCACCTTGCCCAGCAGGCGCGTGCCGAGGCGGATCGCCCAGCGGCCGATGAACCACAGGACGATCGCGGCGAGGAGGTTGAGGCCGAAGTCGAGGCCGCGGGTCATCAGGAATTGTTGGGTGGATTCCAGGTTCGGCATGGGGGCTCCATGGCGGGTTTAAAGAATGGCCTGCGGCCGATTTTCGTCGCACGGTTATAACCGACCTGCATGACCGAGACAACCACCGCACTTGCCGGAGCAGCGGCATGTAAAACGTTTCAATCCGCGTGTCGCATGCCGTTTGCCACCGACACGAACATTGTTAAATCGGGTATGCAGTCCGTATTAATTACCGCTTATTACCGGTCGATCGTGATGCGGACTGATTCTATAACTTACAGAGTGATTTCGGGTGTGTCCGACTTCCATGCGATAATGCCGGCGTCGGGAGACCCTGCGCTGTAAGTCGCAAGAACCTGAGCGGGCAGTTCGATTGCATGAGACGGTCGAACACCCCTGATAACAGGCGCAATCGGCCGGCTGCCAATGCCGGACGTGCTTTGCAGGTGTGCCGTCGTGTTGGTTATTTTCCGTGGTTTTCCGACGTTCGTTCGCTAACTGGCCAGGTATCCGTGGCGGGATTCGACGTGCAGTAACCATTTCTTCTGTTGTCACAGAGGGGGGATTTGTTGCTTTTTCGGTCGTCAATGTCCGAAAGAGTGCAAATTTAAGTGAAGAATTTTTGAGACGCCGGTGGCCTGATCGAGTCAATCGGCTGAGGAATGAGCGTTCGGGTGTTCGGGGGATGCGTTGATTGAACGCCCGGGAAATGACGCTTGCAAATCAATAGTAAAAAGTCTTGGCCTCAAGATCCATGAAAAAGAGTGTATTGGCAATTTCCGTTCTTGCCGCTGTGGCGCTTTCGGGGTGTGCAACCTATCCGGACTGGATACCTGCTTCCGGTGCGTCGCGCCAGAAAGTGCAGGAAGTGCCGGAAACCGGCGGACGGATCGAAGGCATTCAACTGGTGGACGTCAACGATACGTTGGCGCGGAAACTTGCCGACAGCAAGAAGCTGGGCCAATTCGCGAACATCTTTCCGAGTGCGGTTACCAACAACTACCTGATCGGCCCGGGCGACGTCATCGAAGTGACGATCTGGGAGGCGCCGCCGGCGATGCTGTTCAGCACGCTGGCGCCCGCGCAGCCGATGACGACGAGCACGGCCAACAGCGTCACGCTGCCCAACCAGATGGTGGCCTCGGACGGCACGATCACCATCCCGTTCGCGGGGCGGATCCCGGTCAAAGGGCGCACGACGGAGCAGATCGAGTCGAGCATCGTCAGCCATCTCAAGGGCAAGGCGAACCTGCCGCAGGTTCTCGTCAGCGTCACCAAGAACAATGCGTCGAACATCACGGTCGTGGGCGAAGTCAACACGAGCGCGCTGATGCCGCTGACCCCGAAGGGCGAGCGTCTGCTCGATGCGCTGGCATTTGCGGGCGGCGTGAAGCAGTCGGTCAACCGCATGGCCGTGCAGCTTTCGCGAGGCAGTGTCACCGCGACGATGCCGCTCGATTCGGTCATTCGTGATCCGCACCAGAACGTCGTGCTCAAGCCGGGCGATGTCGTGACGGCACTCTTCCAGTCGCAGAGCTTTTCGGTGTTAGGTGCAACGGGCAAGAACGACGAGATTCCTTTCGAAGCACAAGGCATTTCGCTGGCCCAGGCGCTCGCGCGTTCGGGTGGCCTCAACGACAACCGCGCCGACGCGCGCGGCGTGTTCGTGTTCCGGTTCGAAGACGCGAAGCTGGTCGATGCGCAGGACAAGGCGGTCAGGGCCATCAACGGCACCGTGCCGGTGGTCTACGAGATCAACCTGCGGGATCCAGCAGCGTTCTTCGTGACACAGAACTTCCCGATTCAGAATCATGACGTGATTTACGTCTCGAACTCGCCCGAGGTTGAGTTCAAGAAGTTCCTTACGCTCGTTGTGATGGTCGCCAGCCCGGCGGCTACCATTAACCGGGAACTGGAGTAACGCGCCATGGACGGAAACGTGCGTACTCCGATGGAGATTACGGTTTCGGTCTGGCGCGCGATGTTTCTGCGCGAGGCGTTGGATCGCCTCTTTGAAGCACGGGCGGCTTGGCTCTGGCTGCTGATCGAGCCCGTGTTCTATATTGCGATCCACGCCTTTGGATATATCACGTTCCACATTCACCAGATTGGCGGAATCGAGATAACCATGTGGATCATCGCCGGCTTCATTGGATTTCTGCTTTGGCGGCGTACTTGGGTTCAGGTATTGCATGGGATCGACTGCAATAAGGCCTTCTTCGTATACCGGCAGGTCAAGCCATTCGATGCGGCGCTCATGCGGGCTGTTCTCGAGTTGTTTTTGATGATTCCGATTTCAATCGTCATCTTCTTCATCGCTGTCGCTGCGGGTCGGATGATCACGCCGGGTATGCTGAATCCGGTTTTTCTGCCGGCAGATCCGTTGCTGATGATAGCCAGTATTTTTGGACTGTGGCTGTTTGCGCTAGGCTTTGGTTTGATTACTTCGGTTGCGATGAAATTCGTGCCGGAGCTCGACCACGTTTTCAAAATACTTTTTTTGCCATTGTTTTATATCTCCGGGGCGATGTTTCCGATTGCGCTGGTACCAACGCCGTATCGTGAAATATTGCTAATTAATCCGGTTGTGCATGGCGTTGAGTTGCTGCGGCTCGGATTTTTGTCCTCATATCATACGCTCCCCGAAGTGAGTCTTGCCTATCTATATGAAGGCGGGATTATATTTATGCTTGTGGGTCTGATGCTCTATCGGCGATTTGCAAAAAAGCTGGTGATGAAATGATCATTATCGAAGATGTTCATAAGCGATATCTGACAGAGCACGGAGCCGGCAAGTGGGTGCTGCAGGGTATTAGTATGACGATCCCGCCGAAACGGAATATTGCCCTGATCGGTGTGAACGGTGCGGGCAAGTCGACGCTGCTGCGTATTATTGGGAACGTTGATTACCCGACAAAGGGACGAGTTGAGCGACGCTGTCGCGTATCCTGGCCAGTAGGTGGAGGGGGGTTGGAAGGGACGCTGACCGGGCGTCAGAATGCGAAGTTCGTTTGCAGGGTGTACGGTCGTGAAGAAGAATTGAAGGATCGACTCTCGTTTATTCAGGACTTCACCGAACTGGGTGATTCATTTGATGAGCCCGTGCAGACGTATTCGTCTGGGATGCGGTCGCGTCTCCAGTTTGCGCTGTCGATTGCTTTCGAGTTCGATGTATATATTTCAGACGAAGTGACGGCTGCGGGCGATGCTAGATTTAGAAAAAAAGCCGCTGATGCTTTCAAGAATAAGGTTGATCGGGCTAGCGTGATCATGGTGTCCCATGACGAAGGTACGCTAAAACAGTTTTGCCAGTCCGGTATCTGGATCAATGGCGGTAAGGCATATTGGTTCGACGAACTTGATGAGGCATTGAGGGCTTATAAGGACGCTATCTTGGTATGAAAGAACTAACAGTGAGCAGAAGTGGGCGCATTGGTGCCAAGCTGGCTGCGGTATATGGAAGAGGGAAGTCGACGCTTTTCTCGATGGAAGTATTTCGGCTGATTATCAAGGTGATCTTGATTTATGCGGTTCTTGCCACCGTGTATTGGCTGTTCATCGCTTCCGATCGATTTGTATCGGATGCGAATGTGATCATCCGATCCACCGATCAGATCAGCAGTCCGAGTGTCGATGTATCAACGCTCGTTCCCGGTGCTGGTGGTCCCAATCGCGGTGATCAGCTGCTGTTGCGCGAATATCTTCTGTCGGAAGATGTTCTTAAGAAGCTGGATGCCGCTTTGGATTTGCGCTCTCATTTCAGCGATGGACATCGAGATCCTATTTCGCGGATGTGGTTCAAAAACGCACCGATGGAGTGGTTCTATCGCTACTGGCTGTCGCGTATCGATGTCGAGTACGACGACTACAGCGGTGTATTGCGCATCCAGGCACAAGCCTATGATTCGAAGACTGCGCAGGAAATCGTCAATTTCATGGTTCGCGAAGGTGAAGCACACATGAATCAGATTGATCATGAATTGGCTTTGTCACAGGTGCGCTTCCTCGAGCGGCAGGTGACGCTGGCGCATGGCGGTCTTCTAGATGCGACGCATACGCTGATCGATTTTCAGAACCGCAAGGGGTTAATGGCTCCACAGGCAACGGCCGAGAGCCAGAATGCGCTGATTGACAAGCTCGAAGCGCAAAAAGTTGATGTGCAGACGCAAATTGCTTCATTGCCTCCAACGTTGAGCCCGGATCAGCCCACCGTGGTGATGCTCCGGAACAACCTCAACGCGCTTCAAAAGCAGATCGCGCAAAAGCGGGCTGAACTGGCGTCACCGTCGAAAGGGACGCTCAACTACACCGTAGAGGAGTTCCAGCGCCTACAGATGCAGGTGAGTTTTGCACAGGACTTGTACAAAACTGCGCTTTCGGCGCTTGAGAAAGGGCGGATGGACGCAGCCCGCACGCTCAAGATGGTTTCAATCCTGCAAGCACCAACGAGACCGAGTTATCCATTGCAGCCGAAGCGACTCTATAACGCATTTCTGACTCTGCTGCTTGCTACCTCCTTGATTGGGGTTTTGAAATTGTTGGAAAGCATCATTCGTGATCACGTAGATTGAGTTTCGGGGGATTCAATGAGGGCCTTGATTATCCTTGGAACCCGGCCAGAAGCGATAAAAATGGCACCATTGGTCGGTGTACTGAGGAATGAACCTGAGATCGAGACGAAAGTCTGCGTAACGGCACAGCATCGTCAGATGCTCGACTCCATGCTCGATTTTTTCGGCATCTGTCCCGACTACGATCTTGACGTCATGGCACCGGATCAAACGCTGACCGGGATGACGAGCAGAGCGCTGGCTGGCCTCGACATCGTATTGAGTGAGGCTCGGCCGGATCTGGTTCTGGTGCAGGGAGACACGTCGACCACGCTTGCCGCCGCTCTGTCCGCACACTATCGACAGATCGAAGTCGGGCACGTCGAGGCCGGTCTGCGGACCGGTGACATGCTAGCTCCTTGGCCGGAGGAGGCAAATCGCAGGTTGACGAGCGTTCTGGCCAAATACCATTTCGCGCCGACATCCAGCGCTCGTGACAATCTGCTGCGGGAAGGCATTGCTGAATCGAGTATCCACATAACCGGAAATACAGTTATCGATGCCCTTCTGGCCACGGCAGCAAAGATGCGTGACGACACTGCACAGCGCAGCGAGCTTGATTCGCGTTTCGGTTTTCTCGATCCGAAGAAGCGTTTGATTCTTGTCACCGGACATCGCAGAGAGAATTTGGACGGTGGCCTCGACTCCGTGTGCTACGCATTGCGGGAAATTGTCCGGCGTGGCGACGTGGAAATCGTCTTTCCGGTCCATCTCAATCCTCGGGTCCGACAGTCCGTATATCGCCTTCTCGGCGACGTTCCGGGCGTGTATCTGATGGGGCCGCAGGACTATCTGCCCTTTGTTTACCTGATGGACAGAGCCACGCTGCTGATTTCGGATTCGGGTGGAATTCAGGAGGAGGCGCCGGCCTTGGGCAAGCCGGTGCTTGTGACACGTGAGACGACGGAGCGTCCGGAAGCGGTGGCCGCCGGCACGGTGCGGATCGTCGGCACTAGCCAAGCGGCAATAGTTGCGGAGGCGTGCAGACTTCTCGACGATCCGATTGGATATGCCGCCATGGCCCGGGCGGCCAACCCCTACGGCGATGGCAATGCTGCCCAGCGCATCCGCGATATTTTGGTGAACGCATGTTGAATACGATTTCCATAATTGGCCTCGGCTACATAGGCCTGCCGACTGCTACGTTATTCGCGTCGCGCAAGATTCGGGTTATTGGCGTCGATGTGTCTTCGCATGTCGTCGATACCATTAACCGAGGGAATATCCATATTGTCGAACCAGAACTCGACATTCTGGTTCACGCCGCGGTGGGTGCCGGTTACCTGCGCGCGACGACTCACGTCGAGCCTGCCGATGCGTTCATCATTGCCGTGCCGACGCCGCTGACGGCAGACCGAAGGCCGGATTTGAGCTACATCAAGGCTGCGGCCAAATCGATTGCGCCCGTGCTGGCCAAGGGCAACTTGGTCATTCTCGAATCGACATCGTCGGTCGGTGCGACCGAATTGCTGGCGAACTGGTTGGCAGAAATCCGCCCGGATCTTACTTTTCCGCAACAGACTGGAGAAGCATCCGATATTCGGATCGCTCACTGTCCCGAGCGCGTCTTACCTGGCCGCATCGTGCATGAACTGGTCGTTAACGACCGTGTGATCGGCGGGATGACCGCGAGTTGCTCCAAGGCGGCGATTGCGCTTTACAGCTTAGTGGTACAAGGCGACTGCATTGTCACGGATGTTCGCACTGCTGAAATGTGCAAGCTCGCCGAAAACAGTTTCCGTGACGTCAATATCGCCTTTGCGAATGAACTGTCGATGATTTGCGACAAGCAAGGTATCGACGTTTGGGAACTGATCAAGCTGGCAAACCGGCATCCCCGCGTCAATATCTTGCAACCGGGGTGCGGGGTGGGGGGGCACTGCATTGCGGTCGACCCGTGGTTCATCGTGGACGGCGCACCGCAGGACGCGACGCTTATCCGTGCTGCACGCAGTGTCAACGACGCGAAGCCGGACTGGGTTATTCGCAAGGTCGGTGAGGCTGTCGAAGTGCTGTCCCGTTCGGGTGTCCCGGCCGAGGAAATTTGTGTTGCTTGCCTCGGTATCACATACAAGGCGGATATCGACGATTTGCGCGAAAGCCCGGCCCTTGAAGTTGCGCAGGCGCTCGCGAATTGCCATCGCGGAAAAATCGCGATCGTGGAACCGAACCTTCAAACGTTACCCGATGAGCTTGCAGCGGGAAGAGCAACATTGTCCGCACTGGATGATGCGATTGCGGAGGCTCACGTCCTCGTCCTGCTTGTCGATCATGCAGAGTTCAAAAACTTGAAGCCCGAGCTTGGCGGCAGGCAATTGCTTGTCGACACGCGTGGTGTCTGGAAAAACGCAAAATAAATGATAATGAACCAGAATATTCAGGATGATCTCGAGTCTCGTCTCCACGAGATGGGAGAAGAAAACGAGCTGTTACTCCTGCAACTCCATCAGGTTCAGGAGGCGCTCGAGCATCACCATCTGCAGAATAAGCCGTTTTCGGGCGACCTTGCAGCCGAGCCGCAAGCTGGTGGTGCGACCGGTTGGGGCTGGGTGGACGATGAACTGCCCGAAGCGTTGGCGGAAAGCCGGCGTTTACATGCGTTGGTGGACGTTCAGCGGCAAGTCCATCAGACCGAGTCTCGCAATGCATTGAATTCGAAGCTGGGGGACTTGCTGATCGAGGGCGCGGATTCCCCGGGCTCGATTGCGACGTTGCCTGGAAAGCTCTGGAGGATCTGGCGGTCATATAGTCGGCAGACACCTCCGGAATCGCTCGGTGGAAAAGGATTCGACAAGATCATCGACGCGTACGGTGCGGGGAGTTTCGACGCGGTCGACAAGCTTATGTCGCAGACGTCGAGTTCGCCCGCCATGCAGGCCGACGGATACACTGCGTTGGCGCGGTATCTGATGAAAGGTGATCGCCTGTGCGCGGCTGAAGCTGCACGTCGCGCGTATGCACTGGATCCGAAGCCTTACCGATTGAAATGGCTCGCGTTCCGACTTCATGAAGCGGGTGACGTCATCGAAGCGAGTGCCATGCTGGACGTCCTGCCTTCTGACATTCAGTTTAGCGAGTCGGAAGGCCGGCAGGCTGCCCAATTGCGCCATGAGGCACGGCACGCGCTGCAGCGCGAGGCCAAGCAGAAGATCGGGTTTTCGGAGCGCCGCGCCGAGATTGAGCGTCAGTTGAGCGGCCTGGTACAGGAAAGGGACGAGCTATCGAAGCAGCTCGATTCGCTTCGCGACGAAAACGAGACGCTCAAGCAGGCGAACGCCCGGCTCGAACAGGACAAGCAGTCGTTGACAGATCTCTACGGAGAGGTCGCTCGGCAGGTTCGTGAACGGGCGAGCGAAGTCGAGGAATTGAAGCAGCTCAATACTCGATTCAAGCAGGACCAATTGGCGCTTACGGCCCGGCATGACGAGGCCATTAGGCAGGTGCATGAATATGCCCTGGAAATCAGGAGCCTGAAGCAAGCCAACGCCCAGTTTGGGCAAGAACAGGTGGCATTGACTTGGCAGCACCGCGAGGCTGCAAAGCAAGCGGCGGACCGTACTCGTGCGGTCGAAGTGCTGAAGCAAGCCAAGGTGCAACTCAAGCAGGAAAAGTCGGCGCTGGAGATGCGGTACGCAAAGGTCGCAAAACAGGCGACTGAGCAGATGCGGAAAGTCGATGCGCTGGAGCGCATCATGGCGCAGCTCAAGAAAGACAAGATTGTACTGGCCGATTTGCACGATGCTGCAGCGAAGCATGCGTCCGAGCGCGACCGCGAAGTCGAAGCACTGAGGCGACTCAACGCGCAGCTTGAGCAGGACAAGACGACTTTGGCCGGTCTGCATCAGGCGGCCGAGAAACTGCTGGCTGAGCGCGGCAGTGAAGTCGATGCATTGAAACAGGTCAACATGCAATTGGTAGAGGACCATGCGGTCTTGATGGGGCGGCATGAAGATGTCGCGAAGCAAGTCGCTGAACGTGTTCAGGAAACCAATGCGTTGAAGAGTGCCAACACTCAACTGGAGCAAGAAGGGCTGGTACTCGCGCAGCAGCGCGAAGAAGCGACGCAGCGAATGGTCGAGCGTAGCCGCGAGATCGACACGCTGAAACAACTTAACGTGCAGCTTGAGCAGGACAAGGCGAAGCTGGTGGCTCAACGTGAGGAGGCCGCGAAGCAGATGGTCGAGCGTAGCCGCGAGATCGACTCACTCAAGCAACTCGCAACGCAGTTGGAGCGGGACAAGGCGACGCTGGCGAGGCAACGTGAAGATGCGACCAAGCAGTCGGTTGAACGTGCCCGGGAAGTCGATGCGTTAAAACAGGCCAATGCGCAATTGGAACAAGACCGAGCGGCCCTGATCGGCCAGCATGATGACGCTACTAGACAGGTGGCCGAGCGCAGTCAGG
Source organism: Burkholderia sp. Bp9090 (assembly GCF_003857985.1). Lineage (NCBI taxonomy): Bacteria > Pseudomonadati > Pseudomonadota > Betaproteobacteria > Burkholderiales > Burkholderiaceae > Burkholderia > Burkholderia sp. Bp9090. The sequence continues at coordinate 9,990 of NZ_QTPV01000050.1, forward strand.
AGGTCGAAGCACTGCAAACTGCCAACGCCCGGTTGGAGCAGGACAAACTGATGCTGGTGGGGCAGCAAGAAGAAGCGGCGAAGCAAGCGGCCGAGCAAAGTCGTGAGGTCGAAGCGCTGAAGCAGGCGAATGCACTTCTGGAACAGGACAAGGTGGCACTTGCGAGCCGACATCAGGAACTTGCGCAGCAGGCTGCCGAGCGGTATCAGGAGGTCGAATTGCTGAAACAAGCCAGGGCGCAACTGGAGCAGAGCAAGCTCCTGCTGGCAAGGCAGTACGAAGAGGCCGCGAAGCAATCTGGAGAGCGCAGCCGAGAGGTTGAATCTCTCAAGCAGGCCAAGGCACAACTGGAGCAGGATAAGGCAGCGCTCACTGGTCGGTACGAAGAGGCCGCTAAGCAGATGGCCGAACGCAGTCACGAAATCGAAGCCTTGAAGCAAGCCAGGGCACAGCTGGAGCAGGAGAAGTCGGTGCTCGCTGGGCAACATAATGACTCTGCCAGGCAGGCAACTGAACGCCTCGCGCGAGTCAACGTATTGGAACAACTGATTCAAAGTCGTCAGGTGTACGAGGCGGAGCTGGCGGCGCGTCAGAAGATTGTGCAAGAGGAGATGGTTCGGGCCGAAGCTCAACTCGACCTGATCAAGGATATTCTGCTTCGAGAGTCCGGGTTATGAGAAAGAAATCCGCGTCCGTTCGCTATACGACGGCGGCGAAGGAATCTGCACAGCCCGTCACGGTAGTCGAGATCGATTCCGCCGTTGTTCCTTACGACGAGAATCTGCTGGAGCGTGCGCGCACGCAATGGCAGTTCGGCGACTGGCACAGCCTCGCCCAACTCGGGCGCGGTGTCTTGCAGCACCATCCGGATCGAGCCAAGCTGGCCCTGCTTGCAGCGGCAGGCCGCCTGCAAACCGGGCAAATCGCCGAAGCCAAACAGTTCATTCGACTCGCCCAGGATTGGGGGATCAGCCAGAAGCTCCTTTGCCAGATTCTTGCAGCAGGCGTTCATAACAGCTTGGGGCGTGCCGCCGCTGTGGCCGGTAATCTGCCGCGGGCGCTCGCTCATTTCGAATCTTCCATTGCTGTCGGTACACCGGAGGCCGACCGATCGCTATTGACCAAGGCACGAATCCACCAGCAGTGCAGCGAACTTGGCGTAGCGCCCGGTCATCTTGAAAGAGAGCTGGAAAGCGTTGCGCGATCGGATCGACCTTTCTCGCACTCATCCACACGACGTTTTCATGTCGTCAAGCTGGCTGAGTTCGATCTAGGTGATGCTTGGGCCGGAAATACGATCAATACGGTTATCTTTCGCCACCACGGTGTTCTGACTCATCAGGGAAAGCAAATCACGGCCTTTTATGTCGATGCGCATACGCTGCGCGTCGTGCGCCGTGATCTGGAGACAGATGATCTGCAGACGTTTGACCTGTATGGTGAATACAATTTGGCAGACGCTCACAACAGCATCAGTCTCGGTATCGATCGCGCTGACCATCTGCACATTTGTTACGATCACCACGCTACGCAGTTGCGATATCGCAGAAGCACTCGACCCAACGATATATCGAGTTGGACCGACGAACTGCCCATGACTGGAGAGGCTGAAACGAAGGTAACCTACCCGACTTTCATGCAGCCGCATCATGGCTTTCCGTTGACGCTGCTATATCGCGATGGCGTACACAACAATGGCACCGCGCGTCTCAAGACCTACGACGAGGCATCCGCGGGTTGGACGGACCATCCGACACCTGTTTTGAGCGGTAGCGAGTCGAAACCGTGGACCAGTAACGCCTATTGGAACCACCCGGCTATCGGTCGGAACGGCAGCCTTCACCTGAGCTTTGTCTGGCGTACACATACGCTCGGTGTGGAGGAGCGAGTCAACAACATCAATATCGGCTACGCCTGCTCGCTAGACAATGGGGTCAGTTGGGTAACGTCCAAAGGGCGAGGCTACCAGCTTCCGATTACGCCGGTAAATGCTGAAACGGTTCATCCGGTGTCTCCGGGCAGCAACCTCATTAATCAATGCAGCATGGCGCTCGATAGCTGCAATCGTCCGCATATCGTTTTTTATGCCGATGATTCAAACGGCATCCCGCAGTATCAACACTTGCGGTACGACGGTAAGCAATGGCATCACCAGATCGTATCGCAACGCGTTGAGCCATTTGCGTTGCAAGGTGGTGGAACGCTGCAGATCCCGATCAGTCGGCCGGAAATCGTTATCGACCGCCTGGACAACGCGTACATCATTACTCGCGGAGATCACAGCGACGGAAGAATGGTTGCGACAGTACTGGCCGCCCCCGAGTACACCTGGCATCAAGACAACACCCGGGTTCTGTGGGATGAGGATCTCGGGTTCGCGGAACCCGTAATCGACCGATTGCGGTGGGAGCAGGAAAACGTATTGAGTATGTTGCTGCAGTACAACGAGCAACCCAGTCATGACATCGGCTGGCGGCAGACGAATGGGCCCGTCACACTGCTGGACATTCAATTCAAATTTAAAAACTAAGTCCAAAAAAATATGAAAAATCTGGATACGTCTCTCGCACTTGGCAACGCATCGATGCGGGCGGGAAACTTCGAAGACGCTATTCGCCACTACGCACGGGTGTTGCTCAAGGCTCCGGGGTTGGCCAAGCACATCTCGGCGAATTTCGTTTTGGCGCGGAGGAAGTACCTGAGAGAGCGCCAATGTGTCAAAAAACCGCGTGTAGGCGTGTGTGGTTGGGATCTCGGGCGCAATCCCGCCGGGCGTGCGTACACGCTGGCAATGTTGTACGAAGACTTCGCGGACGTGGAAATCGTCGGCAGCATATTTCCGAAGTACGGGCGACAGATCTGGGAGCCTATTCGAGGAAGTCGGATCGCGAAGCACTGCTTCGTGGCGGACGACGAGTCGCGCTATATCGATCAGGCGATCGAACTGGTTGCGGACCATCCTTGCGACATCGTGCATCTGTCCAAGCCGCGAGCCCCGAATATCTTCCTGGGGATTCTCTACAAGCTGATTTGGGGTGCCAAGGTCATCGTTGACGTCGACGACGACGAACTTGCCTTTTTTGGCGACGACGCGTCTGTCGGCATTGACGAATACATCCAGAAACACCATCAACTGCCTGCTCTAGCAGACCTTGCGGGGAAGAACTGGACGCGTCTGGCCGTCGGGCTTGCAGAATCTTTCGACGGCGTTACTGTTTCGAACACCGTTCTCAAGCAGCGCTACGGCGGCCAAGTCATTCAGCATGCGCGGAATGAAAAGCTCTTTGATGCATCTCCGGAGTTCAAGCGAAAGTGCCGGGAAAAGCACGGTGTGCCGCAAGAGAAGAAGGTCGTACTGTTTTTCGGTACGCCGAGGACGCACAAGGGGTTGCTTGAAACAGCCGAGGCCATAGCGGCACTCAAGCGGAATGACTTGGTGTTCGTCATAGTCGGCGAATTCTCCGATGCGGCACTGAAGGCGAGATTGCAAGCGATTGCCGGTGTCGAATACCTTTTCATCGGCAATCAACCCATCGAAAGTGCTCCAGAAATCGCTGCGGTAGGGGACGTCTGCGTTCTGTTGCAGGATGTCGGTTCGGCTGTTGCACAGCGTCAGATTCCGGCCAAGCTCTCTGACGCGTTGGCCGTCGGCATGCCTGTTCTGGCAAGCGAGACCCAGGCGCTGGTCGATGTCTTTGCGCGAGGCGCGCTTCTGGCGGTTACGCCAGAAACGTTGAGTGCCAAGCTGGGGCAGGTATTGAGTGATTCCGGTACTGCTGACCGCTTGAGCGAGGCCGGGCGTGCCTATTTTCATACCGAGCTTGGCCACGACACAAATGTGCTTCGCCTGCGTCAGGCTGTCGAGCAATACCGCAATTTACCCCTGTCGAAAGGCGGTGAACTCCTTCTCAACAGCTTGGACGCAAATGTTCGCGAGACGCTGCAATACCTGTTGAACACCGCAGACGCACGCCATCCGGGATCTGAGACAACGAATGACCGGGGAGGTGTAGACGCACGCCAGCTTGCGACTGGGGGCGCCGCTGGATCGGCAGGCGCTCGTCCGTGGGCGAACGCAGGGCGCAGTGGCGTGTCCGGTCGAATTGCCGTCGTCGTCCACTATTTTTATCCGGAGATCTGGCCGGAAATTTGTGGGCGATTGGAGCGAATCGGTACCGCTTTCGACCTTTTTGTGACGGCGCCTGTTGAACTCGCGTCGAGCGCGCACGAAAATGTTCTTCGCAGTTTCCCGAATGCGCGATTCGCCTTTGGTCCCAATCGCGGGATGGACATCCTCCCATTTCTCTCGGTGATTCCTACGTTGATCAACGAGCGATACATGGCTGTGTGCAAGATTCACACCAAGCGCGGCTATGACGAATCTGCGGTGGTGTGGCGAAATGTGATGCTCGACAGCTTGCTGGGTTCCGACGACTCCTTTTCCTCTGTGGTTCGCGCATTCGATGAGCATCCGGAACTCTGCCTGGCAGGACCAGCGATGCTGTATCAATCGGCGCCCAGACTGATGTACGAGAACAAGACGAACGTTTCGCGCATCTTGAGGGAGAGCTATGGGAGGGACATTCCCGAGACGGACTGGGGATTTTTTGCTGGAACGATGTTTTGGGTTCGCCCCGAACTGCTCGAAAAAATTTGCGAGTATGCAACCTTTCATATCGCGGACCAGCAGGCTGCGAATAATAAGGACGGAAAACTCGAACACGCATTAGAGCGCGCATTCGGGCTACTGCCGACCATTTACGGAGGCAGCGTCGGCCTGCTGCACGGCTCGAGCAGCGGCGAAGGAAATTGCACGCTTCAGTTGACGAACAATTCCGCTTTCGTCGGCAAGGCTGACGTAGGTGCCGCTCTTGCGCATCGAGCTAGTCTTGCGCGATATGTGGACGCGATCCGGAAGGCGGGGGTCTTTGACGAAGCGCTTTACAGATTTCAGTATTCCGAAGAACTGCCGATGGATGTCGATGCGTTGGCGCATTACATTCTGATCGGTTGCTTCAGCGGAAAGCGTCCGGTCAAGTCATTCAGTCCGACACAATATCTGTCTCAGAATCAGGATGTCAGGCGACACAGGGTTGAGCCGTTGTTCCATTATCTGTCCAGCGGTGCGCGAGAGGGCAGGTTGCTGTTCAGCGAGCCTGAGAGGGAGCCGCAGTTTCGGTTCGAAGTACTGAACAGGACGCTGATCGACTGGAATCGGCTCGCCGCGGAATCTCGGAAGCCTCGCACGCTCGACGTGTCTATCGTGATTCCTGTGTATGGCCAACCCGAGCTCACCGTGAAATGCGTGCAATCGATATTGGACGCGGATTCTACGCTGTCATGGGAAGTCATTCTCGTCGACAATGGCAGCGACCCAGTTACGGCGGCGCAGGTCGAAAAGCTCAAGAGCGGTACGCGGGTCAAAGTCGTGCGAAATTGGGAGAACCTGAATTTTGCCCTTGGCTGCAACGTCGGCTTTGCGCACGCAAGCGGGAAGTCAGTCGTGTTTCTGAACAACGATACGACGGTCACGAATGGATGGCTGGAAAAATTGGTACAGCCCCTTGCGGATGCAAAGGTCATGGCCGTCCAGCCCAAGCTCCTGTTCCCGGACGGAACGCTGCAATGTGGCGGGGTGGTGTTTTCGCGATGGAGTGCCCTCGGCTATCCGATATACGTGGAATTTCCGGGGGATGCCGAGTGCATCAACAAGAGTCGGCCGTTCCAGGCCATTACGGCTGCCTGTATAGCGCTGCGCAGCGAGGATTTTGCGGAAATCGAAGGATTCGATCCTGTATTCATCAACGGGCAAGAGGACATCGATCTATGCCTCAGGCTCAGAGAGCGCTTTCATGGACATTGTTGGTACGCCGCAGACGCCACGGTGATTCACTATGAAGGCAAGACGCCCGGCCGCGGAAAATATATTGCGCACAATCGAGCAAAATTTATTGCGCGATGGTCGGAAAAGCACACGCCTGACGACTTCTCCTACTATGCGGAGGATGGGTACGTCGTGAAGGAGTGGCGAGTCGATTCGGAAAGAAATCTGGAGAGGGGTATTGCGGTCTATCGTCCTGTGGTCGCTCGCGCCGAGACACGGCCCCCCCTTGACCGGGAGCACGCCGTGTCCTGGCCTATTACGGACGTATCGGGTGACGCTGTTGTGCCTAAGCGAGATACGTTTGTCGGCGGAAAGCGGTCGATCCGGCCGGATGCGCCGTGGCTGCTCCTGTGTGCGCACGCGGCCGGAACGCAGTTGTTCGGAGGTGAGCGAAGCTTCCTGGATATGCTCGTCGCGTTGAACGGATGCGGTTTCAACGTCGTTGCAACCTTTCCGGGTTTCGGCAATGAGGAGTATCTGGCAGAGGTTCTACAGTACGTCCATGCGCTATATGTTTTCGAGTATCACCACTGGCAAAAAGAAGTACCGATGTCGCGATCTGCCGTGGAACGATTCTCTGCCATCGTTAAAAAGCATTCGATCGATGCCGTCTACGTCAACACGATCGTTATCCGGGAGCCGTTGCTGGCTGCTCGGGAGTGTGGCGTGCCCAGCGTCGTTCACGTGCGGGAAATGATTTCGAATGATGAGCATCTTTCGAAGGCTATCGGGATGTCGCCCGAGGACATCGCCCGCCACGTGTATGCGAGCGCCGACTACGTCGTGGCGAACTCGAGGACGACTGCTCAGGCGCTGGGACACCCGGATCGCACGTTTGTAGCACCAAACGTCGTCGATCTGACGTGCCTTGATGTGCCCAACCCCATTTATCCGGGGGAGATCACATTCGCGCTGATCAGCAGCAATATCCCGAAAAAGGGGATCTATGATCTTGTCGAGGTGGCTCGAATTTGCGAAAGAATCGCCCCGGCGGCGAGATTCTGGTTGGTTGGGCCAGAGCGAAAGGAAATAAGCGAGCTCATGGCGCTTCAGGAGAGTGGACGGATTCCACGAAATGTGGTTTTTGCAGGATACAAACAAACGCCTCGTGAGGCGCTAGTGGGTGTCAATGTGGTCCTCAACCTGTCGTTGTTTGCCGAATCGTTCGGACGAACGGTAGCCGAAGCGCTATCGGCAGGACGCCCCGTTATCGCGTACGACTGGGGTGCATTGGGCGAGCTCGTCCAATCTGGGAAAACAGGATTCTTGGTTCCATATCGGGATGTTGCACAGGTTGCACAGAAGGTCAGGGCGCTCTGTGCGAACCCGGCACTGATAGACACCTTCGGCGAGGCAGGGCGGCAATTTGTCCTCGAGAAATACACCCCTGCAACGCTTCAAGGCAACCTCGGCAAGGCGTTCTCGAAAATTCTCCGACGAGAGCAGGTCGTGAATGAAGTATCGCGGGCTGCAGACCAAGCCAAGCAGATGCTCAAGCTCGCGACGGAAAGATACGGGCGTTTTCCGTCACACGCAGTTAGTCGGGATGTCACGGTAATCGTTCCTGTATATAACGCACTGAACGAGTCGATAGCGTGCATCGAAAGCGTCATCGCAAATACGGACCCGCAACATACGCGCTTGCTCGTTATCGATGATGGAAGTCCGGATCAGCAAGTGTTTCCCGCTCTCTCGAAATTCGACGGCGTGGGCAATGTGACCGTCGTTCGTAACGAGCGAAACATCGGTTATACGAAAACGGTCAATAGAGGGCTGAAGCTCGCCGGTACGGATGACGTCGTTCTGTTGAACAGCGATACGGTGGTGACGTCGAATTGGTTACTTGGACTGAGAATCGCAGCGTATGGGCCCGACTCGGTCGGCACGGTGACTGCCATGAGTGACAACGCAGGCGCATTTTCGTTTCCTGTTCCAGGTCGAGCGAATCCGAAACCGGACAGCATGTCGTATGACGAATATGCGTCCGTGGTTCTGTCGGGGAGTACGCCTAAAGATCCGATCGAACTTCCGACCGGCAATGGCTTCTGTATGTATATCAAGCGGGAACTTGTCGACAAGATTGGAGCATTTGATGAGGAAGCATTTCCGCGAGGCTATGGAGAGGAAAATGACTTCTGCATGCGTGGACTGAAGGCTGGTTATAAAAATCTTCTGTCTCCGTGGTCGTTCGTATTCCACGTACGAACTGCCAGCTTCAAGGGTGAGAAAGCCAAGTTGGTTGCCGAAGGTAATGCCGCGCTCGAAAAATTGCATCCTGATTATCCGGGGCGAGTTCGGGAAGCATTCTCGTCTTCTGCAATCAAAGATCTGCATAGCGCTGTTCAGGCGGCGGTTCGTGAATACGATGTGAGAGCTGCGGAACTTAGTCAAATGTAGGAAACGCAAGGATCGGTACAGGCAAGTCGCTGGGGTGGTGAGTGGAACTCTTGCGAAATTTGTAGCGTCAGTTTGAAGAGTTCTTGAACGATGGAAAAAGTGGATTTTGCTCAAAAGAGGGGTTGAGATGCCGAGATATTTGATCGAATGTCTTGCTGTTGCAGCGGCGATGGCTTTTTCAACCTCGTCGTTTGCGGGCAGCGACATCGATACTTGCAAGGGTCTGCCGCGAGAACTGCCGATCGATCAGGTCTGGGGGAGCGCGCACGTCGAGTTCGCTTCGCTCGAAAGCAAGAAATTCGTCTACGTTGCCTACTACGACGCTGATCGCTGGCTCACCGTTGCGCAAATCAATAAATGCACCGGTGACAAGGAGAAAGTCAGGGTTCCGTCTCGCTTCGAGGGATGGGACGAGCACAACTATATTTCCCTCGTGCTGGACGACAAGAACCGACTGCATGTATCGGGGAATATGCATGTGTCTCCGTTGATTTATGCCCGAACAGACGGCCCGGATCGATTGACTGGACTTGATGCGCTACGACCGATGACCGGAACGGACGAGGCCCGAACAACCTATCCGTATTTTTTTCGCTTCGCTGATGGCGCGCTCGGATATTCATACCGATCTGGCCGGAGTGGCAACGGTATTGAATTGATCAACCGGCTGGAAGGTTCGCGGTGGGTCCGCTGGACAGACCAGCCGATCTTCGCTCCGAACTCGGGAAAGAGCACAGTCAACGCGTACCATTCGGATTACCAGTTAGGGCCGGACGGCTTCTTCCACGTAGCTTGGGTTTGGCGGGAGACCTACAGAGTCGAAACCAACTTTAACGTCAGTTATGCGAAGAGCTCTGATCTGCGCACCTGGAGGAATAGTCGAGGAGAGGTTGTACCATTGCCTATTACGCCAGCCACAGCTGAAGTTGTGGACGCCATTCCGAAGGGTAGCGGACTGATCAACAATGTGCGGATCGGGTTCGATGCAACAGGCCGCCCGGTCATCTCATACCTGAAATTCGATTCGACCGGTGCTACACAGTTGTTCCACGCCAGACGAGAAAACAACGGGTGGAAGTCAGTGCCAGCGACCCAATGGACCTATCGGTGGGACCCGAGGGGCGGCGGGACGATTCCGAGTGAGATCAATTTCTCAGGCGTGAAGATGAGAAACGGTCGCCTGATCGAACAGGTTCATCAACGGGATATCGGTACGAAGACGTTTGTGTACGATGACGATTCACTCAAGGCTCGACAAGTGCTTGGTGCAAGCGTATGGGCGCCGACAATTGCCATCAAGGATCGTCAGGCCCCGAAGGGCGCCGAGCTGAATATTCGTCCTGTCGCCATTGGGGACGCGGCACCTGATAGCGCCGACGCCAATTATGCGATTTCGTGGTTTAGCTTACCTGCGGACAATAGAGATCGCCCGAGGGACTGCAAGTCTGAGGTGCCGTGTAACTTCGTCTCTGATCTGGTGTTGAAAGTGATTCGGACGTCAAGTGACGCCTCGAACTAGCGAGTGAAGCGGCCACGGATTGTGGAGGTTGCGGATCATGTCACGGAAGCTAGTGCGTTGCCGCATGTCAGAGGGCTCCCGTTTCGCGGTTGAGTGTGACGATGTGATCGGTTTGATCCTGTTGGCACTGGAGCCTGGCTCTGAAAGCGCGGCATTGAAACGCAATTTCGGGCACCGCTGAATTTGAACAGACTTCCCCTGGACGACGGCCCATTGGCCTCGGCCGTTTGGGGGATGTTTGCAATGGAATGAAGTTGCTTTTCGTGGCACGGATCGCCTATGGGTGCGCTTGTCCTGGCCGGAAGGAAGGCAGCGGATTTCTTTATCTGTCTGAGAGATGTTTGCATGAAAATCGCTATCGCCGGCACAGGCTACGTCGGCCTGTCCAACGCCGTCCTGCTGTCGCAGCACAATGAAGTCGTTGCTCTGGACATCGTCCCCGAGAAGGTGGCGATGCTCAACCGCAAGGAGTCGCCGATCGAGGATGCCGAGATCGAGGACTACCTGCGCCACAAGGATCTGAACTTCCGCGCGACCCTGGACAAGGAAGACGCGTACGCCGGGGCCGACTACGTGGTGATCGCCACGCCGACCGACTACGATCCGGATACGAACTACTTCAACACCCGCTCGATCGAGGTCGTCATCCGCGACGTGATGGCGATCAACCCGCGCGCGGTAATGGTGATCAAGTCGACCATTCCGGTCGGCTACACCGAGCGCACGCGTGCGGCACTCGGCACCGACAACCTGATCTTCTCGCCGGAATTCCTTCGCGAAGGCAAGGCGCTGTACGACAACCTGCACCCTTCGCGGATCGTGATCGGCGAGCGTTCGCGGCGAGCCGAGGCGTTCGCCGATCTGCTGAAGCAGGGGGCGATCAAGCAGGACATTCCGACGCTGTTCACCGGCAGCACGGAAGCCGAGGCGATCAAGCTCTTCGCGAATACGTATCTGGCGATGCGCGTGGCGTATTTCAACGAACTGGACACCTATGCCGCGCAGCACGGTCTCGATACGCATCAGATCGTCGACGGCGTCTGTCTCGATCCACGCATCGGCGCGCACTACAACAACCCGAGCTTCGGCTACGGCGGCTACTGTCTGCCGAAGGACACGAAGCAGCTGCTGGCCAACTATCGCGACGTGCCGCAGAACCTCATCCGCGCGATCGTCGAGTCGAACAGCACGCGCAAGGACTTCATCGCCGAGAGCATTCTCAAGCGCAAGCCGAAGGTTGTCGGCATTTACCGTCTCGTGATGAAGGCGGGGTCCGACAATTTCCGCGCGTCGAGCATCCAGGGCGTCATGAAGCGTATCAAGGCCAAGGGCGTCGAGGTCATCGTCTACGAGCCGGCATTGCACGAATCGACGTTCTTCAATTCGTCGGTCGTGCACGATCTGGCCGAATTCAAGCACTCCGCCGACGTGATCGTTGCAAACCGGCTGACCGACGATCTGACCGACGTCGCAGCCAAGGTCTACACGCGCGACCTGTTCGGCGGGGACGCATGATCGACCAGCAGTCCGGTCATGCGGTAGGCGCGGAGAGCGCGTTGCCGCGCATCCTGTTCTTCAACGTGAACGGCTCGGGCATGGGCCATCTGAACCGTTGCCTCGCATACGCGCGTCGCCTGCGGGGCCGCGCTCGCCCGTATTTCTTTTCGCTGGCGTCGGCGATCGAAATCATCGAGGAGATGGGATTCGAAGCGGACTACTTCGTTTCGCATTACTGGTCGTCGAGTTCGACGTTCGGCTGGAACAGTGAACTGGCCGTCCGATTGGGCCTGATGCTGGAGCGGGTACGTCCGGATGCGGTCGTATTCGACGGCACGTGGCCGTTCAAGGGTTTACTGACGGCCTGCGAAATGTATGGATCGCCCGTCCTCGTGTGGTCCAATCGCGGGCTGCTCAAAGCCGATACCAAAGCGGTGCCGGTGGACGAATCGTTGTTCGATCTCGTGATCCAGCCCGGTGAACTGGGTGCGACCGAAGCACGCGCGTCCCTGACGAACGGCGGCACGCGGCTGACGGTTCCGCCGGTCTGCCTGCTGGAGAACGACGAGTTGCTCGACCGAGGAGCGGCGAGAGACGCGCTTGGCCTGCCGCGGGCGGGCCGCTTCGTCCTCTTTTCGCTCGGCCCGGGCAATCTGAAGGATGTCGCCGGCATCGGGCACGGACTGATCGCCTCCTTCGAGGCGGCCGGTTTCCAGGTGGTCTGGGCACGTGCGCCCATTTCGGTGCGTGACGTCGAATTGCCGGCCGGCGTGTTGCCGGTCTCGGTCTATCCGTTGGCGCGCTATCTGCGTGCGTTCGATGCATTTGTCGGCGCAGCGGGCTACAACACTTGCTGCGAACTGGTGCAGTCGGGCGTTCCCGCGCTGCTGGTGCCCAACGCACAACTGGTGGACGATCAGGTGCGTCGCGCACTGATGGTCGCCGACGTGATGCCGGCTGTCGTTTCGGCGTGCGAGACTGAACAGGAGCGCAAGACGGCCGTCGACGCGCTGCTGGGCCTGTTGCCCGATGCAGGACCGGCGCAGCGCGTGGTGCCGATGAACGGCGCGTCGCTCGCGGCGGACGAGATCATCGCCAGGATTGCCGACAAGAGGCGAACGCATTGAGCATCATCGACCAAACCCGGACCTTGAGGCGTGAGTTGCGTGCGTTGGCGGCGAAGCCCGACTGGACGTTGCTGACGCGCCACGACCTGCTCGCCGGGAAACCGCCTGCCACGTTGAAGGAGCGCGCGTGGCGCGGTGCCAGGCGCTTGCTGGCCACGTTGGGCGTGATTCCGCCTCACGTGACGAAATATCCGTGGCTGTCGACCCTGAAGCACGCACCGGTTTCGGCCGAAGCGAACACGCTGCTGATCTGGGCGCCGGGTACGGAGCGCGATGCACTGCGCCGTGCGTGCGAAGGATTTTCCGCGCGGCTGAGAGGTAACGATGCGCTGGCGCCGGTACTGGTGACCGACGTGGCCGATTTCGCCTTCTATTCGCGGCTGGGCTGGCTGGTGGAATACCTGCCGGAATTGAGCGGTGAGGACCGTTCCTATCGCGAGAGAAAGCGCGCGTACCTTGCGTGGCGCTATCGCGATGCGCGGATCGTTCCGCCGGCCGCGGCGCAGGCCAACGACGCCGACTGGAAGGCACTGGTGGAAGTGAACTGAACATGATGGATAGAAATCGCTATGCCATGTTGACGGTGGATACCGAGGCGCTGCCCAAGCGCGCCACGGAGGATCACGTCAAACGGCTGATGTGGGGTGTGCACGAAAAGGGGCGGGCGGGGGTCGGTGAAATGGCTTCCATCGGCGACGAGTTCGGCGTCAAGCACGTGTTCTTCGTGGACCAGTGCGGCGCATATGCGTATCTCGACGAGACGAAGGACGTCGTGCGCCGACTGGATGCCGCAGGGCAGGACGTGCAACTGCACACGCATCCCGAATACCTGCCGGACGCGTTCTGGGCCGAGCACGGCCTCGCGCGGCGTCCGCAATACATGAACCAATACACGGACGATGCGCGCGCGGAGTTCGTGATTCGCCACTTCGGCGGGCTGATTTCGGCGGAAACGGGCAAGCCGGTGCTGGCGCACCGTGCAGGTTCGTTCCGCTGGAACGCGTCGACGATCCGGGCGCTGAAGTCCACCGGCGTACAACTGTCGTTCAACAATTCCCTGTGCGCCGTCCATGCCGGGCAGTGCAATTACAGCGAGCCCACGAATCTGCCGTTCCAGTGGTCGAACGGCGTGATCGAGGTGCCGATGACGGAAAAGAAAATCCTGCCGAAGGTGGGCAAGGAAGAATGGTGGGCACGCCTGACTTACCCTGAGTCGCCGTATTTCCGGTTCCGTCCGTGGTGGGGCAAGCTGCTGCTCGACGCGTTCAGCGGCAGTCCGACGTTCTCGATCTTCCTGCTCCATTCGTGGTCGCTGCTGTATTGGGACGAAAACGGGCACGCGACCTACCGGGACGACCAGCGCGTCGAAGGCTACCGGAAGCTGCTGTCGCGGCTGACGAAGGACTACGACGTGATCACCACGGCGGAATTCCTGGACCTGCAGGCCCGAGGAAAGATCCGGACCACGCATACGACCGATCTCGCCCATGCCGAACTGAAGGCGGCCGGGGCGGTGAAAGCATGAGCACGATGCTCGATTCGTTGCAGACGGCGTTGACCGAGCCGCTTCTCGCGATGAGCCGTCGACTGACGGCGCATGTGCTCGAGCGCAAGGTGAAGCAGCGTTCGCGCGGCGTGTCGTTCGTCGGTGATCCGGACAGCATGCTGTACGTGGCGGCTAGCGCGTTGCCGTATCACACGAGCGGCTATACGACGCGCACGCACGAAGTCGTTCGCGCCTTGGCCGCTGCGGGCGGTCGCGTGCATCCGCTGACGCGGCCCGGTTATCCCGGCGATCGCGTGGATCGCCTGATGGATGTCGCGGGAAGCGACACGCAGGTCAGCGAGGTCCGGTATCTGCATGCGAGCGCACCGTTGAACAACCGGCCGGTGCTGATGTATGCGTTGCAGGCAGCGCCGGTCATCGCGCGCGTGGCCATGCAGCATCGCGTGTCCGTGATCCACGCGGCGTCGAATCACGTGAACGCGCTGCCGGCCCTGCTGGCGGCGCGGCAACTGGGCATCCCGTTCCAGTACGAGATGCGCGGGTTGTGGGAGTTGACGCGTATCTCGCGCATGCCGGAATACGAAGGGCGCCAGGGGTTCGCGCAGGGGCTGCAACTGGAGGGCCTGGTGGCCCGTCACGCGGACAAGCTGTTCGTGATCTCGGCGCAGCTGGGGCGGTTCGCGCGGGACCGCTGGGGGATTGCCGGCGAGCGGATGCATCTGCTGCCGAATTGCGTGGACCCCGAGCGGTTTACGCCGTCGACACCCGATGAGATCGACGCGGACACGATCGGCTATGCGGGTTCGCTGATCGGCTATGAAGGGCTCGATACGTTGATCGATGCGGTCGGGCGGTTGATCGGGGAAGGGCGCACGGTGCGGGTCGAGATCGTCGGAGAAGGCGAGGCACGGCCGGCGCTGGAGGCACAGGTCCGACGCCTCGGATTGGCGGAGCAGGTTCGCTTTCTGGGCCGGACCTCGCCCGAGCAGGCGCGCAGGACGCTCGGCCGTTGCGCGCTGGTGTGCATTCCGCGCAAACCGTTCAAGGTTTGCGAGATCGTGCCGCCGATCAAACTCGTGGAGGCGCTCGCGATGGGCAAGCCGGTGATCGTGCCGGATTTGCCGGTGTTTCGCGACGAACTGGGCCCGAGTCCGGCCGGCTGGTTTTTCAAGGCCGGCGATGCGGTCGACCTGGCGCGGGTTATCGACGCGGCGCTGTCCGATCGCGGCACGCTCGCGGCGTTGCGCGGCCAGGCGAGAGAATACGCGGCCACGCAGCGCCGCTGGCGCGAATTTGTCATGAACGCACTGCCAATGTCGCAGGGTGAGGGGTTAAATGGTCGGCAGGGTCATTAGAAAACTGGGTTCGTTGGTCTACGACTACCCGACGGTTGCGGAGGACGTGGAGCAGGCCGGGCGCTTCGGGCGCTTGAAGATCGCGCTCGTCACGGATTACTTCACGGCGGATTGCCTGTCGGCGGAATGCCGCGTGCGCACCATGACGCCTGCCAACTACGCGGACGTGATCGGCAACTGGAAGCCCGATCTCGTGTTCGTGGAATCGGCGTTTCATGGCGTGGACGGAAGCTGGCGCTACGAGCTGGCGCGACAGTCGCCGCCGATGCGCCTGGGCAAGCCGACGGCGATCTTTCGCCTGGTCGACTTCGCCAGGCGCGCGGGTGTGCCGACCGTATTCTGGAACAAGGACGACGGCGCGTTCTTCGACACGTTCATCGACGTGGCGAAGGTATTCGACTACGTATTCACGACCGACGAGGAGTGTCTCGATCGGTATCGGCAGCAGGTGCCCGCGCATGTGCCGGTGAATACGCTCGTGATGCCGTATCAGCCGGCGTCACACAACTTCTCGGGCTTCAATTTCGTGCTCAACGAGGCGTGCTTCACGGGCAGCTATTACCGGCGCATCCTGAACGAACGCCGCCGCTTTCTCGACATGGTGTTCGACACCTGCGAGCAGAGCAATCTGCCGCTCAACGTATTCGACCGCAATCACGATCGCCTGTCGCGCTTCTTCGAGTTTCGCTATCCGAAGAAGAGCGGGCTGCGCGTGCATGGCAAGGTGCCGCATCGGGAAACGGCGCATGTGTACAAATCCCATGCGATCTCGATCAACGTGAATTCCGTGACGGGCTCCGAGACGATGTTCTCGCGGCGCCTGGTCGAAATCCTCGCGTGCGGCGGCATCGCCGTGACCAACGCGAGCCGCTCGGTCGACCGGTACTTCCGCGGGTTCTGCCACGTGATCGATACGCCTGACGAGGCGCGGGAGTTGTTTTCGCGGCTTCGGCACGGTCCGTCGCAGGACGATCTGGACCGAGCCGAGGCAGGCGCACGCTACGTACGGCAAAACCATACGTGGGCGCACCGGCTGGAGGAAATCTTCGCCGTCGTGAAGATCTGAGGGGAAGCGGTCACGATGCTCGCGCTGCTTTCCTATGCTGCCCAGCTGGTGTTCCTGCTGGTGGTGCTCTACTTTGCGCTGTACGTGCTGCTCGAACTGCGCGTGCTGCTGATTTCCCGCAAGGTCGAACGGCGCAAGCTGACCGACCTGGCGCAGCCCGTCCGGATTTCCGAAAACGGGTTTCATCCTCGGGTCAGTGTGCTGCTGCCGATCTGCAACGAGTCCGAGGTGGTCGAGCGGCTGATCGACGCGGCCTGCCGGCTGACCTATCCGCCGAACGAGATCGAGATCCTGGTGCTCGACGACTCGTCGGATGCGACGACGAAACTGGCACGGGCCAAAGTCGATCGCTACGCCGCCGACGGAATCAACATCCGGCTCGTCAAGCGCCAGTCGCGAACGGGCTACAAGGCCGGCAATCTGGTCAACGGCATCCAGCAGTCGTGCGGCGAGTTCTTTGCGATCTTCGATGCGGACTTCGTGCCGCCGGCGGATTTCCTGCTGAAGACCATTCCGTGCTTCACCGATCCGAAGCTCGGTTTCCTTCAGACCGGTATCGGCTACGAGAATCGCGACGCGTCGTTTTTGACGCGCTTCCAGGCCATGGAAATGGGTCACCAGCAGTACGTGACGGTAGGGCTGAGCGAGGACGGCGACATGGCTTCGCTGAGCGGCAGCTCGTGTGTGTGGCGCAAGGAGTGCGTCGATGCACTGGGCGGCTGGAATGCGTCGACGGTCACCGAAGACGTGGACCTCGGCTATCGCGCGCAGTTCGGTGAATGGAAATACGCGTATCTGCGAGAGGTCGTTTCCATGTCGGTGCTGCCGGAGACCATCAGCGCGTTTCGCATTCAACGGGAACGCTGGGGGCGCGGCCTGATCCACAGCGGGTTCAAGCATGTCGGGCAAATGTTGTCGCAAAGCATGCCGCTGATGAAGCGGATGCACGCGATCTCGGTGATGTTCTCGTCCGTGCTGCTGGCTTCGATCTATGTGCTGATCCTGCTCAGCCTGCCGTTGACCTGCCTGGTGCATTTCGACGGCGAAGGTATTCATCTCGGCGCATTCGTCTTTTTTGTACTGGTGGCAATCTGGGCGCTTGCGAATGCGTTCGGTTCACGCAAGGGCGCGAGATTCGACGACAAACCGAGTGTTCTGAAAACCGTATGGGATACCTACCTTTATATCGCGATGTTCTTGCCGATGGCCTGGTATTACTTTGCGGGGGGCGTGCGCGCCGTTTTCGGCGTGTATAGCGGTTTTCATCGCACACCAAAAGGAAAGGAAGCCTATCGTTCCACGATGCCGCGTATCAATGCAGTCCTGCTGGCCGGAGAAATCGCCACGTTTTCCTATTCGCTCGTGACGATTTTGCTGGCGATTCAGAAGAAGAACTACGTTCTGATTCCGCTCAACGTAACGGTTTGCGTCGGCTTCGGGATGGTTCTCTATTGGTCGTGGCGAGAGCGCCGTGCCCGTGAGCAATCGTGATTTCAAGGTGCGCGCAGTCGAATCGGTCCAATTGACGGGCGAGAATTGCCGATTCGTTAAGGGTACCTTCCTTTCTTCCATGTGGCCGTCGTAAAGAAATTGTCAGCATCGAAAGCAACCCCAATGTTTGCGCGACGAGGGAACGCGCAATAACAATCGATACCGTAAGACGAGTTCCGCAGACCGCTGATGCACTGACCGGCCGCTCGATCCGCCGAGGGCGGCCCATACATTTTTACCGAGGGCGTGGCCGTCCGGTTGCGCTCGCTTCGCCGGTCTGGCGCCGGTCGAAGACGCTGCCTGACGATCTCCATACATAGTTCAGCGAACCAAGCGAGTCGAAGGATCATCAAGATTTGCAAAGAACATTCGAGGAATTCTATCCGACCCAATTGGACGGAGCAGAATGCCACCAGACAGCCTTTCGTCGAACTCGCCAGGTCGGAGGGTATGTCTGACAAATAGCCGGAAGAACTTTAAGAATTGCTTGCGGGATGCCCGCATGCTGTCCGCCGCGCGGTGCCGCGCGCATCGGTTATCTGCGCGATTAAAGCATCCTGAGGATCGGTCGCGACCGGACGGTCAGGAGAGCGGTTCGGCATTTTTTTCCGATATTTGTACTTCGGGAACCGGTGTGCGGCCGGTACTTGAGGATTGCAGGCAGCGCGAGTTTCTACCTTTGCATGGAGCAGGACCGCCGGCGCATGTCTGATGTAAGCGGTTGTAACACGTAAGGTTTTACTCGAATATTAATATTGATGTATGATCGCGTCGGCGCGTTGTAAGCTTGTGGCCAACTGCCTTTCGCGCCGCGCAAATTTCCATGTGGTTGCGTTCGCTGCATGGTCCGCACATTTTTCGCAACCCTGATTCGGGCGGTCGCACGTCGTCACGTCGATGTGCGATATCAGTGCGTGGCATGTTGCGGGCGTAGTCAAATCATACGAAATAATCAAACGCAATAAATCGACAATGTTGTCCGCTGCTTGGTCGAAATATCAGGCAGCGCTTGGCGCTTGGAGATCGATAACCAGACGGCCGCTGAAAAACAATGTTCGTTTAAAACGATGGAAAAACAGCAATATTCGCAACCGGGGAGGGCGGGTGAGCGCAAACGGGCCACGAGCAATCGTGATAACCGGCAGTAGTGCCGGGCTTGGGCGCGCGCTGGCATTGAGTTATGCCGCGCCCGATATCACGCTGGGGTTGATTGGCAGAAATTCGGCACGGCTGGAATCCGTCGCTGCAGAATGCCGCGCGCGCGGCGCCCGCGTCGTGATCGGCTGCATGGACGTGCGCGATTCGGCCGCCGTCCAGGACTGGATGATCGATTTCGATACGCGATACCCGATCGAATTGATGATTGCGAATGCAGGCGTCGCCAGCACGCTGCAGTCCGCCGACGACTGGGAGCACATGGCGCGTACCGCCGACGTCGTCGATACCAACCTGTACGGCGCACTCCATGCGGTGCTGCCGGCCATCGACCGGATGCGCATGCGCGGGCGCGGACAGATCGCGGTCGTCAGCTCGCTCGCCGCATTGCGGGGCATGGCCATCTCGCCCGCCTATTGCGCGAGCAAGGCGGCGCTGGTCGCCTACTGCGATTCCGTGCGCCCGATCCTCGCACGCGAGGGCATCGGCCTGTCGGTCGTGATGCCGGGTTTTGTCCGCACGGCAATGAGCGACGTCTTCCCGGGCAGCAAGCCATTCATGTGGAGTGCGGACAAGGCCGCCGGATACATCAAGAAGCGCCTCGCGCGACGCCGCGTGGAAATCGCCTTTCCGTTCAGTCTTGCCTTCGGCATCAAGTTGCTGCGCCTGCTGCCGGCCACGCTGGCGGATGCCATTCTCGGTCGTCTGTCCTACCTCCCGCGCGGGAAGGCGTGACGTGCTGCCCGGATTCGCGTTCGCGGCTGCCGCAGCCGCACTCTCATTTCTCGTAGAGGCCATCGCGTATCCGCGCGCGTCGCTCGCCCGTTCGCCGGCGGCGATCGCACTGCATGTCTGCGCGTTCGCGATCGTGGCGGGCGCGACTTTCGCCGTGACGGCACGGCCGCTTTTCTCCGCCTCCGTCGCTCTCGTGCTGATCGCCTTGCTGGCGGTCATCAGCAACGCAAAATACGAATCCCTGCGCGAGCCCTTCGTCTTTACGGACCTGAGCCTGTTCAGCCAGGTATTCGCACATCCGCGTCTCTATCTGCCGTTTCTGAGTGCCGGCAAGGTGCTCGGCATCGCTGCCGCCGTTGCGGTCGCGACGGCCGGGTTTCTGCTCGAACAATCGGCCGGCTCGACGGCGCGTAGCGCCGCCGCACTGATCGCGGCCGCTTGCGTCCCGGTTTGCGTCGCGCTGTCGCGTCGCATGCCGCTGACGCTCGACCCGATGGCGGACCAGCGCCGCACGGGGTTCTTCGCGACATTCGTCGCTTACCTCGTCAACGGGCTGCGGCGCGCGGAACGCAATGCGTTCTTTCGCGCGGTCGATGCCGGGCCATTCTCCGGCGGCCGTCCGGACAGCACGCCGGACGTGATCGTCATCCAGAGCGAATCCTATTTCGACGCGCGCCGTCTCGGCGCAAGCGTGCTGTCGGAGCCTTACGCGAATCTCGATCGCGCCCGCAGCGAAGCATTCATGCAGGGTAGCCTGGACGTTCCCGCCTGGGGCGCCAATACGATGCGCAGCGAATTCGCGATGCTGACGGGTTTGCCGTCGGCGGCGCTCGGCTATTCGCGCTTTTATCCGTACATGTACGTGCGCCGCGCGTGCGCGTCGCTGGCGGGCTGGTTCAAGCAAGGCGGATATCGCACGCTCGCGATTCATCCGTATCACGCCGACTTCTTCGGGCGCGACCGGGCATTCCGGTTCATGCATTTCGACCGCTTTCTGGACATTCGGGATTTCGGCGATGCGACGCGAATCGGGCCGTATATCGGCGACGGTCCAGTGGCCGATGCGATCATCGCGGCCCTCCAGGCGCACGGCGACAGGCCGGTATTCGCATTTGCGATCACGATGGAAAACCATGGCCCGCTGCATCTGGAATCGGTCGGGCCGGGTGAGTCCGAATCGCGGCATACGCTCGGCGACGACGCGCGCTGGCGCGACCTGACCGCCTATCTTCGACATGTCGAGAATGCCGACGGCATGATCGGCAAGCTGACTGATTATCTCCGCATGCGGGAACGACCGACCGTGCTGTGCTTTTACGGCGATCACGTTCCTGCTTTGACTTCGGTGTTCGACGCGCTCGGAACCGAACCGACCAATAGCGACTACTTTATTTGGCGCAACTTCGCGAACGATTTCGGCGAGCAACGAAACGTTCGCGTCGAGAGTCTCGGTGCCGCGATACAGCGCGCGATGGTGCACGTCGATTGCACTCGCGCCGCTTCGCCGACCGGGATGCTGCAGACGCCGGCGTGATGATGGAAAAACGAATTGCAATTATTGGGATAGCGTGCCGCTTTCCCGGTGGGGTCGAGGGACCGGACGACTTCTGGCAACTGCTGTGTGACGAACGCGATGCCGTGACCGCCATCCCACCGGACCGTTTCGGTACGGCGTTCTACCAGCACCCGTCGAAGCGCGAGCCGGGAAAGAGCTACACGTTCGCCGCGGGCGTCGTCGATGACGTCGCGGGCTTCGACGCCGAATTCTTCGGCATCTCGCCGCGCGAGGCCGCGCAAATGGATCCGCAGCAGCGGCTGCTGCTCGAACTCGCGTGGGAGGCGTTCGAGGACGCCGGCGTGCGTCCGGCTGCGATGCGCGGCCGCGACTGCGGCGTGTTCGTCGGTGTGGCGGGCATGGATTACGGCAACCGCAATATGGACGACATGAACACGATCGATCCGTATTCGGCAACCGGCAACACGCTCAGTATTGCGTCGAACCGCGTGTCCTACCTGTTCGACCTGCGCGGCCCGAGCATGTCGGTCGACACCGCATGCTCATCTTCGCTCGTCGCGCTCCATCAGGCGGTCCGGGCGCTGCAGTCGGGCGAGACCGCGATGGCGCTGGCCGGCGGCGTGAACCTGCTGCTGCACCCGTTCGGATTCGTCAGTTTCTCGAAGGCGTCGATGCTGTCGCCGCGCGGCCGCTGCCGTGCGTTCGACGCGACCGGCGACGGCTACGTGCGTGCCGAGGGCGGTGCGTTCGTGCTGCTCAAGCCGCTCGATCAGGCGCTGGCCGACGGCGATACGATCCACGCGGTCATCGCCGGATCGGGCGTGAATTCGGATGGCCATTCGCATGGAGGCATCAACGTGCCGGCCGCGGCGACGCAGGCGGACCTGCTGCGCGCCGTGTATCGGCGCGCTGGCATCGATCCGCGCACGCTCGCGTATCTCGAGGCACACGGAACGGGCACGGCGGTCGGCGATCCGATCGAGGCGCGTGCGTTGATCGACGCGCTGTCGGGCGGCCGGCCCGACTCCGATCCGCTGCTGATCGGGTCGGTCAAGACCAATATCGGGCACCTCGAAACGGCATCCGGAATGGCGGGCCTGCTGAAGGCGGTGCTGTGCCTGAAGCATCGTGCGGTGCCGCGCTCGCTGCATTTCGATACGCCGAATCCCGCGATCGATTTCGAAGGCGGCCGCTTGCGCGTGGTCGATCGGTTCACGCCGCTCGAGCGCGGCGAAGCACCGCTGACGATCGGCATCAACTCGTTCGGCTTCGGCGGCACGAATGCGCACGTCGTCATCACCGAAGCAGCGGCACCCGCGCCCACCGTACAGTCGGCGGCAAGGATCGATGCACCGTTGCCGCCGCTCGTCCTCACCGCACGTTCACCGGCTGCGCTGGCGGCCGTCGCTGCGCGCTATCTCGCACGTCTGCAGTCGGGTGCCGACTGGGCCGCACTCGCGGCTGCCGCCGCACGGCGTCGCCAGTGGCTCGAGCATCGCGCGGTCATCGCGCCGCCAGATCGGGCCGAAGGGCTGGCCGCGCTCGCCGCACTTGCCGAGCCGTCGGCGCGCGGGCTGCCGGCGTGCGCGGTGCAGGGGCAGGCCGTCGAAGGCGACGCGCCGGTCGCGTTCGTCTATGCGGGCAACGGCAGTCAATGGGCCGGGATGGGCAAGCGGCTCTATGGCGAGGACGCCGTGTTTCGCGCGGCACTCGACGAAGTTGATGCGCTCTGGCGTGCAGACGGCAACGCGTCGCTCGTCGAAGTCATGTGCGAAGGTGTCGACGCCGCATGGCTTGCCGCGACCGAGAACGCGCAGCCGCTGTTGTTCGCGATGCAGGTCGGCATCACGCGTGTGCTGACCGCGCGGGGCATCCACTTCGACGCGGCAGTCGGCCACAGTGTCGGCGAGATCGCCGCGGCCTGGGCGTCGGGCGCACTCACGCTCGCTGAGGCCGTGCGCGTGATCCGGATCCGCAGCGGGGCACAGGGTCTCACGCGTGGCGCAGGCAGGATGGCGGCGGCCGGCGTCGGCGAAGCCGCGGCGCGCGACTGGATCGCGCGTCTCGATCTCGCCGCAGCGATCGAAATCGCGGGTGCCAACAGCCCCGACTCGGTCACGCTCGCGGGTTCGCAAGCGGCGCTCGACGCGCTCGGCGCGGCGCTTGCGGACGCGGGCCATTTCTACCAGATGCTCGACCTTGATTACGCGTTCCACAGCAGCCGCATGGACGCGATCGAGCCGGTCGTGCGCGACGGGCTGGCCGATCTCGCGCCGCGCGAGACGCATACGCGATTCGTGTCGACGGTGACCGGCGACACGCTGCCGGGCACCGCGCTCGACGCGGGCTACTGGTGGCGCAACATTCGCGAGCCGGTGCGTTTCGGCGACGCAATTTCCCGCCTGGCCGACGATCGCGTGCGCGTGTTCGTCGAGATCGCGCCGCACTCGATCCTGCGCACCTACGTGAAGCAGACGCTTGCGGCGCGCGTTGCGCCGGGCGTCGTCGTGCCGACGCTCAAGCGCCAGCACGATAGCGCGGAGATGCTCGCCCATTCGATCCTGTCGGCGGTTGCGCAAGGCGCGCGCGTCGATCTCGACCGCTTCGTGCCCGACGCGCCGCACGCCGCTCTGCCGACCTATC
Organism: Burkholderia sp. Bp9090; assembly: GCF_003857985.1. Classification (NCBI taxonomy): domain Bacteria; kingdom Pseudomonadati; phylum Pseudomonadota; class Betaproteobacteria; order Burkholderiales; family Burkholderiaceae; genus Burkholderia; species Burkholderia sp. Bp9090. The sequence goes on from NZ_QTPV01000050.1 coordinate 33,882, forward strand.
CGTGGCAGCGTGAGCGTTACTGGCTGGTGCCGAGCGTCGAGGGTTACGGGCTCGTGAACCGCCGCGTCGATCATCCGCTGCTCGGCTATCGCCTGCACGAGCATGCGTTCGCCTGGGAGAACCAGCTCGATCCACAGCGCGTGGCGATGCTCGCCGATCACGTCGTCGACGGTGGCGTCGCGTTCCCCGGTGCCGGTTATGTCGAAATGGCGCTCGCGGCGGCGCGCACGTTCTTCGGGACGCCGGATGTGGCCATCGAGAACGTCGAGATCCGCATGCCGGTCGTGTTCCAGCCGCAGCACGCGAAGTTGTTCCGGTTCGCGATCGACGTGCGCACCGCGTCGTTTACGATCGAGACGCGCGACCGGATGACGGACGGCCCGTGGAACCTGAACGTGACGGGGCGCCTGCTCGAAAGCGGCAATACGCTCGATGCGGACAGCATGCCGGAGGCGTCCGTGATCGCCCGGCTGCAATCGCGTCCGGCGCTATCCGGCGACGCGCTGTATGCGGGCACGGCGGCGATCGGCCTCAGCTACGGCCCAGCGTTCCGCTGGGTGCGGTCGCTGTGCGTGTCGGGCGACGACGCGCTTGCCGAGCTTGAGGTGCCGACGGCCCTGGCCGACGCGTGTGCGCGGTCGGACTATCTGCTGCATCCCGCGCTGATGGACAGCGGTTTCCATCCGCTGTTCGCGGTGCTGGGGCAGGCCGGCGCCGCACCGGACGATGCGCATGCGGCATTTGTTCCGGTCCAGATCGGCCGCGTCGATTTCCTGAGCGGCGAATCGATTCGTCGCGTGCTGGCGCGCATTCACCGCCGCAGCCCGCATTCGATCGTCGCATCGTTCGAATTCATCGATGCCGACGGCAGGATCGTCGCGCGCCTTGCCGCGTGCCGCTTCCGTCGCGTCGATCTGGCCGGGCGCCGTCACGGCGCGCCGGCGCGCTTTGCCTACGTGCTCGAGGCGCGGCCGCTGCCGGGCGGTTACACGGCCGCGGCACTGCCACAGCCGGGTATGCTCGTCGAGCGTGCGAACGCGCATGTCGCGGCGCGCGAAGACCACGCGCGCCGCACGCAGCATCTGACCGAAATGCTGCCGCTGCTCGACGTGCTCGCCGGTCTGCATGCGCTCGACGCACTGGATGCGCTTGGCGTCTTCGCCCAGCCGGCGCTGCCGATGGGCACGCACCCGCAACAGGTCGCGCGACTGGCGGAGATCGTCGTCGAGGACGGGCTGGCCCGTTTCGACGGCGATCGTCTGGTTCGCGATGACGAAGCCTGCGCGGCGATGCCCGCGCGCGACGCGCTGTGGCGCGACGTGCTGGCGGCATCGCCGGCACATGTCGCCGAACTGACGTTGCTGGCGCACGTCGGCGCGGCGTTGCCGCGCGTGCTGAGCGACGCGTCGTCCGAGGGCGCGCTGCTGTCGTCGACCGGGCGCAGTCTGGTCGAGCAGTTCTTCGATGCCTCGCCGACCTGGGCGCATGCGCGTGCGCTGCTCGCCGCCTGCGTGACGCAGGCGATCGCAGCGTGGCCGGATGCACGGCGCTTGCGTGTGCTGGAGATCGGTGCCGCGAGCGGCGACGTGCTGCAACCGCTCGACGTTGACGTGCCGGCCGGTCGCTGCGAATACCTGCTGGCAGGTACGCAGCAGCAGCTCGCCGGGTTCGATGCAGAAGCGCACGCGCAGGTACGAACGCTGGCGTTTGCGACCGACGCGCCGTTGTTCGCGCAATGTTGCGATACGACGCCGTTCGACGTCGTGATCGTCAACCGGATGCTGGGCGATCACCCGGATCCGCTCGCCGCGCTGACGGCGATCACCGAACGGCTCGCACCGGGCGGGCTCGTCGTCGTCGCCGAGGCGCGACGCAGCCGGTTCTCCGACATCGTGTTCGGCACGGCAGGTGGCGAAGTTGCCGCCGGCACTTACGGCGCGCTGGCGCCCGCCGCGATCGAGTCGATGTGCGAACGCGCCGGACTGGTCGACGTGGTGCGCGATACCGAACAAGGCCTCGATCTCGAGGGCATGCCGACGTTCGTCGTCGCGCGCAAGCCGGTTGCCGACGAGCAAACGGCCGGCGCATCGCGGGACGAGGATCGTATGCGGTGCATGGCGGAGCGTGATGGCGCGCACTGGCTGATCGTTCAGGAGAATGACGATGCGTTCGGCATCGCCCTGGCGGGCGAACTCGAGCGACTGGGTTGCCGCGTCGAGTCGGCAGGAGTGCGCGACGCCGCTGGATGGTCGGCGCGTCAGCCGGCCGAGCATCCGGCGCATGTCGTGTTCGTGGCGCCGCTTGCATCGCTCGACACGGCCGACGGTGCGGCCGTGATGCGCGCGCAGCACGGCGGCGCACTCGCGCTGGCGTCGCTCATGCGCGATCTCGAGGCAGCCGGCGCGACGGCGCGCGGTCGGCTGTGCGTCGTGACGCGCGGCGGTGCGCCGTTTGCTGCCGGTATGTCGTCACATCCCGAACATGGAACGTTATGGGGCCTCGGCCGCGTGATGGCGAACGAGTATCCGACGCTGCCGATCCGTTTGATTGACGTCGATCAGGCCGTCGAACGACCGGCGCTGCAGCTTGCGATGGTGCTGCTCGGCGACGATGGCGAAGAGGAAGTGCTGCTGGCGCCGCAGGGCCGCTACGTGCCGCGCATGCTGCCGGCTGCGCAGGCGGCCGAGCGCGACAACGCGCTGCCACCTGCATCGGACCACCCGGGAGCACGGCTCGCATTCGACATGCCGGGTTCGTTGCGCAACCTCGAATGGTTCGCGATGCCGGCACACGATCTCGCCGCCGGCGAGGTCGAGATCGAGCCGATGGCGACCGGGCTCAATTTCCGCGACGTGATGTATGCGATGGGGCTGCTGTCCGACGAGGCCGTCGAGACGGGCTTCGCGGGAGCGACGATCGGCATGGAAATGTCGGGGCGCGTCGCCCGGGTCGGCCCGGACGTCGACGGTTTTGCGCCGGGCGATGCGGTGCTGGGTTTCGCGCCGGCATCGTTTGCGACGCGCGTGGTCACGCGGGCAACCGCGATTGCACGCAAGCCCGACACGATGTCGTTCGAGGAGGCCGCCACGGTCCCGACGACATTCTTCACCGCGTACTACGCATTGTGCGAACTGGCGCGGCTGCGACGCGGCGAGCGCGTGCTCGTGCACGGCGGTGCGGGCGGGGTTGGTATCGCGGCGATCCAGATCGCGCGGCATCTCGGCGCGGAAGTCTTCGCGACCGCCGGCAGCGACGAGAAGCGCGAGTTCATTCGCCTGCTCGGCGTCGACCGCGTGTTCGATTCGCGCAGCCTCGCGTTCGCCGACGAGATCCTCGCGCGCACGCACGGCGAAGGCGTCGACATCGTGCTCAATTCGCTCGCCGGCGAAGCGATGGTGCGCAGCATCGATACGCTGCGTCCATTCGGCCGTTTCCTCGAACTTGGCAAGCGCGACTTCTACGAGAACAGCCAGATCGGCCTGCGGCCGTTCCGCAACAACATCAGCTATTTCGGCATCGACGCCGATCAGCTGATGGGCGTGCTGCCGTCGCTGACGACGCGACTGTTCGAGGAAGTGATGGACCTGTTCTCGGGCGGCGTGCTGCATCCGCTGCCGTACCGCGCGTTCCCGGCCGCGCGTGCGGAGGAAGCGTTCCGCTACATGCAGCAGGCGCGCCAGATCGGCAAGGTGCTGGTCACCTATCCGTCGGGCACGCCGGTACCGACGCGCGGCGTTGCGGTGCCGACCCTGCGGCTCGACCCGCAGGCGGCGTACCTGATCGTCGGAGGCACCGGCGGGCTGGGTTTCGCGACCGCGCGCTGGATGATCGAGCGCGGCGCACGGCACCTGACACTCGCGAGTCGCGGTGGCGCACTGGGCGCCGCGATGCAGGCGGAGGCCGATCGCTGGCGCGACGCGCTCGGCGCGCACGTGTCGGTCGCACGATGCGACGTGACCGACAGCGCGGCGCTGGAAAGCCTCATCGACGAGATCGAGCGTCGCGGGACGCCGCTCAAGGGTGTGCTGCATTCGGCGATGCAGATCGACGACGGTCTGCTGCGCAACGTCGATGACGCGCGCTTTGCGGCCGTGCTCGAACCGAAGGTGGCCGGTGCATGGAATCTGCATCGCGCGACGCGGCGATGCGCGCTCGATTTCTTCGTCGTGTACTCATCAGCGACGACCTATCTCGGCAATCCGGGACAGGGTGCATATGTGGCCGCCAACGGCTTCCTCGAGGCGCTGGTCGCACATCGTCGCGCGGCGGGGCTGCCGGCGATGTTCATGGCATGGGGGCCGATCGAGGACGTCGGTTTCCTCGCGCGCAACGCCGACACGCGCGAGGCGTTGCAGTCGCGGATCGGCGGTGCGTCGATCACGTCGGACGAGGCGATGGCCGCACTCGAACGCGCGCTTGTGCAAGGGAGCGCCGGCGAAGCGGTCGTGCGTCTCGACTGGGGCGCCATCTCGCGCGGCATGCCGGCCGCACACGCGCACCGTTACGCGGCATTGCAAACGGGTGGGGCGGCCGAGGCGTCCAGCGAGGATCGCGTGTTGCTGGAGCAATTGCGAACGTTGCCGGCGGCCGAGGCCGTCGCGCTCGTCGAGACGGCGCTGCGCGGCCAGATCGCGCGGATTCTGCACATGTCGCCGGAGCGCGTCGATGCCGGCCGGTCGGTGCTGGATCTCGGAATGGACTCGCTGATGGGCATGGAGCTCGGCATGGCCGTCGAGGAGACCTTCGGCGTCAAGCTGTCGATCATGGCGATCGCGGAAGGCGCGACGGTCCATACGCTGGCCGAGCGCATCGTCGAGTTGCTCGATACGCAGGGCGGCAACGAGAACGTCGCGGCAGCGGACGAGCTGGCCGATGCGCTGGTCGCGAGGCATGGGCTGGGCGACGAGGCGCGCGCGACACTCGCACGCAATCAGGATCACGAAAACCAGAGGGCAGCAACATGCAAATCGACGCCGGTGCATGCCGGGTGAAAGCGCCGCAAGGATGGCGGGCCAGCGAAGGGACGGTCGCCCGCCCGGTGACGATGACCGGACATGGCCTGCACACCGGGCGCCGGGTCCAGGTGCGGATACTGCCCGCAGCCCCGTCGGCCGAACGGCACGGGATCGTATTTCGCCGCATGCGCGGCGAGCATGAACTGGGGAGGCTTGCCGCCGGCCCGGCGGTGCGTCGTGCACAACCGCTCTGCACGATGCTGCGAGCGGACGACGGCATGGGCGTGCGTACGGTCGAGCACCTACTCGCGTCGCTGCTGACCTGTGAGATCGATCACGCGATCGTCGAACTCGATGCGGAAGAAGTGCCGATTCTCGACGGTAGCGCACGGCCCTGGATCGACGCGATCGCCGCCGGCGGCCGAGCCGAGTTGCAGCGTTCGAAGCGCTTCCTCCGGGTGCTGAAACCGGTGAGCGTGGCCGACGGCGAAGGTGCGTCGCGGCGCGAATTGCGCGTCGCGCCCGCCGAGCGCTACGAATTCAGCGTGCGCGACGATCTCAAGGGGTTCGGCGATATGCAGTGGGACGGCGAGCTCACGCCGGGGACGTTTGCCAGCGAGATTTCGTCGTCGCGTTCGTACGGACGGATCAAGTGGGCCGTGCCGGCAATCGCGGTCGGTTACCTGACGGGCACGCCGATCCTGCGTGGCGCACGACCGTCGTGCACGGCGTCGATCATCGGCAATCACGTGATCGGCGGGCTGCGTGCGCCCGACGAATTCGTGCGTCATCGCGTGCTCGATCTCGTCGGCGACCTTGCGCTCGCGGGTTCGCCGCTGCTCGGGCGTGTCATCGCACATCGCCCCACCCACGAAATGAACTACAGACTCCTCAGCGCGCTGCTAGGTACGCCCGACGCGTACGAATGGGTCGACGTGTCCGCGTAATGCGGACGCAACGCACGGATTGCCCGGAACCAAAGACATGGCACTCGGAGAACACCTTCGCCAGCAACTGGCGGCGAAAGCCCTGAAACGGCAGCTGGAGCGCGCGACGGAAGCCGTCGCGGCGCCCGGCGTGCCCGCTGCACCGGCGGCACAGGCCGCGTCGGCGCGCAGCCGTTTCGAATCGATGCCGCAGTATCAGCAGGTCAGGATCATGCGCGAGATGGGCGAGAAGCTGCGCGTCGACTCGCCGTTCTTCCGCGTGCATGACGGCATCGCCGGCGCGACCACGCAAATCGGCGGTCGCGAATACGTGAACTTCGCGAACTACAACTATCTCGGTCTCGCCGGCGATCCGGCCGTATCCGAGCGGGCGAAGGCCGCGATCGATCGCTATGGCACGTCGGCGTCCGCGAGCCGGATGGTCGCGGGCGAGCGTCCGGTGCAGCGCGACCTCGAGCGCGCGCTGGCTGCGTTCTACGAGACCGACGATTGCGTCGCGTTCGTGAGCGGCCACGCGACCAACGTGACCGTGATCGGTGCGCTGTTCGGCCCCGGCGACCTGATCGTCCACGATGCGCTCGCGCACAACAGCATCGTGCAGGGCGCGCAGCTGAGCGGCGCGAAGCGATTGAGCTTCGCGCACAACGACTGGCAGGCGCTCGACGCACTGCTGTCGCGCGTGCGGCGCGAATACCGGCACGTGCTGATCGCGATCGAAGGGCTGTACAGCATGGATGGCGATTTTCCGGACCTGCAGCATTTCGTCGACGTGAAGACGCGCCACGGCGCGTTCCTGCTGGTCGACGAAGCGCATTCGCTCGGCGTGCTCGGTGCGACGGGCAAGGGCATCCGCGAGCATTGCACGGTCGCGCCCGACCAGGTCGACATGTGGATGGGCACGATGAGCAAGACGCTGGCCGGTTGCGGTGGTTTCATCGCCGGCTGCCAGCCGCTCGTTGACATGCTGCGCCATCTGGCGCCGGGCTTTCTCTATAGCGTCGGACTCGCGCCGACGCTCGCCGAAGCGTCGCTGGCCGCGCTCGAACGCCTGCAGGCCGAACCGCAGCGGGTGGCGCAATTGCAGGCACGCGGCCGGCAGTTCCTGACCGAGGCGCGCGCCGCGGGGCTCGACACCGGCACGAGCGCCGGCTATGCGGTCGTGCCGGTGATCACCGGCAGTTCGCTGAGAGCCGCGCAGTGGGCCAACGCGATGTTCGACGAAGGGATCAACGTGCAGCCGATCTTCTATCCGGCCGTCGAGGAGAAGGCCGCGCGCCTGCGTTTCTTCATCTGCTCGACGCACGCGCCGGCGCAGATCAGCAGGACCGTCGCCGTGCTGGCCCGCCTGGCGGGGCGGGCAACGTGATGTCCGCCGCGGCGCTTGCACCATCCTTCGACGCGCCGCATGCCGATGCGTCGACACCGTTTCGCGCCGCTTGCGCGGACGATGCGGCGGCATGCGCGCCACTCGTGTTCGCATCCGGTGTCGGCGAATTCGGCTTCTTCCTCGGTGAAAGCGACGCGCGCTGCATTGCGTTCCTGCAACAGGCGTTCCGCTCGCGTCACGGCCGGTTCTCATGGCGCCGACATCGGGTCGCGGTCGGCGCCGACGGCACGGTGCAGGCCGTGATGGCCATCCATGACGGGCGCCGGACGATGTTCGACGACCTTCACGTCGTGTGGGCCCTGGCGCGCTTTTTCGGCGTGCGCCGCGCGATCGGCCAGTTGCTGCGCGGGCTGGTGCTCGAAACGGAGATTCCGGCGCCGAAACGTGCGCAGATCCTCATCGCGCATTGCGCGACGGACGAGCGGCAGCGCGGCACGGGCATCTTCACCGCACTGCTGCGCGACGCGCTCGAGACCGGTGCGGTGCCGGACGACCGCAGCCGAGAAATCGTGCTCGACGTGCTGACCCGGAATGTACGTGCCCGCGAACTGTACGAGCGGCTCGGCTTTGCCGTGCTGACGCGGTCGCGTCAGCGCTCGCGCCGGCTGCCCGCCGAACTCGATTCGGTCCGCATGCGGCTCACGCGCCGCGGCTGACGGTGCGCGTTAAATTTCTTTCATGCACAGCTCGAGCGCGGCTTCCCAATGCGGCGCGCGCACGCCGAAGTGCTCGGCCAGTTTCTCGTTCGACATCCGCGAATTGGCCGGGCGGCTGGCGGGTGTCGGGTAGGCGCTGGCGGGAATCGGCATGACCGCAGGCTTCCTTGGTAGATTCGAGAGACGGAAAATCGCCTCGGCGAAGCCGTGCCACGAAGTCGAACCCGCCGCGCACAGGTGATAGATGCCTGAATGCGCGTTCCACCATGCTTCCCGACCGGCCGCGCCGGTGGCGGCGGCCTGTGCGACGACATGGGCGGTCAGCGTTGCGATCGTGTTCGACCAGGTCGGTGCACCGATCTGGTCCGCGACGATCTTCAGTTCGTCGCGCTCGGCGCCCAGGCGCAGCATCGTCAGCAGAAAGTTCTTGCCGCGCGCGCCGTACACCCAGCTCGTGCGGAAGATCAGATGCGCGCAGCCGGCGGCCGCGATCGCCTGTTCGCCCGCGAGCTTGGTCTTGCCATAGACGTTTTGCGGATCGACGGGATCGTCCTCGACGTACGGGCCGTCCTTCGTCCCGGCAAAGACGTAATCGGTCGAGTAGTGAATCAGCGCCGCGCCGATGCGCTTCGCCTCTTCGGCCAGCACCGCGGGCGCCTCGGCGTTCAGGCGCGCGGCAAGCGCGACGTCGGTCTGCGCCTGATCCACCGCCGTGTACGCGGCCGGATTCACGATCAGGTCGGGCTTCACTTCACGCACGACCTCGCGCACCTGGTCGAGGCGCGACAGGTCGAGCCGGTTGCGGTCGAGCGCGACCACGTTACCGAGCCCTTGCAGCGTGCGCGCCAACTCGAATCCCACCTGGCCGTTGATGCCGGTGACCAGGATGGTTCGCGGTTCGGGCGTTTGCACGGCGGCCCTCACTGGAAGCACTCGGCTTCGGCGAGCCGCTTGCCCGCCGCGTCTTTCGCGGCCAGCAGCGGTTCGCCGTCGAGCGGCCATTCGATGCCGATCTCCGGATCGTTCCACAGCAGGCTGCGCTCGTGCTCCGGGAACCAGTAGTCGGTGGTTTTGTAGAGGAATTGTGCGGACTCCGACAGCACCACGAAGCCGTGCGCGAAGCCGGGCGGCACCCACAGCTGGCGATGGTTGTCGGCCGACAGCGTCACACCGACCCATTTGCCGAAATTCGGCGAACTGCGCCGGATGTCGACTGCGACGTCGAACACCTCGCCTTCGACCACGCGCACGAGCTTGCCCTGCGCGTGCTCGATCTGGTAGTGGAGCCCGCGCAGCACACCCTTCGCGGAACGCGAGTGGTTGTCCTGGACGAACTCGACGTCGGCCTCGACGAGCGCCGCGAATTCGCGCCCGTTGAAGCTCTCGTAGAAATAGCCACGCGCGTCGCCGAATACTTTCGGCTCGACGATCTTGACTTCGGGGAGCGCCGTAGCAGTTACCGTGATGGCCATGCAACCTGATCCGTAAGAATGTTCAGCAAATATTTGCCGTAGCCGTTTTTCGACAGCGGCTGCGCGAGCTTCTGTACCTGTTCGGCATCGATCCAGTGCCTGCGGTACGCGATCTCCTCGGGGCAGGCGACGACCAGACCTTGCCGCTTCTGCAGCGTCGCGATGAAGCTGGCGGCCTCGATCAGCGAATCGTGGGTGCCGGTGTCGAGCCATGCATAGCCGCGGCCCATGATCTCGACGTTCAACGCGCCGTCGGCGAGATAGCGGGAATTGACGTCGGTGATTTCGAGTTCGCCGCGCGGCGACGGCTCGATGTCGGCGGCGATGTCGCACACGCGGTTGTCGTAGAAGTAGAGGCCGGTCACGGCGTAGTGCGAACGCGGCTTGGCCGGCTTCTCTTCGATCGATACGGCACGGAAGTGCTGGTCGAACTCGACGACGCCGTAACGCTCCGGATCGTGTACGTGATAGGCGAACACCGTTGCGCCCGCGTCCTGCGCGTCTGCGTGCTCGAGCTGCTTGGCCAGGTCGTGACCATAGAAGATGTTGTCGCCGAGGATAAGCGCCGACGGGTCGTTGCCCACGAAATCGCGGCCGATGACGAACGCCTGCGCAAGACCGTCCGGTGACGGCTGCACCGCATACCGGATGTTCATCCCCCACTGGCTACCGTCGCCGAGCATGGCTTCGAAGCGCGGGGTGTCCTGCGGCGTCGAGATGATCAGCACGTCGCGAATGCCCGCTACCATCAGCGTCGACAGCGGGTAATAGATCATCGGCTTGTCGTAGACAGGAAGCAACTGCTTCGAGACCGAATGCGTGATCGGATAGAGCCGTGTGCCGGAACCGCCGGCGAGAATGATGCCCTTGCGCGCCATGTCCGTTCCCCTTACGCGCGGTGCGCGTAGTTCGTTGCGACCCACTTGCGGTACTCGCCCGAAGCGACTTCGTCGACCCATTCCTGATGGTCGAGATACCAGCGCACCGTTTTCGCGAGACCGGTTTCGAACGTTTCGGCGGGCTTCCAGCCGAGTTCGCGCTCGAGCTTGCGCGCATCGATCGCGTAGCGTCGGTCATGGCCCGGCCGGTCGGTCACGTAAGTGATCTGGTCGCGGTACGAGCCCGCCGATTTCGGTCGCAGTTCGTCCAGCAGGTCGCACAGCGTGTGCACGACCTCGAGATTCGTTTTCTCGTTCCACCCGCCGATGTTGTACGTTTCGCCGGTCTGGCCGCGCGCGAGTACCTCGCGGATCGCACTGCAGTGGTCGCCGACATACAGCCAGTCTCGTACGTTCTGGCCATCGCCATACACGGGCAGCGGCTTGCCGGCGAGCGCGTTGGCGATCATCAGCGGAATGAGCTTCTCGGGGAACTGGTACTGGCCATAGTTGTTCGAGCAGTTCGTGGTCAGCGTCGGCAGGCCGTACGTATGCTGATACGCGCGCACGAGATGATCGGAACCGGCCTTGGTCGCCGAATAGGGGCTGTTCGGTGCGTACGGAGTCGTTTCGGAGAATTGCGGATCGGCAGGCGACAGCGAACCGAATACCTCGTCCGTGGAAACGTGCAGAAAACGGAATGCGGCCTTGTCCGCCTCCGGCAGCGTATTCCAGTACTGGCGCGCGGCTTCGAGCAGCGTAAATGTCCCGACGACATTGGTCTGAACAAAATCCGCCGGCCCGTGAATCGAGCGATCGACGTGGCTTTCCGCAGCGAAATGCAGGACCGCCCGAGGCTTGTATTCCGCGAACAGCGCGTCGAGTGCTGCACGGTCGCAGATATCGGCGTGCGCGAACACGTGCTTCGGGTTTCCATGCAGCGATTTTAGCGTTCCGAGATTGCCCGCATAGGTCAATTTGTCGACGTTCAGAACCGATTCGTCCGATTGACGCAGCCAGTCAAGCACAAAGTTGGCACCGATAAAGCCGGCGCCACCTGTAACCAATATCATGTAGCCTCTCTCATTACGTTAATGGCAGTGAATCCTGCCTTGTTCTCGTTCGCGCGCTGCCCTCGGTTGACGCGCGTTGAAGAATATCAAGAAATCGTGCGAGCCTGGCGGACGTGGCGGGCTGGATTGCACGCATATTCTAGGATATTCCTCGGGGGCGACGCATGTGCCAACCGGACAGTCTGCGTTGAAAGACTATTAATTCTCTATACCGCGGGACCCGGCCGGTGCCGGTTGCGTACGGGGTATCACGATTTCCCGTGCTCTTGCGGGGAATTCATCAGACATGCAATCTCGCGCAAACATTTGCGCGAACCGCAGCAAAGAAACGGCAAGCGGGAGTGGATGTCGAATGCGGTGATGGTTTTTGCGATACTTGAAATCGGCGATAACTATACCATGCTCGATTCAGTCGGTGCGAATCACTCGTTTTATATCGTGATTTAGCATTGCCGTGTTTTTGCTTTGCCGTCACGGCTGGTGGTGCCGTGGTCGTTGGCACGCCTGTCAGTTTATTCGCTAAATCCGGTTTGATTCGGACACATTTCGCCGTGGCGGCAGGAGTTGAAACGCAGCTTCAACCTACTTATGCCGCGGATTGAACGGCCGCTGCTGCACATCCGCCCCCTGCGCGACGATCGCCATGCTTTCCGGCACTTCCTCCCATGCGCCGCGCAAGTCGACGAGCGGCTCCGACACAACCATGAACGCGTCGTCGCCCGCTTCCGCGATGCGCGGGTTGTGCGGATAGAGTTCGTGCAGATGCTTGAATGACGTGCTGTGGAACAGCGAGCGCGATTGCCGTTCGCTCGAGTAGCGCACCGCGATGATCCGCTCACCGTCCGTCGCGCAGATCGTCATGTTGAGCGGCTCGGCAACGCGGTATCGCGCGGCGGTTTCCTCGACCATGCCGACCATCCGTTCGAGCGCCGGCAGCGGCGTCTGCTCCAGGCCGAAGGTCAGCGCGAGACGGAACATCAGCTCGGAGTCGGTCGTCCCTTCGATCGTCGGGAACAGTGCCGGGTCGACCTTCATCGTCAGGTCGCGGCGCAGCTTGTGGAAATCGCGAATCAGCCCGTTGTGCGCGAACAGCCAGCGGCCGTGGCGGAACGGATGGCAGTTGGTTTCCTGGACGGGCGTGTCGGTTGCCGCGCGGATATGTGCGATGAACATCCGCGAGCGGATCGCGCGCGCGGCTTCGCGCAGGTTGCGGTCGTTCCATGCGGGATGCACGGACCGATAGCGGAACGGCAGTTCCTCGGGGCGGCCGTACCAGCCGATGCCGAACCCGTCGCCGTTGGTGGTCGTGGCGCCCAGCTCCGAATGCAGGCTCTGGTCGATCAGCGAATGCTTCGCGCGAAACAGGACGGTCTCGAGATGGATCGGATTACCCGTATAGGCGAGCCAGCGGCACATGGAGCGCTCCTTCGCGATGAAGCTTCTCGCGCATGGTAGCCGACTTCGCGGCGCCGGCGTACGCGACCGCGGCGCGTCCGCCGGCTGGCCGGCTGCGCCGGCGATCGTCCGCGAAGGATGCGGCGGGCGCCACACCCTTCAGGTGCGCGTCACTCGCCGAGCGCGTCCATCACGCGGGCCGAATAGACGAGCGCCGCGCCCGCATTCAGCGCGATCGCGACGCCGAGCGCCTCGGCCACTTCCTCCTTGGTTGCGCCATGCTTCGTGGCTTCGGCCGTGTGCACCGCGATACAGCCGTCGCAGCGCGTCGTGACGGCCACCGCGAGCGCGATCAGTTCGCGCGTCTTCGCGTCGAGATGGCCTGTCTTGGCGCCGGCGCCGGACAGCGCCTTGTAGCCGGCCAGCGTGTCGGGCGAGAGCTTCGCGATGTCGCCGATGCGCGTCGAGAGTTCCTTCCGGTATTCGTTCCAGTTCAGCATGATGCGTCCTTTCGAGAAGAGGTGGATCAGGCGGCGGATGCCGCGATCTCGGGCGATGCAGGACTTATTCTGAGCGTTCGCGCTGAGGGTTTCGATACGCTAGAGTGTCAATTTTTAGCGCAAACGTCTCATGGACGCATTGAGTCAACTGTTGTCGCTGGGCCGTAGCCATGTCGAGCTCGACGTGCGCTGCCTGCTCGACGGCCCGTTCGCGATGCCGCACGATCCGTTGCCGCCCGGCGAGGCGGCGTTTCACCTGCTGCTGTCCGGAACGTGCCGGCTGCGCACGGCCGACGGGCGCACGCTGCGGCTGGCCGACGGCGACTTCGTGCTGCTGCCGGCGGGCGACGCGCACGATTTGTCCGATGTCGGGGGTGGCGGCGCGCGGCCGCCGGTCGCGTCGCTGCGCGAGCCGGGCGTGGCCGGCGGTGCGGTGCTGCCGGTCAAGTCGAATCGCGATCCCGCGGATCCGGCCGATGCGAGCGTCGACCTGCTCTGCGGGCGCTTCATTTATGCGCGCGGCGCCGGTGAATTGCTGATGCGTACGTTACCGCGCGTGCTGCATGTCGGGCTGCGCGCGGCGTCGGGGCCCGCGTCGCTGCAACTGCTGACGAGCGTGCTGCGTGCCGAGGCATCGAGCGCGCAGCCGGGTGCGCGCGCGATCGTGAATGCGCTGGGGCAGGCATTGCTCGCCTACGCGTTGCGTGCGTACGGCCGCGATGCGCGCGTGCCGGCCGGCTGGCTCGCGCTGGCTGCCGATGCGCGGCTCGGCCCGTCGGTCCAGGCCGTGCTGCAGGCGCCGGCGCAAGCGTGGACGGTCGAATCGCTCGGCGCGGCATCCGCGATGTCGCGCGCGACCTATGCGCGGCATTTCCGCGAGAAGGCCGGGATGAGCGTCGGCGCGTTCGTCGCGCAGATCCGGATGATGCATGCATGCGCGCTGCTGCAGGACACGCAGCGCGGCCAGGCGGAGATCGGGCAGGCGGTCGGCTATCAGTCCGAGGCGGCGTTCGGCAAGGCGTTTCGCGCGGTGCTCGGCACGACGCCGGGGCGCTGGCGGCGCGCGCAGCGGGGCACGTAAGTCCGGCAGTGCAATCGTCGTGTGGCGCGGCAACGCGGCTACCATGCGCGAAATGTATTCCGATGAAAACGATTTCGAACAAGACACAACGGCTGGGTCGCGCTGTTGATCGCGATCGCGCTGCTGGTCGTCGGCATTCTTCAATGCGACGCTGCAACTGAGTGAGAAGGGCTTCTACGCGAATTGTCGTTCGCGCTGGTGCTGTTCGTTCGGCGCGGTGACTGTGCAGAAGAATACGCGTGACATGCAGCGCGCCAAGCCGCGCTTCACCGACGCGGATTCCGCGCCGACCGTTCAGGAGTGACGGTGACGCCACGCGAAGCGGGCGCCCGAGCGGGCCGCCTGTGTCGCATGACACGCGCCGGCTCCGCGTTCGATCGACTTCGTCGAAAGCGGCGCGAGCATCATCGAGATGCCGAGCGCAATACTGCGGGAAGCAGACGCAAAAAAGCCTCCACTCGGGAGGCTTTTATTGCACTATCAAAGATAGTTGGTAGGGTGGGAGGGACTCGAACCCTCGACTCTCTGATTAAAAGTCAGATACTCTAACCAACTGAGTTACCACCCCACGTTCTTGAAACCGGTTGGTCCGTTGCGCTGACAACTTGCTCAACGACCCAAAGAGCAAAAGATTATATCGGCGAATTGAAGGGCTGTCAACAATTCGACACGGTAATTTATTTGATGCTCTCGATCTTGCCCTGCGCAGTCTGCGCAGCGTTCGATCCGGCGTACTGCGACACGACCTGCTCGAACGTCTTCTTCGCGGCCGCCTTCTGGCCTTGCTCGAGCTGGTTCGTCCCGATCGCGACGAGCGCGTCGGCCGCACGCGGATGCTGCGGATACTTGCTCACGATCGCTTGCCACGTCGCGGTCGAGCCGCGGTAGTCGCGCAGCGCGTATTGCGCATTGCCGAGCCAGTACTGCGCGGTCGGCTGGTACGGGCTCTGCGGGTACTTCGCGATGAAGCTGCGGAACGAGGTCGCGGCCGCCTTGAAGTTGCCGTTGCGGAATTGCTGCTGCGCCGCGCTGAGCGCATCCGTTTCACCCGGCTGCACGGTGCCTTCGACACCATCGATCGTCGCCTGTTGCGGCTCGAACTTCTTGAGCCGCGTGTCGAGATCCTGGTAATACTCCTTCTGCTGCCGCTCGAGCGTCGTCAGCCGGTTCGTCAGATCCTCGTTCTCGCCGCGCAGCGTCGCGACCTGCTGGTTCAGCTGGTCGATACGGCCGGATTGATCGAGGATCGTACGCTGGGCGGCCGACAGCTGGCTGGACAGGTTGTCGCTCTTGCTGCGCAGATCGAGCACGGCGCGGCGCGCCTCGTTGTCGTCGAACATGCCGGCGTGCGCCGGCGCGGCCGACCACGCCGCGCCGACGACGCAGAACGCTGCGGCGATGCGCAGCCAGGATACACGGTGCGTCATACGGCAACTCTTCCGTTACTTACTGTTGGTAGACGAGGTCGGCGCGACGGTTCTGCGCCCACGATGCTTCGTCGTGACCCGCTGCTTGCGGCTTTTCCTTGCCGAGGCTCACGGCTTCCATCTGCGAGTCGTTCACGCCGAGCAGTGCCATCGCGCGGCGGACAGCTTCCGCACGCTTCTGGCCCAGCGCGAGGTTGTACTCGCTCGTGCCGCGCTCGTCGGTGTTGCCCTGGATCAGCACGTGACGCTGCGGATGGCTCTTCAGGTACTGAGCGTGTTGCTGCATCAGCGGCTGGTACTCGTCCTTCACCGAATAGCTGTCGAAGTCGAAGTAGATGCTGCGCTTTGCGAGCGGGCTGTTCGGGTCGTTCAGCGGATCGACGTTCACTTGCGCGACGTTGTCGGCGCTCGGCTGCGTGCTCATCGCACCTGCGTTGGCCTTGTCGTCGAGCTTCACACCCGACTTGCACGCTGCGAGCGCGCTGATCATCATCACGGCCAGGGCCAGACGAGCTTTATTCGACATCATGGTTACTCTCCTTGTGGTCATTGCATGAAGGGCCCCCACGACGGCTCACGAACGGAGCCGCCCTGGACGGACAGGATTTGCGGCGGCGCGCTGCCGTCGGAGGGCACTGCTGCCAGCACGTTACGACCACCCGACTGGGTCGCGTAGAGAAGGTACTGGCCGTTTGCCGCGAAGCTCGGCGATTCGTCGCGATTGGTATTCGTGACGGCGTTCGCCGCCCCGGATTGCAGATCCTGAACGTACAGCTTGAACCCCCCACCCGTGCGGGAGATGTAGGCGAGCAGCTTGCCGTCCGGGCTGATGCGCGGGCTGGTGTTGTAGCTGCCGGTGAAGGTCACGCGTTGTGCCGCGCCGGCGCTTTCGCCTTGCGCCGGCATCCGGTAGATCTGCGGCGCGCCGCCGCGATCGCTCGTGAAATAGATCCAGCGGCCGTCCGGCGAGTAGAACGGCTCGGTATCGATCGAGCTGCTCTGCGTGAGCCGGTGCAGACCGCCACCGGTTGCATTGACCGTATAGATTTGCGTATTGCCCGTCAGCGACAGGGCAACGGCCAGCGTGTTGCTGTCCGGCGACCACGCCGGCGCGCTGTTGTTGCCCTTCTGGTCGGAGACGATGTAGCGGCGGCCGGTCGGCAGGTCATGGATGTAGACGATCGGCTTCTTGCGCTCGAACGACACGTACGCGACCTTCGTGCCGCTCGGCGACCACGACGGCGAGATGATCGGCTCGGTGCTCGACAGCGCGATGCGCGGGTTCTGGCCGTCCGAATCCGAGATCTGCAGCTGGTAGCGGTTACCCGTCTTGATCACGTACGACAGGCGCGTGGCGAACACGCCGCGCACGCCGAGCAGCTTCTGGTAGATGTAGTCGGCGATCTTGTGGCCGGCCGTGCGCAGCGTGGTGTCGGTGGCCGTCAGCGACAGGCCGCCGAGGCTTTGCTGCTTCACGGTGTCGTACAGGATGAAGTTCACCTTGTACTGGCCGTTCGCTTCGCGGTTCACGCTGCCGGCGACGAACGCATTCGCGCCCTTGGCCTTCCATGCGCCGAGATCGACCGATGCGGTCTCGGGCACGGGCGTGCTGCCCGCGTCGATGTTGGTGAATTTGCCGCTACGGGCGAGGTCGGAGCGGACGATCGACGTGACCTGCTGCGGCAGGCCTGCCTCGTTCGCGAAGTTCGCGGTGGCGATGGGGAACTGGGTCGAACCGACGCCGGTGATCAGCACGTTGACCTGCGCGTTAGCGGCGCCGCCGGCCGCAATCAGACACGAGGCCACGAGTGCCCTGAAACCTAGTTTCGTCATCAAACTCATGCTTCTTGCTTCCCATGTGACTTAGATCGCTGCGCAACCGCAGAGACAGTAAAAATACCCGATTCGTTCCCGTCCGGCAGCGACGCACGGAGTGTAAGCGCATTTGCGATCACTCCGCCGCCTTGAAGGTAATCGTAATGTCGGACGGGGTACGACCGTTAGAATCGGGCGGCAATGGGACCGACGACTGGATCGCATTGACCACGGCTTGATCCCACCCCGAATTTCCGCTCGAACGGCGGATCGAAACACTGAGCACGTCGCCCGACGGCGTGCAGCGGATCGCGACGACGGTCGTCAGACCCGCGCGCTCGCCGCCCCAGACGATGTTCGGCTTCACGCGGCGACGCACCTTGTCGGGATAGCCGGGCGATGCGGCATTGCCGCCGGAGCCCGTGCCGGTGCCGCTTTTCGCGAGGCCCTCGCCGCCGCCTTCGCCGGCGCCGGACATGCCCTGCATCTGCGCGAGGCGCGCGTTGCGCTCACGGTCGAGCTTCGCCTTCGCTGCCGCGTCGGCCTTCGCGCGCGCCGTCGCTTCAGCCTTCGCCTTGGCCTGGGCTTCCGCCTTCGCCTTCGCGGCCGCGTCGGCCCTGGCCTTCGCTGCCTGCTGCGCTTCCAGCTGCGCCTGCTTCTGTTGCTGCTGTTTCTGCTGCTGGAGTTTCTGTTGTTCGAGCTTCTGCTGCTCCACGAGCTGTTGTTGCTTGAGCTTGTCCGCCTGCTTCTGCCGTTCGCGCTCGGCGGCCTTCTGCGCGGCGAGCGCGGCAGCCTGCTGGGCCGCGAGCTGCTCGCGCCGGGTTTCCTCTTGCTGGGCCTTCAGTTGCTGCGCGCGGCGCTGCTGCTCGAGCAGCGCTTCCCGCGCGGCCGCTTCCTGCTGTCGCTTCTTCTGCTGCAGCGCGATGTCGGCCTGCTCGTCCCGGATCGGGGGAGGGGGCGGTGCGAGCTTCTCGGGCGGCGCGGGCGTGACGACGGGCCGCGGCGCGGGCACGTCGGGCACCTCGGTCCACAGCTCGGCCTCGGAGCCGGCCGGCGTGCTGTTCTGCCATTGCACGCCGTGATAGAGGAACAGCGCGAGCAGCACGTGCATCAGCGCGGCGAGCGCGAACGCGCGCCAGGTGCCGCGCTCGCGCGGGGGCTGAGACGGGTAGGCGTTGCCGCGCGTGGATTGCTGCCGGTTCATTGCGATTTGACGAGGAGGCCGACGCGCTTGACGCCGCGCGCCTTCAGATCCGACATCACGGTCATGACCGCATCGTACTGCACGGTCTTGTCGGCCGCGATCACGACGGGCTGGTCGGGATGATCGGCCTGCCGGGCCGAGATGAAGCTGTCGAGCTCGGCCTTGGTCATCGTGTCTTCCTGCGTCGCGCCGGCGTCGCTCTTGTACTTGACGCTCATCGTGCGGTCGGCCTTGATGTTGACGACGACGGGGGGCGTCTGTTCCTGCGGTGCTGCGTTGCCGACGGTCGGCAGATTGATGATCGACGGGGCGACGAGCGGTGCCGTGACCATGAAGATCACGAGCAGCACCAGCATCACGTCGATGTACGGCACGACGTTGATGTCGGCCATCGCGCGGCGCGAGCGGCCGCCGCGCATGCTGGATCGAATGGGGCTTCCTGCCATGGCGTGCTCCTTACTGGGCCTGGCGCTGCAGGATGTTCGAGAACTCTTCGATGAAGGTCTCGAAGCGGATCGCGAGGCGGTCGATGTCGTGCGCGTAGCGGTTGTACGCGACCACCGCCGGAATCGCGGCGAACAGGCCGATCGCGGTGGCGACGAGCGCCTCGGCGATGCCCGGTGCGACGTTCGCGAGCGTCGCCTGCTGCACGTTCGCGAGGCCGCGGAACGAGTTCATGATCCCCCAGACGGTGCCGAACAGGCCGATGTACGGGCTGACCGAGCCGACCGACGCGAGGAACGCGAGGTTCGCTTCGAGTACGTCCATTTCGCGCTGGAACGACGCGCGCATCGCGCGGCGTGCCCCGTCGAGCACGAGGCCCGGGTCGCTGATGCGCTTTTCCTTCGCCTTCAGGAATTCACGCATCCCCGATTCGAAGATCCGCTCGAGCGCGCCGATCGTGTGACGGTTGTTGGCCGCGCTCTGATACAGCGCCTGCAGGTCGCCGCCCGACCAGAAATCCCTTTCGAAGCGTTCGGTCTGCGCGCGTGCGCGGCGGATCGCGAACCACTTGCGGAAGATGAAGGTCCACGACATCAGCGACAGCAGCAACAGCAGCCCCATCACGGCCTGGGCCAGCACGCTCGCGTTGAGGACGAGGGAAATGATCGACAGGTCTTGAGAAGTGTTCATAGAGGTTTGAGTAACGTCCCTTCGGGGGTGTCCGGCGAGGGCGCACGGTATGCGTGTGGCGCGGCGCGCCGGCCTGGCCTGGCGCCGAACCTTGCTTAGTATCGATTCAGGAAGGCAAGTTCATGGGCCTTGTCTAAACGGTGCTCATCCGAGCTTCGTTGACAGTACGGCAGTCTGCCCGGCGTCGATGACGGGCCCGCGTTGCAGCGCGTCGAGCACGACCGGCGGGATCGCCGCGGGCCGGATGCCGATCTGTTCGACGCAGCCGAGGCGGATGTGCCCGGCGACGAGCAGCGTGTCGCCGCGCCATGCTTCCTGCGTGAATTCCACCGAGGCGCGGCCGATGCGTCCGGGCCGGCTCGTGATCGTCAGCGTGTCGTCGAGTCGCGCCGGCGCGCGGTAGTCGAGCGACGTGCTGCGGACGATGAAGATCGCGCCCGTGTCGTCGGCGAGCCGACGCTGGTCGATGCCGCACGCGCGCAGCCATTCGGTGCGAGCGCGCTCGAAGAATTTCAGGTAGTTGGCATAGAAGACGATGCCGCCTGCGTCGGTGTCCTCGTAGTACACGCGTACCGGCCAGGTGAAGCCGGAGTGCGCGTCCGGGGAGCGGGTAGGCTGAGTCATGGCGCGCATTTTACCGGAAGGCCGAGGCCGGATTCGTAACCGATTCGTAACGGAATGTAGTACGGCGCAGCATGCCGCGGGCCGGCCGGAGGCGGGCCCGCGGCTGCGCCCGTCGTGTCAGCCGCGATGGATCGCGAGGCCGGCCGGAGCCTGGGCGACCGGCATCATCTCGATCGTGTTGATGTTGACGTGCGCGGGGCGCGTCGCGATCCAGTAGATCGTGTCGGCGATGTCCTCGGCCGTGAGCGGCTGGACGTTCTGGTAGACGTTCGCCGCCTTCGCATCGTCGCCGCGGAAGCGGACGTTCGAGAATTCCGTGCCGCCGCAGAGGCCCGGCTCGATGTCGGTTACGCGCAACGGCGTGCCGATCAGGTCGGCGCGCAGGTTCAGGCTGAATTGTCTGACGAAAGCCTTGGTTGCACCGTATACGTTCCCGCCCGGATACGGATAGGTGCCGGCCACCGAACCGAGGTTGAAGATATGGCCGCGGCCGCGCTCGATCATGCCGGGCAGTAACGCGTGCGTGACGGTCACGAGGCCCGAGCAGTTCGTATCGATCATGGTTTGCCACTCGTCGAGGCTGGCCTTGTGGGCCGGCTCGACACCGAGCGCGAGACCGGCGTTGTTGACGAGCACGTCGAGCGCCGCGAATTCGGCGGGAAGGGCGGCCGGCACGGCTTCTACTGCGGCGCGGTCGCGCACATCGAGCTCGAGCGGCAGCAGTGCCTCGCCGAGTTCGGCCGCGAGCGCATCGAGACGATCCTTGCGGCGCGCGGTTGCGACGACGCGATGGCCGCCGTTGACGAAGGCTCGGGCGATTGCGGCGCCGAAGCCGGCGGACGCGCCTGTGACGAACACGATCATTGCTGCTCCTGGTCGGTAACAAAGTAGCGGATAGTATCCCGCAAGCCTACTGAGATTGCCGCACCGCGGCAAGGCGCCAAAGCGCGTCGGCACGGGTGCGTAAAGTCTGGCCCTTATTGTTTCGGGGCCACGGGCGCGCGGTTGCCTATTCATGACGCATCCAATAAACTAACGCGCTCATCACCCCTGCGTGACTGGCGATAGAACCCTTCGGGTTCAAGGTGGAGCATCCCACCGTGAAGCGCGGGGCGCCGTTTTTGCCGTTCGCCTGGGCAGCCGTTGTGCGCCGTTGCGTGCATCGCCGGTGGCTGTCCTGTCTCGCGTCATACGGATTCTTCCGCCACGTCGAGCTGGTTCCGCCAGCAGCGCAATGTACTCGGCCGCCCCGGTCAACCTGTACACACTTAACGGAAACCGTATGTTTGACAGAGCCCAAAGCACCATCGCGAACGTCGATCCCGAACTCTTTGCAGCTATCGAGCAGGAAAACCGCCGCCAGGAAGATCACATCGAGCTGATCGCGTCGGAAAACTACACGAGCCCGGCCGTGATGGCCGCACAGGG
>NZ_QTPV01000051.1:0-54505 GCF_003857985.1 Burkholderia sp. Bp9090
AGCGCGCGCACGGCCGGGAAGGTCTTGCTGATGCCGCGCATCTCGAGCAGCGGCCGGGGGGACTCAGAACGCGACATGGTTGACCTCCTGCGATTCGGTGCGGGCGCCCTTGAGGATGCCGGCCCGTGGAGAGAAGTTGAAGAACATCGGCAGTGTCGCGGCACCGATCGCGCCGGCGTCGGCGCCGAACGTGCCGCGTACGAGCGTCGGCGTGCCGCGCGCTTCCGGCGCGGTGGCGACGAGCGCCGCGCGCAGGCGGGTCGTCACCGCATCGAGCAGGCCGGCGTCGGTATCGGCGTCGAGTACGACCACCGGCGCATCGACGACGCACAGCACCGCACGCAATGCCGGCGCGAGCGCGTCGACACAGTCGTCGATCCATTCGTCGACCGCCGGCAGGCCACGCGCGATGCAGGCCTCGAGATCGGCGCGGTTCTCGACCGTCTCGCCGCAATGGCGCAGATGACGCACGAGCGCGTGCAGCGATGCGCGGGCGAGCAGGATGTCCCACGGGCCGCGGGGCGGCGGCGCGGACGCCAGCCGGCTCGGCGGCACAGGAATCACGGCGATGTCGCCGGCATTGCCGGTCACGCCGCGCAGGCAGTCGCCGTCGATCGCGATGCCGCCGCCGATCGCGGGACCGATGAACAGGTACACGAAATCGTCGCACTGCCGGCCGTACCCGTAGAACAGTTCGGCGATCGCGGCCGCGTTGCCGTCGTTTTCGCCGAACACGGGCAGCGACAGCGTGCGCCCGAGGTCGCTCGCGAAGTCGACGTCTTCCCACGCGCGGAACGTGTCGGGTGCGAGGCCGAGTTCGCGCATCCACGCGCCGAGGTTGTACGGCTGGGCGACGCCGACGCCCGTCAGGCGCGCGCGCTCATGCGTGGGGAGCAGGTCCTGCATCGCATCGATGTCGCGCCGCACGATGTCGAGCACGTCGGCGGGCGGGGGGAGCAGGCAGTCGTGGGAGCGGCGGCCGAGCACGTCGCCCGCGAAATTGACGAGCGCCGTCTCGATGCGCATCCGGTCGAGGTGGACGCCGATGCCGAACGCGCCGCGCGGATCGAGGCGGATCAGCGACGCCGGCTGGCCGCGCTGGCCCTCGGTGCGGCCGGCGGATTCGATCAGCTTCGCGTCGGCGAGGGACGCGATGATGCCGCCGACAGCCGCGCTCGTCATGTTCGCGAGACGCGCGAGGTCGGCCTTCGACGCGCTGCCCACGCGGCGCAGCGTCTTCAGCAGCAGGCGCTCGTTGTAACGGCGCACGTTGGCCGAATTGCTGCCCTGACCGAAGTGCGGGCTTCGCATGGCGTCTCCTTCCATGTTGCGTCGAACATCGACGCATTAAATAAATCATGTTGATTTATTTAACCGCGTGAGCGCTGGCATGTCAGCCTAGGGAAATCCCGGTTTTGTTGCGGGATGAAGGCGGGGCTTGGGTTGCTGCGGGCGGATGGCGACCGCGGCGTGCAGCGGGGCCGACGCTTTCGAATTCGTGCGATGGATCGCGGCTGGCGTGCGCTCGACGGATCGCCGGCCGGACTGACTCGTCGCGCGGGCCGGGGCGATTTGTCCTGATGCGCGGGCGGCGAAGGAAGGATGGCGCGTCATGCGCGTCACCGGGACGGGGACGGCATGGGACGCGGCGTGAACCTGGTATCGATTCGGCGCCGGAAATGAAAAAAGGCCGGCTAAAAGCCGGCCTTTTTAGAAAACAGATGGTGCCCAGGAGAGGACTCGGTCACACGAGCGCGACCCCGGCTGCGCTTGCAAGCGCAGCCTTTCGAGTCCTCGCGCAAAGCGCGCAGGCGCTTTGCTTCCTGGGCTGAAAAAGAAAAAGGCCGGCAGAAGCCGACCTTTTTTAAATAAGTGGTGCCCAGGAGAGGACTCGAACCTCCACGATGTTGCCACCGCTAGGACCTGAACCTAGTGCGTCTACCAATTCCGCCACCTGGGCACGTTTCGCTTGCTGCGATGCGAAGACTGCTATTCTAGCGTGTCTGAAGGATCTGTCAACAGAATTTGAGGTTACGAACGAAAATAATTTGCCGGCCTGCTTGCGATGCGAGAGGGGAGCGGGAGTGTTCGTCGATGCGTCGTGATGGTCAGGTGCGACCATCGTGCCGCGGCGAGCGTATCGATTCGGCGCCGGAAATAAAAAAAGGCCGTCTGAAAGCCGGCCTTTTTAGAAAACAGATGGTGCCCAGGAGAGGACTCGGTCACACGAGCGCGACCCCGGCTGCGCTTGCAAGCGCAGTCTTTCGAGTCCTCGCGCAAAGCGCGCAGGCGCTTTGCTTCCTGGGCCTGAAAAAGAAAAAGGCCGGCAGAAGCCGACCTTTTTAAATAAGTGGTGCCCAGGAGAGGACTCGAACCTCCACGATGTTGCCACCGCTAGGACCTGAACCTAGTGCGTCTACCAATTCCGCCACCTGGGCACGTTTCGCTTGCTGCGATGCGAAGACCGCTATTCTAGCGTGTCTGGAGCATCTGTCAACACAATTTTTCGATGGCGATCAAAATTATCGCGCGTTGCAGGTTCCGGGCATCAGGCGTCGATCGGCTCAGCACGCTTTGCCGCGAAATTCCAGCGCAGCGCTTCACCCGTGTCGACGCGGGCGGGCAGCAAACCGGCCGCGAGGAACGTATCGGCGATCTTCTGCTGCTCACCGAAGTTCTGCGTGGCCACGGTGCGCACGAGATAGCTGCGTCGTGCGTTCGCGCGCTCGATCGTCTTCGCGTCGAGTCCCCAGATCGGGGCGAGGGTATTGGCGGCCTCCTGCTGATGTTCGCGCAGCCAGGTGCCGGCTTGCGACAACTGGTCGAACACGATCTGGATGACGTCGGGGCGCGCGGCGGCAAAGCTGCCCGACGCCAGGTAATAGCGTTGGTACGACGCAAGCCCGTCGCCGTCGGCAAGAATCCGCACGTCGGGATTCGCGTCGACCGATGCGACATACGGGTCCCACGTGATCCATGCATCGACGCTGCCGCGCTCGAACGCCGCGCGGCCGTCGGCCGGCGTCAGGTAGTGGATTGCGGCGTCGGCGGGGGGGAGCTTTGCGCGCGCGAGTGCGGCAAGCAGCAGGTAGTGGCTGCCGGCTGCCTTCGTGACGGCGATGCGCTTGCCCTTGAGATCGGCGAGCGTGCGCAGCGCGCTGTCGCGCTTGACGATGATGGCCTGCGCTTTCGGTGACGGCGCTTCCTGCGCGACGTATACGAAGCGCGCATGCGCGGCCTGCGCGAAGACGGGAACGGTGTCGGCCACGTCGGCACTGAAATCGACCGCGCCGACGTTGAGCGCTTCGGTCAGCGGCAAGCCGCTCGCGAATTCATGCCACGACACGCGCAGGCCGAGCGTCGCGAGCGACTGCTCCAGCGTGCCGCGCGTCTTGAGCAGCGTAATGAGCGTCGACGATTTCTGGTATCCGATGCGCAACGTGGAGGGCGCGTTCTCGGCGTGCGTCCGGATGCCGGCGACGCTCAGGCCGGCGGCCAGCATCGCGCGCGCGAACGCGCGGCGGTTCATCGACGTCATGGGGTGGTTCCTCGTCGGGTTCGTTGAAAGCGAGGCGGCTAACGTACCAACGGGGAGAGCAATCGATAACCGATTAATTCTGCTATCGATCGGAGTGGCGGGCATATGGCGCGGTACAGGACGCGCAATGTGCGGCCGGAAATGAAAAAAGGCCGGCTAGAAGCCGACCTTTTCAAAAACAGATGGTGCCCAGGAGAGGACTCGGTCACACGAGCGCGACCCCGGCTGCGCTTGCAAGCGCAGCCTTTCGAGTCCTCGCGCAAAGCGCGCAGGCGCTTTGCTTCCTGGACCTGAAAAAGAAAAAGGCCGGCAGAAGCCGACCTTTTTAAATAAGTGGTGCCCAGGAGAGGACTCGAACCTCCACGATGTTGCCACCGCTAGGACCTGAACCTAGTGCGTCTACCAATTCCGCCACCTGGGCACGTTTTGCAGTAGCTGCTTGCTGCAAAGAAGCGAAATTATAGCGCCCCAATTAATCGTGTCAACACTTTTTTGCGATGCACCGCAAACCGGTCGCCGCGGCGCCTGCACGCGGCATTCGCGTCATTTGGCGACACAGGCGGGTGATAGAATGATCCGCCGCCGTCACTATAGAACTGTCTGACGGACACTTCTATGTTGATGCCGTGCACCATTAGTCAACGCAACGAGAACAATCATCGACAAACCCTTGAGCAAATATCCGTACCCCATTCCGAGCCGTGAAGAAATTCTCGGCGTGCTGCGTACGAGCGACGCGCCGCTGGCAGCCAACGACATCGCCGAAGCGCTGTCGATCAAGCGTCAGGAGCGCGAGGGGTTCTTCCGGCGTGTCGCCGCAATGGAACGCGACGGCCAGATCCGCCTCGACAAGCGCGGCCACTACCAGCTCACCCATCCGTCGAACTTCGTTGCCGGCCGCGTGCAGGGCCATCGCGACGGCTACGGGTTCGTGATCCGCGACGACGGCCAGGACGACCTGTTCCTGCCGAACGGCGAAATGCAGAAGGTCATGCACAACGACCGCGTGCTCGCGCGGATCGTCGGCTACGATCGCCGCGGCCGGCCGGAAGGGCACGTCGTCGAAGTCACCGAGCGCGCGAACAAGCGCGTGATCGGCCGCCTGCTCAACGAGAACGGCGCGCTGATCGTCGCCCCCGAAGACAAGCGCATCGGCCACGACATCCTGATCACGCAGAACGTGAAGAAGGCGAAGGTCGGGCAGGTCGTCGTCGTCGAACTGACCGACTTCCCGAGCCGTCATTCGCAACCGCTCGGCCGCGTCGTCGAAGTGCTCGGCGACATCGACGATCCGGGCATGGAAATCGAGATCGCCGTGCGCAAGTACGGCGTGCCGCACGAATTCAGCCAGCCGGCGCTCGACGAAGCCGCCGCGCTGCCGGACAAGGTACGGCCGACCGACCTGCGCTTCCGCGTCGACCTGCGCGACGTGCCGCTCGTGACGATCGACGGCGAGGATGCCCGCGACTTCGACGATGCCGTCTACTGCGAGCCGACCAAGGTCGGCCGCGGCGACGGCTTCCGCCTGATCGTCGCGATCGCCGACGTGTCGCACTACGTGCAGCCGGGCAGCGGGCTCGATGCCGACGCGCTCGAGCGCAGTACGTCGGTCTACTTCCCGCGCCGCGTGATCCCGATGCTGCCGGAGAAGCTGTCGAACGGCCTCTGTTCGCTGAACCCGCAGGTCGATCGCTGCGTGCTCGCATGCGACATGGTGATTACCGCGCGCGGCGAGATCAAGGCGTACCAGTTCTATCCGGCCGTGATCCATTCGGCCGCGCGCCTCACGTACACCGAAGTCGCGGCCGTGCTGTCGAACACGAAGGGGCCGGAGGCCGCGCGCCGCGCGGACCTGCTGCCGCACCTGCAGGATCTGTACGGCGTCTACAAGGCGCTGTTCGCCGCACGCCAGAAGCGCGGCGCGATCGACTTCGACACGACCGAGACCTACATCGTCTGCAACTCGCAAGGCAAGATCGAGCAGATCGTCCCGCGTCAGCGCAACGATGCGCACAAGCTGATCGAGGAATGCATGCTGGCCGCGAACGTGTGCGCGGCCGATTTCCTGAAGCGCCACAAGCACCCGGGCCTGTACCGCGTGCACGCGGGGCCGACGCCGGAGAAGCTCGAGAACCTGCGCGCGTTCCTGCGCGGCATGGGCCTCTCTCTCGGCGGCGGCGACAAGCCGCATGCGAGCGACTACGCGGCGCTGATGGCGCAGATCCGCGACCGGCCCGACGCGCAGATGCTGCAGCCGATGCTGCTGCGCTCGATGCAGCAGGCCGTCTACAGCCCTGACAACATCGGTCACTTCGGTCTCGCATACGAGGCGTACGCGCACTTCACGAGCCCGATTCGCCGCTATCCCGACCTGCTCACGCACCGCGCGATCTACGCGATCCTGTCCGGCAAGAAGTATGCGCCGAAGGCGCCGGACGGCTTCGAGCTGAACACCGCGCTGTCGCCGCGCGCCCGTGCGATGCAGCAGGCCGACGACGAAGCGCGCGGCCGTTCGCGCTCGAACACGGCGATCTGGGAAGAACTCGGCCTGCACTGCTCGGCGAACGAGCGCCGTGCCGACGAAGCGTCGCGCGACGTCGAGGCCTGGCTCAAGTGCTACTTCATGCGCGACAAGCTCGGCGAGGAGTACGGCGGGATGGTGAACGGCGTCACGTCGTTCGGCATCTTCGTGCAGCTCGATACGCTGTTCATCGAGGGGCTCGTGCACGTCACGGAACTCGGCTCGGACTACTTCCAGTACGACGAGATCAAGAACGAGCTGCGCGGCGAGCGCACGGGCATCCGTTATCGCCTGTCGGATCGCGTGCGCGTGCAGGTGAGCCGCGTCGATCTCGACGCGCGCAAGATCGACTTCCGCCTCGTGCGCGACACGCCGGTGAAGGCGCCGCGTCCGGCACCGGCGCCGGCTGTCGCCGGCAACGGTAACGGTAACGATCGCGGCGGCCCGCGCGTGCGCGCGTTGCCGCCGGTGGAGGACGCCGCGCCGCGCCGCAAGAAGGCGGCCAGCGCGCCGACCGTCGCGGTGAAGGAGGCGCGCGCCGCGCGTGCCGCGAAGAAGAAGGGCGGCGCGGCGGCGAAGACGGCCGCGAAGAAGGTGCACGCCCGCAAGAAGTATTGAGCGTTCGGGGCGGCGCACGCGCACGCCCTTGCAGTATCGAGAGACGCCGCGCTTGACCGGTCACCGGCCGGCAACGCGGCGCTTTCCTTTTCCATGGATCGCGGCTGCGCACGTCGCGCGGCCGCACGTTTGATCGAAGGTTGTTCCAGTCATGTCTCGTCTGAAGGTTCTTTACGGTTTTCATGCGGTGACCGCACGTTTGCGGCACGATGCGTCGACGGTTGCGGAGGTGCTGTACGACCAGACGCGCCGCGACCGCCGCATGCAGGACTTCCTGCACGCCGCGAAGGAAGCGGGCGTGCGGCTGATTGCGGCCGATGAAACCCGCCTGTGGGGCCTCGCGCATACCGAGCGCCACCAGGGCGTCGTGGCGCGCGTCGAGGATGTTCCGCTCGCACAGAACCTGTCCGAGCTGCTCGACGGCATCCAGGGCCCGGCGCTGCTGCTGGTACTCGACGGCGTCACCGATCCGCACAACCTCGGTGCATGCCTGCGTGTCGCCGATTCGGCCGGCGCGCATGCGGTGATCGCGCCGCGCGACCGCGCGGTCGGCCTGAACGCGACCGCGGCGAAGGTCGCCAGTGGCGCGGCCGACACGGTGCCGTACATCACGGTCACGAACCTCGCCCGCGCGCTGCGCGAGCTGAAGGACGCGGGCGTGTGGGTCATCGGTACGTCGGACGAGGCGTCGGGCACGCTGTACGACACGAAGCTCGACGGTCCCGTCGCCATCGTGATGGGTGCGGAAGGCGAAGGCATGCGCCGGCTCACGCGCGACACCTGCGACGAAGTGATGAGCATCCCGATGGCCGGCAGCGTGGAAAGCCTGAACGTGTCGGTCGCGAGCGGCGTGTGCCTGTATGAAGCGGTGCGGCAGCGGCGCGTGAAGGGCTGATACACGGGCTGACGCGCGCGGTCTCGCGCGCTGCGCGGGGCTGTCACGACCCGCACGACGCGTGCCGCGACTGCGCGCGGCACGCGCCTCCCGGAACTCGCGAACATGACCCTGTTTCGACTCGGCGCATCGTGCGCCATCCTCGGCCTGCTGGCCGCCTGCACGTCGCCGTCACTGGTCGGGCGCGGCACTTACTACGCCGACACGAGCTTGCACGCACGCGGCGCCGATTCGCGGATCCGCTTTCTCGTGATGCATTACACCGAAAGCGACGAAGCGAAATCGCTGCGCACGCTGACGGGCGATTCGGTCAGCGCGCACTACGTCGTGCCGCCGCAACCGCGCATCGAACGCGGGATGCCGGTGGTCTACCAGCTCGTGCCCGAATCGGAACGCGCATGGCAGGCGGGTATCAGCGAATGGCAGGGCACGACCGAGCTCAACGCAGCGTCGATCGGCATCGAGAACGTGAATCGCGGCCCGCTCGATCCGCAAAACCGCACGTGGCAGCCGTATCCGCCCGAACAGGTCGATGCGCTGATCCGTCTGTCGAAAGATGTCGTCGCGCGCTACCGGATTCCGCCGACGCGCGTGGTCGGGCACAGCGACATCGCGCCGCAACGCAAGATCGATCCGGGGCCGCTGTTCCCGTGGCATGCGCTCGCGCAAGCCGGTGTCGGCGCGTGGCCGGACGATGCGACCGTGGCCGCCCGGCTCGGCGGCCGCGATCCGCACGCGCTCGTCGACGTGCGCGAACTGCAGCTGAAGCTCGCGCGCTACGGCTACGACGTGCCGGCCGACGGCGTGCTCGACACCCGCACGCGACGCGTACTCGCGGCGTTCCAGATGCATTTCCGGCCGGCCGACTATGCGGGCAATCCGGACGCCGAAACCGATGCGATCGCACAGGCGCTGCTCGACAAGTATTTCTCCGCCACGCCGCCGGCGGGCGACGCATCCGCCACCGGCGCGCCGTGATCGCCGGCGTGCCCGGCGCTGATCGCAGCGCCGGCACCCCACCGAAAATGCCCGGGTCGTCTCCCGAGTCCGGTAAACTGGCGGTTTTCCGCAATCCCGCTGTATTCCCACCCCCATGACTCAAGACGAACTCAAACGCCTGGTCGGCCAGGCGGCCGCCGATTATGTGATCCAGAACGTGCCGGAAGGCGCCGTGATCGGCGTCGGCACCGGCTCGACCGCCAACTGCTTCATCGACGCGCTCGCGGCCGTCAAGTCGCGCTATCGCGGCGCCGTGTCGAGCTCCATCGCGACCACCGAACGCCTGAAATCGCACGGCATCAAGGTGTTCGACCTGAACGAGGTCGAATCGCTGCAGGTGTACGTCGACGGTGCCGACGAGATCGACGCAAGCGGTGCAATGATCAAGGGCGGCGGTGGCGCATTGACGCGCGAAAAGATCGTCGCGTCGGTGGCCGATACGTTCGTCTGCATCGCGGACGGCAGCAAGCGCGTGCCGGTGCTCGGCGCATTCCCGCTGCCGATCGAGGTCGTGCCGATGGCACGCACGGCGATCGGCCGGCGCGTGACCGCGCTGGGCGGCGTGCCGGTGCTGCGCGTGACGAAGGACGGCGCGCCGTACATCACCGACAACGGCAACGAGATCATCGACGTCAAGGGGCTGCAAATCACCGATCCGCGCGGTTTCGAGGCGCAGGTCAACGCATGGCCGGGCGTCGTGACGGTCGGCCTGTTCGCCGCGCGCGGCGCGAATCTGTGCCTGCTCGGCACGGCAAACGGCGTTGAAACGATCGTTTATCCCGATTAATCGAAACTGAATGAGAAGCAGTCCGTAATGGCATCCGGATGCCGTAATGGATTGCATGTTCAAAGTTCGTGGAAAGCCCGGCCCGGCAAGCGCAGCGCGCTTTCCGGGCTTTTTTTGAAGCCTTATAAATCAACCGCATCAAAAAGAGGGATAACCCTGTCAGGTGTTTACCAGATAGCGAAATATCCCCGAACTCATCAACTTATAGATCATAAGAACAGTCGTAACCAGGGCCGGCGGAACTGCGGAGCAGGTGTTCGCAAATCGACGCACGGGGAGGTGTCATGGAGCAGGGCAAAGACCGGTCACTGGTCGCCAAAGTGATGGATGGGCTTGTCGCAGGTATCGTCGAGGACAAGTACGGCGGCATTCTGCCGCCGCAGGATGTGCTGTCGAAAGAGTTCGACGTGAGTCGCACGGTGATGCGCGAAGCATTGTCGATGTTGCTCGCGCGCGACATGCTCGACGTGCGTCCGAAAGTCGGTACGCGCGTTCGGCCGATGCGCGACTGGCGCATGATCGATGAAGACGTGGTGAGCTGGCGGTTTCGTGCGAAGCCGGATCCGCAGTTCATGCGCGACGTCATCGAATTCCGGATGCTGATCGAACCGCGCGCGACCGCGCAGGCGGCGGTCCGTGCGACGGCGGCCGACATCGCGGGCATCCGCGAGGCGTTCGAAGCGTTCAAGGTGTTGCAACCGGGCGACCCCGGTTATGACACGGCGGACGAACTGCTGCACACGCGAATCGTCCAGGCGAGCGGCAACCAGTTTTTCCAGCAGATGGCGGCGATCGTGCGCGGCGCTGTGCGGCTCGTGAATCCGCGCGTCGCGCAGAAGGACGGTGCGCACGACATCGCGGTGAAGGCGCATGCGCGCGTCGTCGATGCGATCGAACGCCGCGATCCGCGCGAAGCCGAGGCGGCGTCGCTTGCCCTGATCGATTTCAGCGCCGACGAGATCTCGCGCGATTTCTCCGTCGACGTGCCCGTGCGCGCTTGAATCGGCGCGGGTCGCTTATCCCTGTGCCGGCGAGCCGTTTATCATGACGGCCGGCCGGCAGCGTGCCGGCCACCGTCATACGACCGACACGGAAGATCCGGATGAACGAATTCGACAACCGCCCGGTGCGCTTCGGCATCGTCGGCGCAGGCAGCATCGCACGCCGTTTCGCGCAAAGCCTCGCGCACGTGCCGGGTGCCACGCTCGCCGGCGTGTGGGCCCGCCGCGCCGATGCGGCAACCGCTTTCTGCGACAGCTGCGGCGGCAAGCCTGCCGCCAGCCTCGACGCGCTCCTCGCGAGCGACATCGACGCGATCTATATCGCGACCCTCCACGACAGTCACGCGCACTACGCGCAAGCGGCGCTCGCCGCCGGCAAGGCCGTGCTGTGCGAAAAACCCGCGACGCTGAACGCGACGCAGCTCGATGCCGTGCTGGATGCGGCACGCACGGCCGGCCGGCTCTTCATGGAAGCGATGAAGCCGCCGTTCTTTCCGTTGTATCGTCGGTTGCGCGCGCATCTGCATGACGATCCGATCGGCGAGATCAGGCTCGTGCGCGCGGGCTGCGCGTCGTCGTCGGTGCCGGACGATCATTCCGTCTATCGGCTCGACCGCGCCGGTGGCGCGCTGCTCGACATCGGAATCTACGAAGCCTTTCTCGCGGTCGACTGGCTCGGCGCGGCAGTCGACGTGCAGACGCTCGGCCGCATCGGCGCGACGGGTGTCGACGTGTTCGCGAGCCTGAACAGTCGTCACGCGAACGGCGGCATTGCGCAGCTCTTTTGCGGGCTCGACGTGATGGGACGCGGCGATGCGCTGATCGCTGCAGCAGGCGGGCACGTGACGATTCACGAAAAGTGGTGGAACCCCGCGCGGGCGACGATCCGCTATGCGGACGGGCGCACGGTCGAACTCGACGCGCCGGTCGACGGCGGCGGCCTGAACTACGAGACCGCGCATTTCTGCGACCTGCTGCGCGCGGGCGAACTCGAGAGCCCGATCATGACGCACGACCATTCGCGGCGAATGATCGCGATGACAGATGCGGCACGCGCGGCGCTCGGCGTGCGCTATTCGGGCGAGTAGGCGGGAAGGACGGGAAGGCGGGGGCCGGGCGCGCATCCGCGGCCCGGCGGGAGAGGCGACGTGCTCAGTGCCGCGCGGGCAGCGACAGGCGCTTTTCGTACCAGCGCTGGACCCATTCGAGGATCTGGCACAGCACCCAGTAGATCGCGGCGGCGGCCAGGTACAGCGGCAACGGCTGGTAGGTCGCCGCGATCACTTCCTGCGCGCTGCGCAGCAGTTCGGTCACGGTGATGACGGACACGAGCGACGTGTCCTTGATCAGGCTGATCAGGCTGTTCGACAGGCTCGGCACCGCGATGCGCAGCGCCTGCGGGCCGATCACGTAGCGCAGCGTCTGCCCCCACGACAGCCCGAGGCTGTAGGCGGCCAGCCATTGGCCGCGCGCGATTCCGTTGATCGCGCCGCGCATGCTTTCGGACATGTAAGCGGCGACATTCGCGGAGAGCGCGATCACGCCGGCCGGTGTCGGGTCGAGCGAGATGCCGAGGCTCGGCAGTCCGTAATAGATGACGAAGATCTGCACGAGCAGCGGCGTGCCGCGCATCAGGCTCACGTAGGCGCGCGCGAGCCCCGCGAGCGCGTTGACCCAGATGCGTTCGAAGCCGTCGAGCGGTTCGCTTTGCCGGATGCCCATCATCGCGAGCACGACGGCGCCGAGCAGGCCGAACACCATCGACAGCACGGCGAACTTGACGGTCAGTACGGCACCCTGGGCGAGCACCGGCAGCGATTGGACGAGCAGGGACGTTGTCGACATGGAATACGAATCGAATGCGTGCGCGAAAGCGCAATCATAAACCGGACCGATAAAACAAAGGGCGGCATCGCTTCGGATGCCGCCCTTTCCGGCCCGCCGTCAGGCGGGAAGCAGAGGCGTGCTTACTTGACCGGCTTCGTCACGTCGATGCCGAACCACTTGTCCGAGATCTTCGTGAACGTGCCGTCGGCCTCGAGTTGCGCCATCGCGTCGTCGATCGCCTTCTGGAACTTCGGGTTGCCCTTCTTGAACGGGATGCCCGACGGATTCGCCGAGCCGACGTTCGCGCCCGGGCGCAGCGGCAGTTGCGAGTTCTTCGTCAGGTACGCGAGCATCAGGCGGTCGTTGAGCGCCGCATCGAGACGGCCGGCCGCGAGGTCGCGCAGGTACTCGGGCGCGCCCGGGTAGGTCTTCACGTCGATGCCGGGCACCGACTTCGCCATGTCCATGTAGTTCGTGCCGAGCGCGACGCCGAGCTTCTTGCCCTTCAGGTCGTCGAGCGACTTGAACTGGCGCGTGTCGTCCTTGCGCTGGATCAACTGGGCGGACGAATAGGTGTACGCGGGCGAGAAGTCGAGCGTTTCCTTGCGCTTGTCGGTGATGCCGACCTGGTTGGCGATCACGTCGAACTTGCCGGCCTGCAGGCCCGCGATGATGCCGCTCCATTCGGTCGTGACGAACTCGGCCTTCACGCCGAGCTTCGCGGCGACGGCATTCGCGATGTCGACGTCGAAGCCGACGAGTTCGCCTTGCGGGTTCTTCGAGTTGAACGGAGGGAACGTGCCTTCGAGGCCGACGCGCAGCGTGCCGCGTTGTTTCACCTGGTCGAGGAGGTCGGCCGCCTGCGCGGTGGCGGCGGCGAACGACGTGCCGATCAGGCCGGCGACCAGCAGCTTCTTCAGCAGCGAAATTTTCATCGTGTGAGCTTCCTTGCCCCAGCGGGGCGCTTGATTCTGACTGTGGGGTCGATCATAGCAAAAATACAATCGACCATTAAATATCGTTTGTTTATGGCTATATTACACGGTGCGGTCACGCGCGATCGCCTTCACGCACTCGGCGACGAGCGCGGGGCCGCGATAGATGAAGCCCGTGTACAGCTGGACGAGCGACGCGCCGGCCGCGAGCTTCGCGCGCGCGTCCTCGCCCGAGAAGATGCCGCCGACGCCGATGATCGGCACCGCGCTGCCGACTTCGGCATGCAGTTTGCGGATCACTTCGTTGGACGCATCGAACACCGGACGGCCCGACAGGCCGCCGGCTTCGTCCGCGTGCGGCAGGCCCTGCACGGCCGCACGCGACAGCGTCGTGTTGGTGGCGATGACCGCCTCGATCTTGTGGCGCAGCAGCGTGTCGGCGATTTCCTTGACCTGTTCGTCGTCGAGATCGGGCGCGATCTTCAGCGCGAGCGGCACGAGCTTGCCGTGCAGGTCGGCGAGGCGTTGCTGCTTGTCCTTCAGCGCCGCGAGCAGCGCGTCGAGTTCGCCCGCGCCCTGCAGCTGGCGCAGGTTCTTCGTGTTCGGCGACGAAATGTTGATCGTCACGTAGCTTGCGAACGGATACACGCGCTCGAGGCAGTAGAGATAGTCTTCCGCGGCGCGTTCGATCGGCGTGTCGGCGTTCTTGCCGATGTTCAGGCCGAGGATGCCGCGATAGCGGGCCGCCTGGACGTTCTTCACGAACTGATCGACCCCGTGGTTGTTGAAGCCCATCCGGTTGATCAGCGCTTCCGCCTGCGGCAGGCGGAACATCCGCGGGCGCGGATTGCCCGGCTGCGGGCGCGGCGTGACCGTGCCGACCTCGATGAAGCCGAAGCCGAGCGCCGCGAGGCCGTCGATGGCCGCGCCGTCCTTGTCGAGGCCGGCGGCGAGGCCGACCGGGTTGCGGAACGTGAGTCCCATCACGGTGCGCGGCGCATCGGGCACGCGGGCCGACAGCGCGCAGGCGAGGCCCGTGCGGCCGGCCGCGCCGAGCGCGCGCAGCGTGAGGTGGTGAGCGTCTTCCGCATCCATCTTGAACAGGGATGCGCGGGCCAGCGGATAGAGGGAACTGAACACGGGAATTGGGCGGACGGCCGGAATGAATGACAACCCGCTATTTTACCGGGAGTTGCGCGGCAAGGGCGGGCTTCGCTTCGCATGCGCGGCCGGTGGCACCGCTTGTGCCGCGCGGCAACGCGTGCAAGGGCCGCAGGGTGCCCGTTGCAGGCGCGCCGCCGCGCCGCGGGATGGCCCGTCAGCCCGACCCGGAATGTCCGCCCGGCAGCGGCGCACGGGCGAGTGCCGCGTCGACCGGCGGCAGGTCGATGCGATCCGGATCGAGTATTTTCCAGCGGCCGTCGAGCAACCCTTCGAGCGGATGGAAGTTGGCCTTGTAGGCCATCTTCGGGCTCTCGCGGATCCAGTAGCCGAGATACACGTACGGCAGGCCGAGGCTCTTCGCCTGCTCGATCTGCCACAGGATGTTGTACGTGCCGTAGCTCGTATGCTGCTCGTCCGGCTCGAAGAACGTATAGACCGACGACAGTCCGTCGCCGAGGATGTCGATCATGCTGACCATGCGCAGCTTGCCGGGCTCGCCGCCCGGCGCGTCGAGGTCGCGGAATTCGACGAGGCGCGAATTGATCCGGCTCTGCAGCAGGAACTGCTCGTACTGGTCGCGGCTGTCGCGATCCATGCCGCCGCCCGCGTGGCGCGCCGACTGGTAGCGCATGTAGAGCGCGTAGTGCTCCTCGTCGTAGTGCAGCGGCGAGACCGTCGCGACGAGCGCGCGGTGCCGCTTCCACATCCGGCGCTGGGTGCGCGACGGCGTGAACGCGCCGACCGGCACGCGCACCGGCACGCAGGCACGGCAGCCGTCGCAGTACGGGCGATAGGTGAACACGCCCGAGCGCCGGAAGCCGGCCTTCACGAGCTCGGTATAGATGTCGGAATTGATCAGGTGGCTCGGCGTCGCGACTTGCGAGCGCGCGACGCGGCCGTCCAGATAGCTGCACGGATAGGGCGCCGTTGCATAGAATTGCAGCGCCGAAAGCGGTGAAAGCGGCAGCTCAGTCGGGTGAGTCATGGGCAGCTCTCGATGCAGGGAGGGAGTGCCGCGCTAGCGCTCGATCCCGGAGGGGGCGGCCGGTTCGGCAGGGCTCGTCAGCATGGCGAGCACACGCTTGTCGAACTGCCACGGAATCGGCGGTTCGGCTACCGCGCGGCGCACGTGAGCGACAAAGGCCTTGCGTGCGATCTCGCGGCCACCGAGCGACGCTAGATGCGACGTATTCTGCTGGCAGTCTATCATCTCCAGCCCCTGCTCGCGAAGGTGGGCGACGAGCGTCGCCAGAGCGATCTTCGAGGCATCGGTGACATCCGCATACATCGATTCGCCGAAAAACATCCGCCCGAACGCGACGCCGTAGAGGCCGCCCACGCGTCGCCCGTCGTGCCACGCCTCGATGCTGTGCGCGTTGCCGGAACGGTAGAGCGACGAATACGCGTCGATGATCTCGGCCGTGATCCAGGTACCGCGCTGCCCGCGGCGCGGCGCTTGCGCGCACGCGCGCATCACGCCCGGAAAGTCATGGTCGACGCGCACTTCCCACGCGGAGTCGCGCAGCACGCGCTTGAGCGTCTTGCGCAGCGACGGGGACACCTTGAATTCGGCCGGCGCGAGGATCATCCGCGGGTCGGGGCTCCACCACAGCACGGGCTGGCCGTCCGAATACCACGGGAAGATGCCGCGCAGGTAGGCCTCGATCAGGCGGGACGGCAGCAGGTCGGCGCTCGCGGCGAGCAGCCCCGGCGCGCCGGTCGCGGAGCCGAGCGCGCGTTCGACGGGCGGGAACGGATCGTCCGGGCCGAGCCAGGGGACCATGGGGCGCGGGCTCAGCCGTTGCGCAGCGAGCGGAAGATATCGCCGGTATGGACGCCGTAGTCGCCGGCGGCGCGATCGGCGAAGAAGAAACGCAGCGTCTGGCTGACGGTCGGGAACGCGATCTCGTCCCACGGAATGTCGGCTTCGTCGAACAGCTTGACTTCGAGGCTTTCCTCGCCGGCCTCGTAAGCCGGATCGACGAGCCGCGCCAGATAGAACAGATGGACCTGGTGCACGTGCGGCACGTTGAGCAGCGTGAACAGGTTCTGAACCTCGACGCGTGCGCCGGCTTCCTCGAGCGTTTCGCGCGCGGCGGCCTCGGCCGTCGTCTCGCCCATTTCCATGAAGCCTGCCGGCAGCGTCCAGAAACCGTAGCGCGGTTCGATCGCACGGCGGCACAGCAGCACCTGATCGCCCCAGACCGGCACCGTGCCGACCACGTTGCGCGGATTCTGGTAATGGATCGTGCCGCAGTGATCGCAAATGAAGCGCTCGCGGTTGTCGCCCGGAGGAATGCGCGCGATGACTTCGTGACCGCAGACGGAGCAGAATTTCATGTCGAGTGGAAGGGACGAGGTGCTGCGAGTGTATCACCGGGGCGGGGCATTCTCGAACGCGAGCGCATGTGCGCGGCGTGCGGCGCGAAGCGCAACGTGCGAGGCGCGCAATCGCGCGCCGGAAAACAAAAAGCCCGGCGTGGAGCCGGGCTTTTTGCATGAATCGGGACGTTGGTTGCGGGGGTAGGATTTGAACCTACGACCTTCGGGTTATGAGCCCGACGAGCTGCCAGACTGCTCCACCCCGCGTCCGTCTAAGAAATGAATTATATGGACTAACCCGAATGCTTGCAAGCACTTTCTGACAATCGCGTTTCAGTCGCCGGCGGGACGCCGGCAGGGCCGGTACGGCAGGCGCGTGCGCTAGAATCGAGCGGTTTGCTTGTGTCGTTCACGCCTGCAGCGGAGAGTCGCGCGCGATCGCGTCGGTGCCGTTGCAACACTCACTACAGCATCGACGGATTCATGGACATCGCTCACGATCTGCAATCGATCGGCGCGCAGGAACAGGCGCTCGTGTTTCCCCATTTCGACCCGGCTCGTGCCTGGGCGCTCGGCAACCGGATGCATGCGCTCGCGACGTCGCGCGGCCATGCGATCGCGATCGACATCGTCACGTTCGGCCAGCCGCTGTTCTATGCGGCGCTCGCCGGCGCGACGCCCGACAACGCCGACTGGGTACGCCGCAAGCGCAACGTCGTCGCGCACTTCCGCCGCAGTTCGTATGCGATCGGCCTGCGCATGCAGCAGGCCGGCGCCACGCTCGCCGACAAGCACGGGCTGCCGATCTCCGACTATTCGCCGCACGGCGGCGCGTTTCCGCTGACCGTCGCGGGGGCCGGCGTGATCGGCTCGATCACCGCATCGGGGCTGCCGCAGCGCGCGGATCACGAGTTCGTCGTCGAAGCCCTGTGCGCCGAGCTCGGGCAGGACTATGCCGTGCTGGCACTTGCAAGGAGCTGAGCGATGCAGATTCCGGGTTACGCATGGCTCGCGATCGCGATCGTCGCGGAAGTGGTCGGCACGTCCGCGCTGCGCGCGGCGGACGGCTTCACGCGCTTCTGGCCGTCGGCGCTCGTCGTGGCCGGTTACGGCATCGCGTTCTACTGTCTGTCGCTCACGCTGCGCACGATGCCCGTCGGCATCATCTATGCGGTGTGGTCGGGGGCCGGCATCGTGCTGATCACGCTCGTCGCGATGCTGCTCTATCGCCAGGTGCCGGACCTGCCGGCCGTGATCGGCCTCGGGCTGATCGTCTCGGGCGTCGTGGTGCTGAACCTGTTCTCGAAGATGCAGGCGCACTGAGCGTGCGCCCGCGATACGCCGGATGGCTCACATGACCGATTCCACTGCCGCTTCCGCCGAAGCCGCCCAGCCCGACGTGCGCGCGTATGTCGCGAACCGCATCGGCTATCTCGAACTGAACCGGCCGAAGGCGCTGAATGCGCTGTCGGTGGGGATGATCCGACTGATGCAGCAGGCGCTCGATGCATGGCGCGACGACGCGGAGGTGACGGCCGTCGTCGTGCACAGCCCGCATCCGCGCGCGTTCTGCGCGGGCGGCGACGTGCGCTTCTTCCACGATGCGTGGCAGCGCGGCGATCGCGATGCGGTCGACACGTTCTTCATCGAGGAATACACGCTCAACCATACGATCTTCACCTATCCGAAACCGTACATCGCGTTGATGCACGGCGTCGTGATGGGCGGCGGCATGGGCATTTCGCAGGCGGCGCGACATACGGGCGGCCTGCGTGTGGTCACCGATTCGACGAAGATGGCGATGCCCGAAACGCGCATCGGGCTGTTCCCGGACGTCGGGATGAGCTGGTTCCTCGCGCGCACGCCGGGCGCGCTCGGCCGCTATCTCGCGGTGACCGGCGCGACGCTCGACGCGGCCGGCGCACTGTATGCGCAGCTCGCCGACGTATACCTGCCTGACGCCGCGCTGCCGGCGCTGCTCGATACGCTGCACGGCGCGCGGATCGACAGCGGCGCGCAGGCCGTCGCGTGCGTGGCCGACGCAGCTGCCGCGCACAAGGTCGTGCCGACGCCCGACACGTCGGCGCTGGCCGACGCGCGCGCCGGGATCGACCGGCATTTCGCGCAGCCCGATATCGGCGCGATCCTGGCGTCGCTCGACGCCGAGCAGGATTGCGCGGCCATCGACGGATGGGTCGAGAAGGCGACCCACGCGATGCGCAGCCAGTTGTCGCCGCTGTCGATGGCCGTGTCGCTCGAAGTCGTCGAGCGCGCGCGCGGCGCGACGATGGCCGATTGCCTGCGGCGCGATCTCGACCTCACGCGTTCGACGTTCGCGCACGGCGACGTGATCGAAGGCGTGCGCGCGCTGATCGTCGACAAGGATCAACAGCCGGTCTGGCGTTTCAAGTCGACGGCCGATATCGACCGGGCCGACGTGCTCGCGATGTTCGACAGCCCGTGGACGCCCGACACGCATCCGCTGCGCAACCTGAAGGACTGACGCTCGCGGTATCGAAGCGAAAAGCAAAAAGGCCGCTTGCATGTGCAGGCGGCCTTTCCGTTTGCGGATGCCGATCCGGCTCGGCGACAGGGCCGGGGCCTCGCCGCAAGCCGTGCGTTATTCGTCGCCGGCGTCGTCCGACATGAACGCGCGCATGAACACCAGCGCACCGAAACCCCACACCGCGTGTGCCGCGAAACCGGCGGCGAGCACCGGCATCATGTTGCCCGACGGCCAGATCCCGCGCAGCGGATCGATCGCGAACACGCGGGCGGCCGTCAGCACGACGCCGCCGAACACCAGCGCGCCGATCCACGGCGCTTCGCGCTCCGGCGACACGCGCAGCAGCCACGCCATCGGGATCGCGCAGCACGCGCTGATCAGCGCGTTCGCGACAAATTCAGGAATGCCGAGCGGCGCGAAAGGTTGCGTGGAGAATCCGGCTGCGGCGATCAGGTCGGCCGTATGTAGCAGCGCGAGCGTCGCTTCGCGAAAGAAGAGGGCGGCCAGGAAGCCGGACAGGAACGGCAGGATGACTTTCTGCATCGATGAGCGTATTGCAGGCGTGGCCGGCCGGGGCCGTCCGCGCGAAGTTGTTCGGATAGGTGCGTCATTATAGGGCCCGGCCGATGCGATATTCGCTGGAGCGTCGCGCTAATCACGAAAGCGGAAAACCTAAGCTCAAAAAAATCGTTCCAAAGCCCTGCACCGATCCATAGACTGATTTCCCAGAAACAGCCGTGCAATCGCGTACTCGTCCGCGGCACGGCCTGACCGGCGAGCCATCCCGATTCGAATGCACACCATGCATGCGTCGCTGATTCGCGACGCGAGCAGGGCTTCGTTTTATCCAGATTCCGGCAAGGACAGTCAAGCAGGAGCAGCAGATGAATGTTTTCTGGTTTATTCCCACGCACGGCGACAGCCGTTATCTCGGCACCGCCGAAGGCGCGCGCGCCGCGGATTACGATTATTTCAAGCAGATCGCCGTCGCGGCCGACACGCTCGGCTACGAAGGCGTGCTGCTGCCGACCGGCCGTTCCTGCGAGGATGCGTGGGTCGTTGCGTCGAGCCTGATTCCGGCGACGCAGCGTCTGAAGTTCCTGGTCGCCGTGCGTCCCGGCATCGCATCGCCCGGTCTCGCGGCGCGGATGGCCGCGACGTTCGACCGCCTGTCGGGCGGCCGCCTGCTGATCAACGTCGTGACGGGCGGCGACGCCGCCGAACTCGAAGGCGACGGGCTGTTCGCGGATCACGATACGCGCTACGAGATCACCGACGACTTCCTGAACATCTGGCGCGGACTGCTGTCCGCCTCGCACGATAACGGCGGCTTCGACTACATCGGCAAGCACCTTCAGTCGAAGGGCGGCAAGGCGCTGTATCCGCCCGTGCAGCGCCCGCATCCGCCGCTGTGGTTCGGCGGATCGTCGCCGGCCGCGCACGCGATCGCCGCGGATCACATCGACACCTACCTGACCTGGGGCGAGCCGCCCGAGGCCGTCGCGAAGAAGATCGCCGACATCCGCGCCCGCGCCGAGGCGCGTGGCCGCAAGGTCAAGTTCGGCATCCGCCTGCACGTGATCGTGCGCGAGACCGAGGACGAGGCGTGGCGCGATGCCGACCGCCTGATCAGCCGTCTCGACGACGAGACGATCGCCCGCGCGCAGCAGGCATTCGCGAACATGGATTCGGAAGGCCAGCGCCGGATGGCCGCGCTGCACGGTGGCAAGCGCGGCGGCCGCGAGGCGCTCGAGGTGTATCCGAACCTGTGGGCCGGTGTCGGTCTCGTGCGCGGCGGCGCGGGTACCGCGCTCGTCGGCAACCCCGAGCAGGTCGCGGAACGCATGCGCGAATACGCGGATCTCGGCATCGAGACGTTCATCCTGTCCGGCTATCCGCACCTCGAGGAGTCGTACCGCTTCGCCGAGCTCGTGTTCCCGCTGATCAAGGGCAAGGGCGCGGCGCGTCCGTCCGGCCCGCTGTCGGGGCCGTTCGGCGAGATCGTCGGCAACAACTACCTGCCGAAGGCGAGCCAGAGCTGAACGAAGGAGGCCTGCGATGACAACGAAAACGTCGACGACGGGCGCCGCCGTGGCCGCCCGCGCCTGGCGCGGCATCGCGCCGTGGCTCGTGCCGCTCGCGCTGCTGGCCGCATGGGAGGTCGGCGCGCGCGTCGGCTGGCTGTCGACCCGCGTGCTGCCCGAGCCGCTGGCGGTCGTGCGTGCCGCGTGGTCGCTCGTGACGTCGGGCGAGATGTGGGCGAACGTGAAGGTCAGTACCTGGCGCGCGCTGTTCGGCTTCGCGATCGGCGGCGGCGTGGGTCTCGCGCTCGGGCTCGCGACCGGCCTGTCGAAAGCGGCGGAGGTCGCGCTCGATTCGACGATCCAGATGATCCGCAACATCCCCGCGCTCGCGATGATTCCGCTCGTGATCCTGTGGTTCGGCATCGACGAGAAGGCGAAGCTGTTCCTCGTTTCGCTCGGCGTGTTCTTCCCGGTTTACATCAACACGTATCACGGGATCCGCTCGGTCGACGCGAACCTGATCGAGATGGCGAAGAGCTATGGCGTGCGCGGCTTCGCGCTGTATCGCGACGTGATCCTGCCCGGCGCATTGCCGTCGATTCTCGTCGGCGTGCGCTTCGCGCTCGGGCTGATGTGGGTGATGCTGATCGTCGCGGAAACGATCTCCGCGCAATCGGGCATCGGCTACATGACGATGAACGCGCGCGAATTCCTGCAAACCGATGTGGTGGTGGTCGGCATCCTGCTGTATGCGGTGCTCGGCAAGCTGGCCGATGTGCTGGCGAAATGGATCGAGCGCGTGACGCTGCGCTGGCACCCCGCTTATCAATCAGGAGCAAAGGCATGAATGCGACGACTTCGGCGGCCGCCTACGGCCCGCTCGCCGGCGCAGACCTCGAGGCCGAACTGGTACAGGCACGCGTCACGGACGACGACGCACGCGATGCGGCGATCGTCGATCGGGACGGCGGTGCATCCGTCGTTCCGCTCGCGCGGCGGCGCGCGGGCAGCCCGGCAGCCGACGACGCGGTGACGCTGTCGGGCGTCAGCAAGCGCTTCGGCACGCGCACCGTGCTCGACAACGTCGAACTCGGCATCGCGCGCGGCAGCTTCGTCGCGATCGTCGGCCGCAGCGGCTGCGGAAAATCCACGCTGCTGCGTCTCGTCGCGGGGCTCGAGGCGCCGAG
Organism: Burkholderia sp. Bp9090; assembly: GCF_003857985.1. Taxonomy (NCBI): domain Bacteria; kingdom Pseudomonadati; phylum Pseudomonadota; class Betaproteobacteria; order Burkholderiales; family Burkholderiaceae; genus Burkholderia; species Burkholderia sp. Bp9090. The sequence continues at coordinate 22,325 of NZ_QTPV01000051.1, forward strand.
CAGCGGTGCGCTCGTGACGCGCGGCGAGGGTGGCGGCACGCTCGACACCCGGATCATGTACCAGGATGCGCGACTGCTGCCGTGGAAGACCGTGCTGCAGAACGTGATGCTGGGCCTGGGCCGCGGGGCACGCGATCAGGCGCGCGCGGTGCTCGACGAAGTCGGGCTGCTCGAGCGCGCGAATGACTGGCCCGCCCAGCTGTCGGGCGGCCAGCGGCAGCGCGTCGCGCTCGCCCGCGCGCTCGTGCACCGGCCGCAATTGCTGCTGCTCGACGAGCCGCTCGGTGCGCTCGACGCGCTGACCCGCATCGAGATGCATGCGCTGATCGAGCGCTTGTGGCGCGAGCATCGGTTCACCGCGCTGCTCGTCACGCACGACGTGCAGGAAGCCGTCGCGCTCGGCGACCGGATCCTGTTGATCGAGCAAGGGCGCGTCGCCCTCGATCAGTCCGTTCCGCTCGACCGGCCGCGTGCGCGCGCGTCGGCCGCATTCGCGGCGCTGGAAGACCGTGTGCTGCAACGCGTACTCGCCGGCGGGCCGGGCGGGGGCGAGCAGGGTGCGGTGCCTGAGGTGGAGCACGTACGACCGGTCGGGCAGATTCGCTGGGCCGTTTAAATCCGGGCGGCACCGGCCGCCCGTTCTCAGACTTTTTTCTTCGGAGCGATCAACCCGATGAGCATCACTGCAATCAACGTGCGTAACCAGTTCAAAGGCAAGGTGAAGGAGATCATTCGCGGGCCCGTGGTGTCCGAGGTCGACGTCGAGACGCCGTTCGGCATCGTCACGTCGGTGATCACGACGCGCTCGGTCGACGAACTCGAACTGAAGGTCGGCGCGGAAGTCGTCGCGCTCGTGAAATCCACCGAGGTGTCGATCGCGCGCCTTTGAGCGCGTTTCCGGTGCAGGGCGCCGCGGGCGGGCCGTCTGGCCGTCCGCGGCGCCCCTGTTTCATGGTCGAGCGTTTGCCTCGGTATTCGGCGTCAGGACGAAGTGCTAGGATGGAGCGACACCGACGCCGGAGGCCAACGCATGACCCCCATCCTTTCTCCCGAAGCCATCGTGGCGCTGAAGTGGATCGACCAGTTCGGCGACAGCCGGCCGGTCCCTGCCGCGTTCGACGACGTCGTCTATGCGTTGCTGAACGAAGGGCTGATCTACCAGGCGGCTGCCGACCGTGTCGACCTGACCGCCGATGGCAAATCCGTTTTGTCCAACGAATACGATTGAGCGCACGGCGCCGGCCGCCGCGGTGGCCTGGCGCCGTGTCGCCACGGAGCGAGCGATGGAACCGAGAGGCAGCGATCTCGGCGATTTCAGCGAGCCGTACCGCGGCTACGAGATCGAGGTGAAGACCGAGCAGGTGTGGGACGGCGAGCATGCGCACTACCGCGTGCTGCAGGGTTCGGCCGTGCGGATCGACTGGCGGCTCGTGAAAGTCGATGGGATGCTGCTGACCGAACGGCGCGTGATCGAGCGCGTACTTGACGAGGCGCGGCGGGCCGTCGACGTCGAACTGGGCGACGGCGGGCCGGTCTAGTCAGGCTGCCGGGCCGGCCTGGTCGCGTTGCGGTAAAATGTCGGGTTGTTTCCCGCGCCGCTTGCTGCCCCGAATTCCATGTCCGTACCGTCCTCGCTTCCTCCCCGCCGCGTTTCCGTGGCGCCCATGCTCGACTGGACCGACCGTCATTGCCGGTCGTTCCATCGCACGCTGACGCGCGACACGTGGCTGTATACGGAAATGATCACGACGGGCGCGCTGCTGTTCGGCGACGCCCAGCGGCATCTCGCGTTCACGCCGAACGAATCGCCGGTCGCGCTGCAACTGGGCGGCAGCGAACGGGACGATCTCGCGCGCGCCGCGAAACTCGGCGAGCAGTGGGGCTACGACGAGATCAACCTGAATTGCGGCTGTCCGTCCGAGCGCGTGCAGCGCGGCGCATTCGGCGCGTGCCTGATGAACGAGCCGCAACTCGTTGCCGACTGCGTGAAGGCGATGCGCGATGCGGTGTCGGTGCCGGTCACGGTCAAGCACCGGATCGGTGTCGACGCGGTCGAGGATTATGCGTTCGTGCGGGACTTCGTCGGCACGGTGGCGGAGGCCGGCTGCGAAACGTTCGTGGTGCACGCGCGCAATGCGATCCTGAAGGGGCTCTCGCCGAAGGAGAACCGCGAGATCCCGCCGCTCAAGTACGACTATGCGTATCAGCTGAAGCGCGATTTCCCGTCGCTGGAGATCGTGATCAACGGCGGGATCAAGACGCTCGACGAAGTCGCGCAGCATCTCGAGCACGTGGACGGCGTGATGCTCGGCCGCGAGGCTTATCACAACCCGTATGTGCTCGCGGGTGTCGATGCGCGCTTCTACGGGTCGACTGCGGCGGTGCCGACGCGCGAAGAGGCCGAGGCGAAACTGATCGAATACTGCGCGGCGGAACTGAAGCGCGGCACGTATCTCGGCGCGATCGTGCGGCATGCTCTCGGGCTCTATCGTGGCGTCGCGGGTGCGCGCGGCTGGCGTCGTGTGCTGTCCGACAACAAGAAGCTCGCGCGCGGCGATCTGGCCGTGTTCGACGAGGCGCGCACGCATCTGAACGATGCCGAAGAAATTTTTGAAAAAAATGCTTTGCAAGACGGAAAAGTCTTCGTATAATCTTGTTCTTCGCTGCTGAACACGAAACGAAACGAAACAGCGAAGAAACAAGGCAGTATCAGTGGTGGCTGTAGCTCAGTTGGTAGAGTCCAGGATTGTGATTCCTGTTGTCGTGGGTTCGAGTCCCATCAGCCACCCCAAAATTCTCAAACAAAACAGGCGCTTCGGCGCCTGTTTTGTTTTGTGCGGAAAATTCGATGCGATTGCATCGATTCGAGCCGCGCCATTTCCAGAGCGTTCTGCTCGCCATTCATCCATTTCGCGTCAGCCGACGAAAGCCGTTTCGATATTGAGACTGCGCGCCGAGTCACGTCACTCGCGCGTGGCCGATCCATTGAGCGGCCGCTGCTCATGAGCCCCGCGAAGCGAAGCGGCGACCGGCTTCGCTCATCGTCTCGCAGATTGGCGGATTAAACCAATGACTTGGCACGAGCCGCCAATGCTTAATAGTCTTACATTCATGTAATGTATCGATTCCTCGTGCCCTTAGCTTTGCAGGGCCGTTCGGTCCCGACGCCCCGGAAGGCGTCGGGACATTTTTTTTGGCGGCGCTGCTGTCGAGGAATTGGAGAAAGCGGCAGGCGTCACGGTGCATTAAGCGATGACCACGGCATGACGCGCACTGCCGCACGCGACTCCCTGTGCAACCCGCCGTTGAAACATCGCGATTGCTACACTTTCCCTGCCTCCATCGCACAACGAGAGCGACCCTCGCATGCCGGAAAACCGCACCATCACGCTACGCAACGCGACACCACACGACGCGGAACACATCGCTCGCTTGCACACGCTGAGCTGGCAGAACGCCTATAGCCATATCCTGCCGGCGGCCTATCTCGCCGACGAGGTGCCGACGGAGCACGCGACGCGGTGGCGAAACTATTTCGACCGCGCCGAAGCGGAGTGGGGCCTCGTGCTGATCGCCGAGTCCGACGGGGCGCCGGTCGGTTTCGTCAGCGCCGAAAGGCCGGTCGATCCGGCGCGCGGCGTCCTGCTCGATTGCCTTCATGTGCATCCCGCGCATCACGGAAGCGGTACCGGCAAGCGCATGATCGAAGCCGTTCGCGCATGGGCCCGCCATATCGGCGAGGACAAGGTTCATCTTTCGGTACTCGACGGCAACGTCCGCGCGATTGGCTTCTACGAGCACAACGGCTGGCGGTTGGCAGGCGTCGAAACCAGCTTCATCGGCCGCACGGAGGTCGCCGACCGGATCTACGTGATCGATGCCGGCACCGAACCCCAAGGCGGCACGCTGCACGACCGATGCCGCTGAAGATGAGGCGGCGCGTCCGTTACTCGCCGCAATACCGCACGAGCAAATCCGCCTCGGTTTCATGCACCTCGACAGGCAGGCTCGTTGCCCCTGCAAACGCCAGATAGCGCGCGCGATGCTGACCGTTCCGGAACGACGCGATGCCGACTTTCGACAGGCCCGGAAGGCCAAGCAGCGTCCGCGTTCTCGTCTCGCGAAACGTGATGAAGGGCATGTCGGGAATCCGGGCTTCGGCCGGATCGAGGAAATCGCGGATGCCGGCGGCCTTGCCGGGCGCCCAGTATTGAACCGACGGCAGCACATAGTCGGTCGTGTCGCGATCGGCGCACGCGAGCAGCTTCGCCAGGTCGACCGTCACGACGCGATGCCGCGAGTCGTCGGACGCGAATACCCGTTTGAGATGTGTATAGGCATAGGCGGGGTGTCCCGGAAGCTGGATGATCCAGACATCGACGCCGTCATGTTGTGCCCGAGCGACTGTCATTGTTTCCTTGGGTGGGGCAAGCGTTTTTTGTGGCGGGAGTGTAACAGCGCGGCTGCGGCTGCGGCCGCGGAGCACGCGGATACCCGGAATCGAGCCGGCGCAATCATGCGCGAAAGAATGCGGCACGGAATCGATCACGCAACGGGTTTCGGTTACTGGACGGGTGCGGCCATGCATTTTCAGTCGCGGTCGACAGCTTGCGAGAATATCGCGATACTGCCTGTCTGCATGACGCGCGGTCCGGAATTCACACAAGATTCACGCGGCGCGTGAAACCGGACTGGCGCGGCACATCGATAAGAACCGAGAGAGCGGAGTGGCCGCAGAAAATCATGTCGCCTGAACTTGAGATCGAATATCTCGATTACCGCTTCACAGCGACGCTCGAAACCCGGGAAACGGGGCGGGTCGCCGTAACCGAATGGCAACTGGATTCCGTTTCCCGAAGCAAGACGCTCGCGTGGGTCGTGTTCGACCGTTTTCTGAAACGCAACGACTTCGCCGACGAGGACGACGCGCGCGCCAGTATCGTCGACTGGCTGGAGCAACTGGTCAGCCCGCGGGGCGCGCCGCTCGTCGAAATCCCAGCCGCGAAGGCGGTCGCAGCAGTTGCTGCCGCTGGTACCGCCAGTGCGGTCGCCAGCGATTCTTCAGTCGAAGAAACCATCAGCGACGTCGTCGTCGAAATCGCCAGCGATCTCGACTGGATCGACATGATTGCGGAATGGTTCACGGACGGCCCGGCGTAGCGTCGGGTTCGCGCCGCTCCATCCAGAAATCCAGAAAAAATGGGTTAGGTCGTGAAACGTCGTTTCACGAAAATCCGGAGAAACAGCGCGGATTCACGGAAAAGCGCATCACGCTGCTTTGACGATGCATGCGCGATACCGGAGACTGGCGCGATTTAAAAATCGCCGATATAAATCAAAAAAATCCGGACTCGAAACATGAAAAGAAGAACGCTGCTGACTGCCGGCACGATCGTCGCTGCCACCGGTCTGGCAGGATGTACCGCGATGCTGTTCGAAAACGGCCGATACGAAGAGACGGTCGATCGATTCCTCATCAGCGAGGACGGCAAGAAATTCGTCGTGCTCGGCAACCAGTATCACTACATCTTCGACATGCCCGCGCATCTCGGCGCCGTGCTGGCCTCGTCCTACCGGAAGTCGATCGAGGCGGCGCTCCATGGATTCGTCGCGCAGGGCAGCAAGATCTCGGGCGAATACCGGCTCGTGCTTTCCCGCGCCGGCATGATGGATGACGATTGGGCGCGTGCGCAGGCGGACGGCTTTACGACGTCCCGTCATGGCGAACTGAGCATGGAAGGCGCGCTGAATGGTTCGCGCTATCGGGCCGACGGGTTTGAGCAGGGCAAGACGTGGTCGTCGTTTTCCCATACCTACACGATCGAGGTCGACGATCGCCTGACGAAGGGCGACAAGGCCGTTCGCGTGCTCGCGACGCCGGTCACGCTGGCGGCCGACGGCGTGATGATGATCGGGGCCGTCGTGTTGTTCCCGGTGATCGTCGCGGTCGCCGCGCCACTCGCCGGCGTCGCGCGCTGACCGCGACGTGCCGCATGCGGTGCCGGCGCGTGCGGGCTTTCCGGTTGAAAGGGTGAGTTGCCGCACAGACGGTTGCACGGGCCACGATGACAATCTGGCCGGTTGACCGTTCTACCCCGGCCCGGTCAACCGTTACCCCGCTCGCTCGCGCAGGAGCGGGGGCTTTTTGGCCGCACGACGCATGCAAGCCGCGTCGGCGGAACCGGACAGGCGTTCGGCAGACGACGTTTCGCGTCCCGGCATCCGTTCGCCTGATCCGCATGAATCGCATTCCTCGTGCGTGAGCGATCGCTTGGGGCCGCTCGCCGGTTGCGGCCGGCGATGCCTGGATCCCGGCGGTACGCGGTCGCGCCGCCGGGATGCTTTTGATCCCGAACCATCCACGGTCCGATCGCGCGTCACGCGCGTGTCAGCGCAATCAGCCTGCCTGCTCGACGCTGGTTTCCCAGCCATCGTATTCGCCGCCGAGCGAGTGCACCTCGCGATTGATCTCGAGTGTATGGTGCGTGATGTCGGCCAGCACCGTCGTACCTTCGTGCGCGAACCGCACGGCCGATTTGCCGTCCTCGGTGGGCGCGACCGATTCGACCAGATAGCCTTTCGACTCGGCCCAGTCGGCGAACTGGTGCGCGTCGCTGGGGTCCGGGAAGTAGGCCCAGTGCATCACGCGCCGGCTCACGTCGCTCACGTCGCCTTTCTGCCGCAGCGCCTCGAGCACGCGCATGTCGCGCATCAGTTGCCAGTCGTCGTCGGTCGGGTAGAGCGTGCGCCAGTATGTTTCCTTGTCCGGATCGTCCTGATAGGCGTACTGAAGTGCGTATGTCGTCTGTTCGGCCAGCGAGTCGACGATCTCGCCCGCGGCTGCTTCGTCGAACGGCACGTAGAACAGGAAATCCTGGTTGCCGTCGACCGTGATGCGGCCGACCTGCACGCCGTTTTTCGCGGTCACCGCGGCGTCCAGCAGATCCTCGATCTTCGTGAGATCGGCGAATTCGTCACCGCTCGGCAGGCCGTCGGGCGTCGGATGCGCAAGGGTGACGCGCACGCTGAGCAGCGACGTGCGCGGGTCGCTTTCGGCGATTTCCGCGAAGCCGTGATTGAAGCTGATGAAGGCCTGATGGTCGCCCATTCTGGCAGGGAAGGTTCCCCAGGCGTCGGTCATGTGTTTCTCCCGTGCACGATTGTCTGTTGACGGTTGCAAAGCGTCCCAATGTATCATCGAAAATCGCGTTGGCCGAAGCTGCGTGCCTGGGTGATCGCGCGTCCGGCGGGTCCGGTGGCGATCGAACGCGTGCTGTCGCGCCATCGCCGGTTTCCATCGTCGGGCGTTCGCCCGGCCGCAACCGTTTCGAAGGAGATTCCGATGTCGATGTTCGCGGTGAATGGTGTCCGAATCGATGTGCGCAGTGCGCGTGTGACGCACGTGCGCTGGGCAGCTGTCAATCCGGCGGACCGGTCGTGGGCGGCGACGCCGAGCGAGGCGTCGGTGGCGGAAGTGGCACGTGCGCTCGCGGCCGGCAACGACGTTCGCGCCGTATTTGACGAAGCGGACGGCACAGCGGTGGGGCCGAGGCTGAAACGCGTGCTGTATCGCGACGCGTCGGAGGGGATCGAACTCGACATCGATGCGACGAGCGAGTCGCGCACGTTGCGCGACCTTCCGCAGATCTGAGCGGCGATCGGCGCGTGTTCCCACGAGCCGTGCCATCGCGCACGAGGCCATGCCCGGATGTGCGATCGCCCCATTGGAGGTCGCACGCGGCCTGATGCTCGCGCCTTGTCGGGCCGAACCTGTTCCGGCGCCAGTCGCGAATGAAAAAATGTCGTCCGGCGTGTCGATTTCCGTCGAGTCCGTCCGTCGTAGCATCGGAGGCGTGCGCATCGTGCGTCCGTCCCGATTTCCGACACGACAACCGACTGAAGGAGCGACACCCATGACCACATCCGTCAATCCGATCCCGGAAGGGATGCGCACGCTGACGCCGCATCTGATCTGCGCCGGCGCCGCCGCAGCCATCGACTTCTACAAGCGCGCGTTCAACGCGACCGAACGGTTCCGCCTGCCGACCCCGGACGGCCGGCTCGCGCATGCATGCCTCGCAATCGGCGATTCGACGCTGATGCTCGTGGATGAAATGCCGGAGCACGGCGCACTCGGGCCGAAGACGCTGAAAGGCACGCCGGTCTGCCTGCACCTGTTCGTGCCGGACACCGATGCGGCGATCGCGCAGGCCGTCGCGGCCGGCGCGACAGTCACGATGCCGGCCGCCGACATGTTCTGGGGCGATCGCTATGGGCAAGTGGAGGATCCGTTCGGCCATCGCTGGTCGATCGCGACCCACCAGCGCGACCTGACGCCCGAGCAGATCGCGGAAGCGATGGCGAGCGCGCCGCCGTGCGGAGCCTGACCGGGCCGGGCGAATCCGGTTGAACGCGACTGAACGTGGCTCTTGGCCGCGCGTATCGGCGCGCGGCTCGTCCGCGCTCAGGTGCCGGCGGCGTTGCTTCGCCGCTTGTCCGCGGATTCGTACCTGTGCCGATCGGCCGATCCGAGCCGGTCGGCGACCGCGCGATGCCGCGCGGGATCGTGTGTCGCTCGGCGCTCGCGCAAGCCGGGCGGCGTGCTTCGCTTCTGTCGATACCGCAACGCTCGACGAGCGCCCGTCGAGCAGCATCACGCATTCTCCATCGTGCTGCCACCACGCGTTGTAGCCGTGTCGATGCGATACGGACGCTTCACGCGTCGTGCGTTGCTGCCGGCCATGCAATTCAACGCCCGATGCTCAAGCTGTCCGACGTGATGCCGTAAACAGGGCAAGATCAATCGTTCATCTAACGCACCATGGTTCGAATTCTGTACGCGGGGTATCTCGCGTTGGCGCTGTATCTGCTCTATCCGATGGTCCAGAACACGTTGACCTTCAGTGCCGACTGCGTACTCGACGCGTTGCCTGGCGGTACGCGCGATCGGCCGAAGCCTTCGGCAAGCGATGCGCGTGCGCATGCCGGCCGGTGCGTCGCGGCCACGCAGATCGCCGAGCGCTCGCCCGACATCCACTGATTTCAACTGATTCCAGTGATCGCGGCGCCGTCATGTCCGGTGTGCAGGCCATTCGGCCAGGTTGATCGCCATGCAATGTGCGCCGATCATTGACGACATCACGACGCGGATGTGCGACGCCGACGCGCGTCGGCCGCGCCACACGCGAACGGCGCCCGCGATCGCGTGCGGCGAAGCGTCAGTACGACGAGCGGTACGGCGTGCCCTGGTCGAAGCGGCTTTGCCAATGCGCGAGGTAGCGCGACGCGAGTTGCGGATTGTTCCAGACCACGACGACGTTTTCGGAATTGCGGCTGGCTGCCGAAGCGCTGTAGTTGAACGAGCCCGTCTCGACATGTTCGGCATCGATCACGAGGTACTTGTCGTGGTGGATCGCATAGGCGTCGATCGTGCGCGTCGGAATGCCCGCGTTGACGAGCAGGTTCAGCGCCTGCTTGCTGCTCTTCGCGCGATTGCCCTTGTCGTCCACGACGACCGCGACGTTCACGCCGCGTCGCTTCGCGGCGAGCAGCGCGCGCGTGACGGGCGGCGACGTGAACGAGTAGGCGGCCACGCGAATCGAGGTGCGCGCGGCACCGATTGCCTTCAGCACGAGCGCCTCCGCACCGCCATCGGGCGAGAACGCCGATTCGACGGATTGCGTGGCGGGCGCTTCATGGGTCGGGGTCGGCAGCAGTTGCGCGATGAAGTCGAACGCCTGCTGCAGCAGCGATTCATTGTGCGTCTTGCCGAAGGCGGCGAAGGGTGTGGCGATGAGGGAAGCAGCGAGGCAGGCGGCGGCGAGGCGTTTGCGCGACAACATCTTGGACAGCGAATCTTTTTTGAGACAGCGGGCCGTGAGTGTAACGCAGACACGGCGGCGCGGTCACGCCCGGATGCGAATGGACGACAGCTGGATGGCTGTCTGCAGCGCCCGACGTGGTGATGTTCATCATGTCGCGCGGCGCCTGCATCGGCTCGGCAGTCGTGCCGGGTGACGGAAGTCGATGCGGTGCGCGCATGTGCGCAGACGGCACGGTCCCTGCGTGACGAACGGCACGCACGTGCGGGCGCAGGGGCAATGCGGCGTGCGATCGACGAGACGGGAACGGCAGACAGGGCGCGGCAACACGAACGATGCGCGTCGAGCGAAGACGCATGCAACACGCGCACGCATGATGGCCGCGCCGCGCTGTCATGGGCGTACCCATGTTCGTACGACCGGCGCTCAGCGCGACGCGTCAGGCATCGTGCGTTCCGGCCACCTCGTGCGCGACCCAGCCGGGCCCGGGTTCCGGCTGCACGTGGCGCGGGTCGAGCGGCTCACCGCACGCCGAGCACACCGCGACCGCATGCATCGGCTGGCCACAGGTGCGATGGCGCAATTGCACCGGCGGCCCCTGGCCGTCGTCCTTCCAGCGATCGCCCCAGGTCATCAGCGCGAGCAGGGCCGGGTACAGGTCGAGGCCTTTTTCGGTCAACCGGTATTCGAAGCGCGGCGGGCGTTCCTGATACGCGCGCTTGACCAGTACGCCTTCGTCGACGAGGCGCGCGAGCCGCTCGGCCAGTACGTGACGCGTGAGGCCCAGCTGCGTCTGGAATGCATCGAAGCGGCGGCAGCCGAGAAAGGCGTTGCGCAGGATCAGCATGGTCCAGCGATCGCCGAGCACGGCAAGCGTGCGCGCGACCGAGCAGTTCAGCGTACCGATGTCATCCCATTTCATGATCGAGTCTCGTGCGGCAGTTCAGCGAAGGAGCGGGTTCGATTATAGAACTGAGCTTCGGTTGCACCGGGCGCCGGCTGCATTGACAAGCCTGGCGCGCTTGTCAATAATCAGTTCCAATTTGGAACTTACTCGCGCGGCGACGCGCGTTCAATCAGGAGACAACCCGATGAATCCGCTTTCCCTGTCCGGTCTCGAACTGCTGCGCGCGGCGGCGGCAGGCGACGTGCCGCTCGCGTCGATCTCGGAGACGATGCCGATGCGGCCGCTGGGCGTCGAGCTCGGTTACGTGAAGTTTTCCGCGCGGGCGGACGGCCGGCACCTGAATCCGCTCGGCGGCGTGCACGGCGGATTCGCCGCGACGGTGCTCGACTCGGTCACGGGCTGCGCGGTGCATTCGATGCTCGACGCGGGCGTCGGCTACGGCACGGTCGACCTGCACGTGAAGATGCTGCGTCCCGTGCCGCGCGACGTCGACCTGATCGCCGAAGGGCGCGTGATTCACCTGTCGCGTTCGCTGGGCGTCGCCGAAGGCACGCTGAAGACGCCGGACGACAAGATCGTCGCGCATGCATCGGCGACCTGCTTCATTCAGCGGCCGCAGTAACGGGAGGCGTGGCGTCGTTACGCCCGGCGCGGCCGTCCGGCGCCATCCACCGGACGACGCGCGCGAAGGCGGCCGTATCCGTATCGGCGAGGGCTGAACGCACATCGAAGGCCGCCTGTAAGTGAACGCATCGGCCATCTGAAGCATTCGCTTCAGTGTGATAGCGTTTCTGCTTTCCACTGACGCGACAGGAACAGCATGGAATACCGCACACTCGGCGATTCGGGCATCGAGGTCAGCCTGATCGGTCTCGGCACGATGACGTGGGGCGAGCAGAATTCGGAGCGCGACGCGCACGAGCAGATCGATTACGCGCTCGGGCAGGGCGTCACGCTGATCGATGCCGCGGAAATGTATCCGGTTCCCCCGAAGCCCGATACCCAGGGCCGCACCGAGCAGTACATCGGCACCTGGCTCGCGCAGCATCGTGCGCAGCGCGACCGGATCGTGCTCGCGACGAAGATCGCGGGCCCGGCGCGGCAGCCGCACAATCCGCGCCATATTCGCGGCGAAGGCAACCAGTTCGACCGCAAGAACCTGACGGAGGCGCTCGACGGCAGCCTCAAGCGCCTGCAGACCGATTATGTCGACCTGTACCAGCTGCATTGGCCCGATCGCAGCACGACGACGTTCGGCCGCCCCGCGTATCCGTGGGTCGACGACGCGTATACGGTGCCGATCGAGGAAACGCTCGGCGTGCTCGCCGAATTCGTGAAGGCCGGCAAGATCCGCGCGATCGGCGTGTCGAACGAAACGCCGTGGGGCGTCGCGCAGTTCCTGCGCGCGGCCGAGAAGCTCGGGCTGCCGCGCATCGCGAGCATCCAGAATCCGTACAGCCTGCTGAACCGCACGTTCGAGAACGGCCTGTCCGAATTCACGCATCGCGACGGCATCGGCCTGCTCGCGTATTCGCCGCTCGCGTTCGGCTGGCTGTCCGGCAAGTACGAGAACGGCGCGCGTCCGGCCGGCGCGCGCATCACGCTGTTCGAGCGCTTCCAGCGTTACAGCAAGCCGCAGGCGGTCGAAGCGACGTCACGCTACGTCGCGCTTGCGCAGCGCCACGGGCTGTCGCCCGCGCAGCTCGCGCTCGCGTTCGTCAACAGCCGGCCGTTCGTGCGCAGCAACCTGGTCGGGGCGACATCGCTCGCGCAACTGAAGGAGAACATCGGCAGCATCGGCGTGAAGCTGTCCGACGAGATCCTCGCCGAGATCGACGCGCTGCACGAGCTGCAGCCGAATCCGGCGCCGTAAACGTCACGGTAAATGGCGCGCGGCACGGATGCCGCGCCGTCGTTTTGTTCGCGAGCGCGGTCAGCGCATCCCGAGCCGCGTGCGCGCGACCAGCAGTGCGATGAGACTCAACACGGCGCAACCGATCAGGTACAGCGCCGGCGACAGCCGATTGCCGGTCGCGCTGATCAGCCACGTGATCACGAACGGCGCGAAGCCGCCGAACAGCGTGACGCCCGTGTTGTAGCTGACGGCGAGACCGGTCGCACGGGTCTGCGACGGAAACAGCTCGGCCATCAGCGCCGGCAGCGCGCCGCAGTACGTCGCCTTCAGCAGGCCGATCCAGATCAGCGCGGCGAGCATCGTCGCGAACGACGCGTGATGCGTGAGCCACGCGAACGTCGGCCAGACGGTGACGAGCATCAGCACGGCGGCTGCCGCCATCACGCGGATCCGTCCGGTGCGATCGGACAGGTGGCCGACGAGCGGCGTGACGAGCGTCAGCACGAAACCGGTCGCGAGCGTCGCCGCGAAGCCCGTCGATGCCGGCAGCCCGAGCTGCTTGATCGCGTACGTCGGCATGTACAGCACCATGTAGTTGATCGCGGTCGAGATCACGAGCACGCCGATCGACAGCAGCACGCGCATCTTCTGGTCCGCGAACAGTTCGCGCACGGGCGCTTCCGAGCGCGCCTGCGTCTTGAACTCGATGCCTTCGTCGACGTAGCGGCGGATGTAGAGCCCGACCGGGCCGATCGCGAGGCCGAACAGGAACGGCACGCGCCAGCCCCAGCTTTCGAGTTGCGCGGTGCTCAGCGTCGACGTCAGCAGTGCACCGAAGCCCGATGCGAGCAGCGTCGCGAGACCCTGGCTCGCGAACTGCCAGCTCGACATGAAGCCGCGCCGCTGCGGCGCGTGTTCGACGAGGAACGCGGTCGAGCTCGCGAATTCGCCGCCGGCGGAAAAACCCTGCATCAGCCGCGACAGCATGATCCCGAGCGGCGCGAGGATGCCGATCGACGCATAGGTCGGCATCAGCGCGATCAGCAGCGTGCCGGCCATCATCATCGCGATCGACAGCAGCAGCGACGCCTTGCGGCCCGCGCGGTCCGCGTAGGCGCCGAGCACGAAGCCGCCGATCGGCCGGATCAGGTAGGACAGCCCGAACGTGCCGAGCGTGAGCAGCAGCGAGGTCGCCTCGCTCGTCGCGGGGAAGAACAGCTTGGCGATCGTCACCGCGAAAAAGCCGTAGACGATCAGGTCGAACCATTCGAGCGCGTTGCCGATCGACGCGGCGAAGATGATGCGGCGGATCTTCGCGGTGCTGGGGCGCGCGGCGTCCTGCGAGGTCAGGGTGGTCGTATTCATCGTGTGAGCAGTCCCGAGAAAGGGGGCGAAGCGCGTTACAGGGCGGCGCCGGCCGCGGCGGGTGCCGCGCGGCGAACGGGCGGCGCGGCGTCGCCGAGATCCCAGAAGAGGCCGGCCATCATCTGCAGTCCTTCCCGCACGACGCTCGCGAGCAGGTGCTCGTCGGGCGCGTGCTGCGAGCACGCCGGATACGAGTGCGGCACCCACAGGGTCGGCAGCCCGAGCGTGTCGGCGAACACTTCGTTCGGCAGCGTGCCGCCGAGGTTCGGCAGGATCGCGGGCTTCTTGCCGGTCGTGCGCGCGAGCGACGCGACGGCCCAGCGGACCCACGGATCGTCCGGCGGCAGACGCGTCGCCGGTGCGCCGCGTTCGACGTCGATCTCGATGTCGGCGAAGCCGTGCGCATCCAGATGCGCGCGCAGGTGCGCGTGCAGCGCCTCCCAGTCGGTGCCGACCACGAAACGCAGCTGGCAGTGCGCATACGCGACGGGTGGAATAGCATTGACCGGATGGTCGGGATTGCCGGCCTTGAACGCGAGGATCTCGAACGTATTCCAGCCGAACACGCGCTCGGCGGCAGAGAGGCCCGGTTCGCCCCAGTCGGCGTCGAACGCCGGATCACCGGGGCCGCCGCCGACGGACAGGTCGGCGAGCGCGGCGCGCACGGCGGCCGGGATCGGCGGGGGGCGCAGCCCCGCGACGCGGATCGCGCCGCGCGCGTCGACGAGGCTTGCGAGCGCATTCGCGAGCACGGTCGCCGGGTTGCGCAGCAGGCCGCCCCAGTTGCCCGAGTGATGGCCGCCGTCGCGGGCGCGCAGGCTGAGCTTGAAGTTGACGGAGCCGCGCGAGCCGAGGAACACGGTGGGGCGTTCGGCGGTGACGCGCGGCCCGTCGGACGCGATCAGCACGTCGGCCGCGAGCGTGTCGCGCTCCTGGCGGCACAGTGCGTCGAGGCCCGGCGACCCCGTTTCCTCGCCCATCTCGATCAGCAGTTTCGCGTTGAAGCCGAGCCGGCCGCCGCGCGCGGCGAGCACGCTCGCCAGCGCGGCCAGGTTGATCGTGTGCTGCCCCTTGTTGTCGGCACTGCCGCGGCCGTACCAGCGATCGCCGTCGACGGTCAGCGTCCACGGCGACAGCGGCGCGCGCCATTGCGCGTCGTAGCCGCGCACGACGTCGCCGTGGCCGTAGATCAGCACGGTCGGCAGTGCGTCGTCCTCGTGGCGCGAGGCCAGCAGGAACGGGCCGCCGCCGTCGGCCGGATTCTCGACGATCCGCGACGTGAAGCCGAGGCGCGCGGCCTCCGGTACGATCTCGTCGGTCAGGTAGGCGCGCAGCGCGGCGCCCGAGCCGCTGTCCTGGCTTTCGGTGCGCAGGCTGACGCGGCGGCTCAGGGTCGTGAAGAGCGCGCCCGATTCGAACTGGTTCAGCGCGTGCTGGATGGCGGCGGTACGGCTCAAGACGGGTCTCCTGTATCGGTTTTCCGGCGGGCGCGGCGCGCACGACCGGGAGTGCGATCGATTCTAGGAAGCGGCTTTTTTTGTCACAATGATCGAATTTCGAACATTTCTTTGCCGAAAAGGCAAAGCAGAGCGGCCTGGGCGACAGGCCCGGGGACAGAACGATGGCGGCTTTCCTGCATGGTCTTGCGTTGCGGTATTTCGTCGAAGTGGCGCGTACCGGGTCGATCAGCGACGCATCGGCGCGGCTGCACGTGGCCGTCTCGGCGATCAGCCGGCAGATCGCGAAGCTCGAGAGCGAACTCGGCGCGCCGCTGTTCGAGCGCCGGCCGCGCGGGATGGCGCTGTCGGAGGCCGGCGAACGGTTGCTGGGCTTCGCGCAGCGCAGCCTGCTGGAGGCCGAGCACGTGATGAAGGAAATCGGCGGGCTGGAGGCGCTGCACGGCAGCCTGCTGAAGGTCGCCTGCTCGGAAGGGTTCGCGATCGATTTCCTGCCGGGTGCGCTCGCGGGCTTCAAGGCGCGCCACCCGGGCGTCGATTTCTCGGTGTGGGTCGTGTCGCCGGCGGAGGCGACGCGGCGCGTGCGCGACGGCGATGCCGACATCGGGCTGACGTTCAGCCTGGCGCCGGAGCAGGGCGTACGCGTCGAACACACGGAGCGTGCGCCGGTCTTCGCGCTCGTGCGGCGCGACCATCCGCTCGCGGCACGCGATTCGGTGTCGCTCGCCGATGTCGCCCGGCACCCGCATGTGCTGCCCGAGGCCGGCACGACGGTGCGCCAGCTGATCGACATCGCGTGCGTGCTCGACGGGCTCATGCTCGAGCCGGAACTGACCAGCAACAACACCGCGGTGATGTACCGCTACGCGCAGCGTACCGGTGCGGTCATGTTCACCGGGCTGCTATCGGTGCGGGACCGCTTCGACGCGGACGGCTTCGTCGTCGTGCCCGTCACGAACCCCCAGCTGCGCGAGCGCAGCATCCAGGTGCAGACCATGGCGGGGCGCGATCTGCCCGCGTCGGTGCGCGCGTTTCGCGACCATCTGATCGACGTGATGAGCGCCGCGTCGCCGCCGCCGGTTGCCGCGCGCGGCCCGGGACGCCCGGGCGTGAGATAATCGCGAATCCGCCTTGCGTGCCCGTGCGGCTCGCCGAGCCGCATCGCCCCTGTTCGACGCCAAATTGAAGAACCTGATTGTCACCCTCGATCGCGCCGGCGAGTTCGACGAGATCATCGACGTGCGCACGCCGCTCGAGTTCGCCGAGGATCACATCCCCGGCGCGCTGAACGCGCCCGTGCTCAGCAACGAGGAGCGCGTGATCGTCGGCACGATGTACCGTCAGGTGTCGCCGTATGAGGCGACGCGCGTCGGCGCGGCGATGGTCGCACGCAACATCGCGCGCCATCTCGACACCACGTTTGCAGACCGTCCGCGCAACTGGCGGCCGCTGATCTACTGCTGGCGCGGCGGCAAGCGCTCGGGTTCGATGACGACCTGGTTCAACCTGATCGGCTGGCAGGCGCGCCAGCTCGACGGCGGCTACAAGGCGTACCGCCACTCGGTGTGCGCGACGCTCGACACGCTGCCGACACGGTTTCGCTACATCGCGCTCGTCGGTCATACCGGCTGCGGCAAGACGCGGCTGCTGAACGCGCTACGCGACGAAGGGGCGCAGACGCTCGATCTCGAAGCGCTCGCGCGCCATCGCGGCTCGCTGCTCGGCGCGCTGCCGGGCAAGCCGCAGCCGTCGCAGAAGGGCTTCGATTCGGGGCTCGTCGAGACACTCGGGCGTTTCGACCCCGAATGGCCGGTGTTCGTCGAATCGGAAAGCCGCAGGATCGGGCTCGTGCACCTGCCGATCGCGTTGATCGACGCGTTTCACGCCGGGCCGTGGGTGCAGGTCGAGGCGGCGCACGACGAACGCATCGCGTTTCTCCTTGACGACTATGCCCACCTGTTCGACGAGCCGGCCGCGTTCAAGGCGCAGCTCAATCGGCTGATCGGCCTGCACAGCCGTGACGAGGTGGCGCACTGGCATGCGCTGATCGATGCCGACGCGCGGGCCGAGCTGTTCACCGAATTGATCGACAAGCATTACGATCCCGCCTATGCGCGCACCTACCGCGCCACGTACAACAAGCCGAACCGCGCACTGGCGTTCACTTTCCGGCCGAATGCGGCCGACGGGCGCGAGCAGGCGTGCGCGCTGCTCGACGCGCTCGCGCAGGCCGGGCTGCCGGCCTCGCCCGCCGCCGGCGGGGCGGCGCGAGCCG
Organism: Burkholderia sp. Bp9090; assembly: GCF_003857985.1. Lineage (NCBI taxonomy): Bacteria > Pseudomonadati > Pseudomonadota > Betaproteobacteria > Burkholderiales > Burkholderiaceae > Burkholderia > Burkholderia sp. Bp9090. Next base: position 40,005 of record NZ_QTPV01000051.1, read on the forward strand.
CCACCGACCACAACCCTACGACCACCGCACGATGACGACCACACGCACCCAACCCAGTCCGGCGCTCGGCTGGCTGACCTTCCTGCTGATCGCGGTCGCGGGACTGTTCTACGTGAAATGGTTCCCGTACTACAACAAGGCGTTCGTCGCCGCCGAGCATCATTCGATCGGCCAGTCGATCCTGATGGGCACGTCGGCGAGCGCGCCCGAGCCGTCGCTGAAGGCGGCGCTCGACTACGCATGGGCGTACGGCAAGGCGATCTGGCAGGCCATGGTGCTCGGCCTGCTGCTCGGTTCGGCCGTGCAGGCGCTGCTGCCCGCGCACTGGGTCGCGCGCGTGCTCGGCCGCACGGGCTTCGGCAGTGTCGCCGCGGGCGGCCTGCTGTCGCTGCCGGGCATGATGTGCACGTGCTGCGCGGCGCCGGTCGTCGCGGGCCTGCGTGCGCGGCACGCGTCGCCGGGCGGCGCGGTCGCGTTCTGGCTTGGCAACACGGTGCTGAATCCGGCCGCGCTGGTGTTCATGGGCTTCGTGCTCGGCTGGCACTGGAGCGCGTTGCGGCTCGTGCTCGGCATCGCGATGGTGTTCGGGATCGGCTATCTGCTGAACCGCATCGCGCGTCCGGAGGACCGCAGTATCGACGACGCGCAACTCGCCGCGCTGGTGGCCGAACAGGCTGCCGCAGGCAATCCGTTCGTCCGCTGGATGAAGCTGCTCGCACGCATGGCCGTGCGGCTCGTGCCCGAATACATCGTGCTCGTGCTGCTGCTCGGCGCGGCGCGCGCGTGGCTGTTCCCGCATATCGGCCCGGACATCGGCAACCATCTCGGCTGGATCATCGCGTTCGCGGTCGCGGGGACGTTGTTCGTGATCCCGACGGCCGGTGAAGTGCCGATCATCCAGGCGATGCTGTCGCTCGGCATGGGCGTCGGCCCGGCCGCCGCGCTGCTGATGACGCTGCCGCCGATCAGCGTGCCGTCGCTCGCGATGCTCGCGCGGTCGTTCAAGCCTTACATGCTGGCGATCGTCACGGGCCTCGTCGTCGTGTTCGGGATCGTGAGCGGGCTGCTCGCGATCGCATTCGGGTTCTGACGGACTCGCGGACGGGACGGCGAGCGGGCGCGACGGCCGGACAAGTCCGGCTCGCGTGGCCGATCGAGGCGCGGGGCACGACATGCCCGGCTGCCGGCGACCGGACCCTGCGCGATGGCCGCCGCGGCGGGCGCCGACCGGTCCCGTCGCATGACCGTCGTATTCATCCGGCGCCGCCGCCTCACGCGCGCGGTGCCCTTTACAAGAAGCAAACAGGAAAACGCATGACCCAACCGAAGATTCATCCTCGACTCGAAAAGGCGCTGACGCGTGGCGATCTCGCGATCCGCCAGGCCAATTCCGCGCGGGCGACTGCCGTGCTGAACGCGCTCGGCACGATGATCATCGAGGCCTCCGCCACGATCGGCGTCGAGGCCAGCATCGAGATTCCGCAGGGCGACCGCATCTACGATCCGGTGAACGGCCTGTGGCCGCAGAAGATGCTGGTGTCGTTCGACGGTCCGGTCGACGAAGCCGACGCCGAAGAATTGCGCGCGGTCTATCTGGTTGCCGACGATCCGGGTACGCAGTTCCGCGTCGAATGGCATCGCGCGGACGGCAAGCTCGGCCGCCACGAAGGCGGCCCGCTGGCGACCGTCGCATTCCTGACCGACGTCGAGATTCCGTGGAGCGACGACGACGAGTAACGCCGCCGCCGCTTCGTCGCAGCGAGCCGGCGCGCCGTGCGCGTCGGCCGTCAGCGCATCATGCGCCGCCGGAACAGCCACGCGGAGACGATGAATCCGCCGACCGCATAACCGGCGAGCACCGCGAGATGCAGGCCGGCGTCCGTCGCCGGCCGGCCGAGCATCGCGGGCCGGATCAGTTCGACCGCGTTGGCGAGCGGCAGCACGTGCGCGGCATGCTGCGCGATCGGCGGCAACTGCGTGATCGGGAAGAACACGCCCGACAGCAGCAGCATCGGCGTCAGCACGAGCGTCTGATAGAACATGAAGAAGTCGTAGGACGGCGCGAGCGCGGTGACGATCATCGCGGTGCTCGCGAACGCGAGGCCGGCGAGCACGATCACGGGTAGCGCCGCGAGCATCGACGGAAAGCGCGCATAGCCGAGCAGGCCCGCGACGAGCATGATCGCGACGCCCGACAACAGCGCCTTGCTCGCCGCCCAGACGATCTCCCCGAGCACGATGTCGCCCAGCGCGAGCGGCGTGTGCATGATCGCTTCCCAGGTGCGCTGCACGTGCATCCGCGAGAAGCCCGAATACATCGACTCGAAGCTCGCGGACATCATCACGCTCGAACCGACCGTGCCGGCCGCGAGGAACGCGATATACGACACGCCGTCGACGTGGCCGAGCATCAGGCCGAGCCCGAATCCCAGCCCGAACAGGTAGATCATCGGATCGGCGAGATTGCCGAACAGCGACGCGAGCGCGAGCTTGCGCCACACGAGGTAGTTGCGCCGCCACACGGCGATCCAGTTGGTGGCATTCGCGGGCAGCGCGACTGCGAAGCGTGATTCGCGTGGCGGTGCGGACGGCGCGGCGGCGGAATAGTTGCGTGCGTCCATGATCGATCAGTCCTGCATTTCGCGGCCCGTGAGCCGCAGGAACACGTCTTCCAGATTGGCCGGACGATGCAGATAGCGCAATCCCGTGCGACCCTTGAGCCGGGCGCTGAGCGGCTCGGGATCGCTCACGTAGCAGAACAGCGTCTCGCCGCTGATCTCGGTGCGTTTCGCGAACGGCGTCAGCTCGTCGCGCAGCGCGACCGGGTCCGGCCCGTAGATCTCGATCACGTCGCAGCCGATCTCCGATTCGATCAGCGCGTGCGGCGCGCCTTCGGCGATCTTGCGGCCTTCCTCGATCACGCACAGCCGGTCGCACAGGCGCTCGGCTTCCTCCATGAAATGCGTGGTGATCAGGATCGTCTTGCCGCGCGCGAGCAGCGAACGCAAGCGCTCCCACATCAGGTGCCGCGCCTGTGGATCGAGCCCCGTCGTCGGCTCGTCGAGCACCAGCACGTCCGGATCGTTGACGAGCGCGCGCGCAAGCGTCAGGCGGCGCTTCATCCCGCCCGACAGCTCGCCGACCTTCGCATCGGCCTTGTTCTCCAGCTTCGCGAATTCCAGCAGCGGCTGCACCAGCGCGCGTGAAGCCTGCGCCGACATCCCGAAATAGCGGCTGAACACGAGCAGGTTTTCGCGGACCGTGAAGTCGGGGTCGAGGTTGTCGAACTGCGGGACGACGCCGACGCGCTGGCGCGCATGCCGCGCGCGCGACGGAACCGGTTCGCCGCACAGTGAAATGGTGCCGGCGTTGGGATACACGAGGCCGAGCAGCATTTTCAGCGTCGTGGTCTTGCCGGCGCCGTTCGGCCCGAGCAGGCCGTAGCATTCGCCGGCCTGCACGTGGAAGGACAGGCCGTTGACGACGAGCTTGTCGCCATAGCGCTTTTCGACGTTCCGGAAATCGATCGGTGCAACGGACATGGGCAGGTTGTCGTTGTAGGCAGGCGCGGACGCGTTTCGCGGCCGGCCGGATGGGCATGCCGCTCGGCGAACGGATCGGGCGAATGCGTGTCACATGGGCATGACCGGGGCGAACGCACGTCGAGGACACGGACGGGCCATTCTAGTGCATCGGCTGCGTCTCTTCAGGGCGCGCACGCGCGCGACGGTGCATGCGCGCACGGATCGTGCACCGCATCATCGCCGACGCGCCCCGCGTGGCGAATCAGCGTTTTCCATCCCTTGCGTCCGGAATTGCGGCGCACCATGATGAGTGCATAGGGCACGTTGTCGCGATAGGGAGGTCTCATGGCTAGCTACAACAAGATTCTGCTGTGCTACGACGGCACGCTCGAAGGACGCAAGGCCTTGCGGTGCGGTGCGAATCTCGCGCTGGACCTGAAGGCGGAAACGCATTTGCTGTCGGTCGTCGACATGCGCTCGAGCATCGCGCAAAGCGCGGGGCTGCTGACCGACGTCGCCTGCGGCCGCTTCGAGGAAACCGCGCGCGAGATCCTGCAGGAAGGCGTGAACTGGCTGCGCGAGCGCGGCGTCCAGGCGGAAGGCCATTTTGCGTTCGGTTATCCGATCGACGAAATCGCGAATCTCGCGACCGAGTTGAAGGCCGACCTCGTCGTGGTCGGCCATCGGTGCCGCAGCGGATTGTCGAGATGGTGGATGGGGTCGGGCAATACGCAACTGCTCGATCGCGTGAACTGCAGCATTCTGGTCGCGTGTTCGTCGGCTGAAGAGCAAAAGGCCGAGATCGCGCGCGAACGCGAAGCGGCCACCGCGAGCGGCAAGTGACACAGTGAGATCGTGTGACCGGCCGGGTTGTCCTGCGATCCGCGCCGGTCGCTCGCCATTGCCGCCGCAGCGGCATCGATCCCGATCGCGACCGCTCACGCGTGCAGGTCGATCGCGGACAGCTTCCACGAAAACAGGCCAAAGCGGTGGAAGATCGCCGCATAGCGCGTGCCGTCGGCACTGCGCTGGTAGGTCACGACAAATTCATCGATATTCCGGTAGCCGGCGCTCGTTTGCTGCGGATGGCGCGTGTCGCCCGGGCCGGCTGGCGCGGATGCGGGGGCCGGCGCGGACGCGACCGAGGCATTGCTGCCCGGTACGGGGGTGCTCGCCGGATTGGCCGGCGGTGCGGCCGATGCGCTGCCAGGCGCACCGCCTGACGGCGGGCCCGACCATTCGGGTGGCCGCTCGCCCGGATTACCGCGCGGGGGAATGCCGCTCATCAGCGCCGCGACGCCTTCCGGCGTCGCATACGCATCGACGAGCGGGCCGATCAATGCAGAGCCGATCAGCGCGCCGATCACCGCGAACGGGTTGTCCTTCTTCACCGCGTCGATCCGGTGCATCAACTCTTCCGTGACCTGCTGCTTCAGGCTGATGCGCAGCGACGGAAAATCGACATATTCGCTGACCGATTGCGCATCGCGCGCATCGATCGCCGATTTCAGGCGACCGAGCGCGACATACGGCGATGCGTACGCATAGCCGATCGCCACCAAAACGGCGACGGCCAGCACGACGATCAGCAGGGGCTTGAGCCGCCACGCGCGGCCCGAAGATCCAGTCACGATGCCTCCGGTGCGGACAGGTTCCGCAATCAGAGACCGCCGTGCGTGGCCGATCGTTCCTCGTCGATGCAGCGATCGATCATCCGGCACACGGCATCGATCGTCCCGACCATGATCAGGCGCGACCGGCCGTGATAAACGCGCACGGGCGCACGGCGCGCCGGTTCCGCGTGGTGCAGGCCGGCGTTCAGCGAGACCCGTGCGAAGGCGGGAAGCGCTGAGGGCAGCAGCGACGCCTGCCGTTCAACTGCGACTTCTTGGCTCACCACGGGCGCCGCGGCGGACAGCGGCGCGCAGGGCGTGCGGCCGCGCAGGTGACGCAGGCGGCCGAATTGACGGAAAGGCAGCAAACGGGAAAGGCGTTCCATGATGTTCTCCTCAGCGAGACCGATTGTCAGAGTTCGCCCGAGCGGATCAGCCCGACGGCGATGCCTTCCAGCGCGAATTCCGCGCTGCCGGCCTTGACGAAGATGTTTTCGTAATCCGGGTTCTCCGCGATCAGCTCGAGGCCGCCTGGCCGGCGCATCAGGCGCTTGACCGTGACGTCGTCGCCAAGCCGCGCGACGATGATCTGGCCGTCCTTCGCTTCCGTGCGCTTCTGCACGGCGAGGAGGTCGCCGTCGAGAATGCCGGCGTCGCGCATCGACAGGCCGCGCACCTTCAGCAGGTAGTCGGGCTTGCTGGTGAACAGCGCGGGATCGCACGCGTAATGCTGCGAGATGTGCTCCTGCGCGAGGATCGGGCTACCGGCCGCCACCCGGCCGACGAGCGGCAGCGACAGTTGCATCAGGCCGGCATGCGGCAGCGTGAACTGATGGGGGGCGTCGTCGATGCCGAGCAGGCGGATGCCGCGCGACGCGCCGGCGGCCAGCTCGATCACCCCTTTGCGCGCCAGCGCACGGAGGTGTTCCTCGGCCGCATTCGGCGAGCTGAAGCCCAGCTCTGCCGCGATCTCGGCGCGTGTGGGCGGGAAACCGGAGCGCTCGATCGCGCGGCGGATCAAGTCGAACACTTGCTGCTGACGGGCGGTGAGTTTGGTCATGGCTGAACTGTATGGATAGACAGTGAGCTGTATTTTTATACAGTACTTCGCGAATTTCAAGTGTTACTTGAAGTTCGACGCGATCGCGCCGGTTCCGACGTGATTTCGCGACGCCCGGACGCCGGTTCATCTGCCTCAACCGTCCATCCCGTCTGCGTTAGCACTTTTGAGTATTAAAAAATAAGGAACGATTATTTTTAATCATGTAACCCGTTCGCTAGACTGGCCCGACATCGCAATACCGACAACACTGGAGAACCAAGGATGGCGAAGCGCAATACGGGGCTGGTGGGCGGAGTGGGCCGCCTGATCGCAACACTCGCGCTGGGCGCGGCGGCGGCGCTGGGCGTCGCGACGCATGCCCAGGCCGATACGACGTTCCTGAACGTGTCCTACGACCCGACGCGCGAGTTGTACCAGGACTTCAACCAGGCGTTCGGCAAGGCGTGGAAGGCGCAGACGGGCGAGACGGTCAACTTCAAGCAGTCGCACGGCGGCTCGGGCGCGCAGGCGCGCTCGGTGCTCGACGGCCTGCAGGCCGACGTCGTGACGCTGGCGCTCGCCTACGACATCGACGCGATCGCCAACAAGGGGCTCGTCAACAAGGACTGGCAGAAGCGCCTGCCCGACAACGCATCGCCGTACACGTCGACGATCGTGTTCCTGGTGCGCAAGGGCAACCCGAAAGGGATCAAGGACTGGGATGACCTGACCAAGCCGGGCATCTCGATCGTTACGCCGAACCCGAAGACGTCGGGCGGGGCGCGCTGGAACTACCTGGCCGCATGGGCATACGCGGTCCACAAGCCGGGCGGCAACGAGCAGAGCGCAAAGGAATTCGTGACGAAGCTCTACAAGAATGCGGGCGTGCTCGACTCGGGCGCGCGCGGTGCGACGACGAGCTTCGTGCAGCGCGGGATCGGCGACGTGCTGATCGCGTGGGAGAACGAGGCGTTCCTGTCGATCAAGGAATTCGGCACCGACAAGTTCGAGATCGTCGTGCCGTCGGTGAGCATCCTGGCCGAGCCGCCCGTTGCCGTGGTCGACAAGGTGGTCGACAAGAAGGGCACGCGCAAGCTGGCCGAGGCCTACCTGAATTTCCTGTACAGCCCGCAGGGCCAGGAAATCGCGGCGCGCAACTACTACCGTCCGCGTTCGAAGAACGTGCCGGCGGACCTGACGAAGCAGTTTCCGAAGCTGAAGCTGTACACGGTCGACGACACGTTCGGCGGCTGGACGAACGCGCAGAAGACGCATTTCGCGGACGGCGGCGTGTTCGACTCGATCTACAAGCCGCAGTAACACCAGGCAGCAGCAAACCACAACGACAGCGGCGCGCCACGACAGCGCGCCGCATCCCCGACGGCCCGCCGGCGCGACTCCCCGCGCCGGCGTTTGCGTCGGACCCGTGAGCAGCAACGACCCAGCAAGAGCATCCGATGACGACGTACACCTTTCGCAAGCCGAGCGCGCTGCCCGGTTTCGGCGTGACGCTCGGCATCACGGTGGCCTATTTGAGCCTCGTGGTGCTGATTCCGCTCGCCGCCACGTTCCTGAAGACCGCGACGCTGTCGTGGGACCAGTTCGTCACCGCCGTCGCGTCGCCGCGCGTACTCGCGTCGTACCGGCTGACGTTTGCCTCCGCGCTCGGCGGTGCGGTGATCAATGCCGTGTTCGGCTTTCTCGTCGCGTGGGTGCTGGTGCGCTACACGTTCCCGTTCAAGCGGCTCGTCGACGCGATCGTCGACCTGCCGTTCGCGCTGCCGACGTCGGTCGCCGGCATCTCGCTTGCCGCCGTCTACGCGACCAACGGCTGGGTGGGCCAGTATCTCGCGCCGTTCGGCATCAAGATCGCGTTCACGCCGGTCGGCGTGCTGGTGGCGCTGACCTTCATCGGGCTGCCGTTCGTCGTGCGCACCGTGCAGCCCGTGCTCGAGGATTTCGAGCGCGAGCAGGAAGAGGCCGCCGCGTGCCTCGGCGCAACGCGCTGGCTGACGTTCCGCCGCGTCGTGCTGCCGGCCGTGCTGCCCGCGCTGCTCACCGGCTTCGCACTGGCGTTCGCGCGCGCGCTCGGCGAGTACGGGTCGGTGATCTTCATCGCCGGCAACGTGCCGATGAAATCCGAGATCACGTCGCTGCTGATCATCACGAAGCTCGAGCAGTACGACTACGCGGGCGCGACCGCGCTGGCGGTCGTGATGCTGGTCGTGTCGTTCCTGATGCTGCTGCTCATCAACACGCTGCAGTGGTATCTGCAGCGCCGCACGAGCAAGGGCGCGAGCGGCCCCGCGCCCGCGACCGTCGCCGTTGCCGCGACTGCCGCCGGAGGCCAGCAATGAGCCAGGAGTCCACCGCCGTGCTGAACAACCCGTCCGCCGCGCGCGTGCGCGCCGCGAAACAACCGGATCCCGTCAGCGAGCCGCGCGCCGTGCGCTGGCTGCTGATCGGCGTCGCGCTGGCGTTCCTCGCGTTCTTCCTCGTCGTGCCGCTCGCCGCGGTGTTTTTTGAGGCGCTGCGCAAGGGCGTCGGCTTCTATCTCGAATCGCTCGCGGATCCCGACGCATGGTCGGCGATCAAGCTGACGCTGACCGTCGCGGTGATCGCGGTGCCGCTGAACCTCGTGTTCGGCGTGTGCGCGTCGTGGGCGATCGCGAAGTTCGAATTCCGCGGCAAGGCTTTACTGACGACGCTGATCGACCTGCCGTTCTCCGTGTCGCCGGTGATCTCGGGCCTCGTCTACGTGCTGCTGTTCGGTGCGCAGGGCTGGCTCGGGCCGTGGCTGCAGGGCCACGACGTGCAGATCATCTTCGCGGTGCCGGGCATCGTGCTCGCGACGATCTTCGTCACGTTCCCGTTCGTCGCGCGTGAACTGATCCCGCTGATGCAGGCGCAGGGCACCGACGAGGAGGAGGCCGCGCGCGTGCTGGGCGCATCGGGCTGGCAGATCTTCCGGCGCGTGACGCTGCCGAACGTGAAGTGGGGCCTGCTGTACGGCGTGATCCTGTGCAATGCGCGCGCGATGGGCGAGTTCGGCGCGGTGTCGGTCGTGTCCGGCCACATCCGCGGCGTGACCGACACGATGCCGCTGCACGTCGAGATCCTGTACAACGAATACAACTTCGCGGCGGCGTTCGCGGTGGCGTCGGTGCTGGCGCTGCTCGCGCTCGTCACGCTCGCGCTGAAGCTGCTCGCCGAGCGTCACCTCGCCGCCGAACTGGCCGGTGCACGCGATGACGTTCCCGCTCATGCCGGCCCCGCCGCCGCCATTTCGTCGAAATCGTAAAGAGGCAACCAGAATGGGTATCACCGTCCGTCACCTTCAGAAGCGCTTCGGCGATTTCACCGCGCTCGACAACGTGTCGCTCGACTTTCCGCCGGGCGAGCTCGTCGCACTGCTCGGACCGTCCGGTTGCGGCAAGACCACGCTGCTGCGCGTGATCGCGGGCCTCGAGCACGCGGACGCCGGCCAGGTCGTGCTGCAGGGGCTCGACGTCGCGTCGGTCGGCGCGCGCGAGCGCCAGGTCGGTTTCGTGTTCCAGCATTACGCGCTGTTCCGCCACATGACCGTGTTCGAGAACGTCGCGTTCGGGCTGCGCGTGAAGCCGCGCCGCGAGCGGCCGTCGGAAGCCGTGATCCGCGAGAAAGTGCACGAACTGCTGAAGCTCGTGCAGCTCGACTGGCTTGCGCAGCGCTACCCGTCCGAGCTGTCGGGCGGCCAGCGTCAGCGGATCGCGCTGGCCCGCGCGCTCGCGGTCGAGCCGAAGGTGCTGCTGCTCGACGAGCCGTTCGGCGCGCTCGACGCGAAGGTGCGCAAGGAACTGCGCGGCTGGCTGCGGCGCCTGCACGACGACCTGCACATCTCGACGATCTTCGTCACGCACGACCAGGAGGAGGCGCTGGAAGTGGCCGACCGGATCGTCGTGCTGAACCGCGGTCATGTGGAGCAGGTCGGCAGCCCGCAGGACGTCTACGATCATCCGCAAAGCGCGTTCGTCTACGAATTCCTCGGTGCGGCGAACCGGTTGCCGGGCACGGTCGCCGGGCGCGGCTTCGTGGCCGAGGGGGCGGCCGCGCCGATCGCGGTCGACGCCGATTTCGCGGGTCCCGCGAACGCATACGTGCGGCCGCACGACCTGCAGCTGTGGCCGGCCGGCGACGACCATCGCGACGGCATCGCGGTCGACGTGCGCCGCGTGATCCCGCTCGGCGGCTCGGTGCGGGTCGAACTCGAGGCGCGCACGGGCGGCGCACTCGAAGCGGAACTCGATCGCGACGCGTGGCGTGCGCTCGCGCTGCAGGTCGGCGACGGCGCGACGGCCGTGCCGCGCGCGGTCCGCGTGTTTCCCGCGCACTGACGCCCGGACGCGGTAAAGAGAAGAGGGCGGATACCGCTCCGAATCGACATTCAAACAACGACAGCCTAAGAGGCATACCCATGAATTTTCAGCAATTGCGTTTCGTGCGCGAGGCCGTGCGCCAGAACATGAACCTGACGGAAGTCGCGAACGTGCTGTACACGTCGCAGTCGGGCGTGTCGAAGCAGATCAAGGATCTCGAGGATGAACTGGGCGTCGATATCTTCATCCGGCGCGGCAAGCGGCTCACGGGGCTCACGGAGCCCGGCAAGGCCGTGCACCAGCTGATCGAGCGGATGCTGCTGGATGCGGAAAACCTGCGCCGCGTCGCGCGCCAGTTCGCGGACCAGGACAGCGGCCACCTCGTCGTCGCGACGACGCACACGCAAGCGCGCTACGCGCTGCCGAAGGTGATCCGCCAGTTCACCGAGGTGTTTCCGAAGGTGCATCTCGCGCTGCGCCAGGGCAGCCCGCAGCAGATCGCGCAGATGATCCTGAACGGCGAAGCCGATCTCGGCATCTCGACCGAGGCGCTCGATCGCTATCCGGACATCGTCACGTTCCCGTGCTATTCGTGGCACCACACGGTCGTCGTGCCGAAGGGGCATCCGCTCGTCGGTCGCGAGAACCTGACGCTCGACGAAATCGCCGAGTACCCGATCATCACGTATGACCAGGACTTCACGGGCCGCTCGCACATCGACCAGGCATTCGCGCAGGCCGGCGCCGTGCCCGACGTCGTGCTGACTGCAATCGACGCGGACGTGATCAAGACCTACGTCGAGCTCGGGATGGGGATCGGCGTCGTCGCAGCGATGGCCTTCGATCCGCAGCGCGACACCGGGCTCGTCGCGCTCGACACGCAGCACCTGTTCGAGGCGAGCACGACGCGGGTCGGGTTGCGCAAGGGCGCATTCCTGCGCGCGTATGCGTACCGGCTGATCGAGATGTTCGCGCCGCACCTGAACGAAGCGGAAATCGCCGGGCTGCTGCGCGAAGCGGTCTGACGGCGGGACGATGTTCCGGGGGCGCGGCAGGCGCCCTTCGGACGCGTTGCATCGGGCGCCGATGCTGCATCCGCCATCTCAGGGCGTGCCGACGCGTCGGTCCTTCGATCGAAGCTGTCGCTCACAAGCCGGGTTGCCGTGAGCGGCGGCCGTCATCTGATCGCCGACCAATAGAAAAACAAGACGGCGCATGCGCGTGCCTCGCTTCGATCATGTAACGCGCCGCAATCGGCACGTGCAACCGCGGGCTCCGAATAAACCCTTAAATATTGATCAGACGGGTTGCGCGTCGAACCGAAACGGTACAGCATAGCTTCCACTCCGCCGGCGTCCCGCCGGCGGTGGCGCGTCACGACAGCACGCGCCAGGCAGTCGGCCGTCTGCCTCGCTTCCATTCCGTGGTACCGACAAGCAGCAACGATGGCCAATGCCCGGGAAGTGTAGCGCAAACGTTTGCTCTCATTAAAACAACAGTCAAACAATAATCTGGCCCGTGGGCCAGTCGCCAGGAGATGTGTATGAATGTCCTCTTTCGCCGTCGCTTCCTGACCGCCGCGCTTGCCGCCGTCGCGGTCGCTGCCGCACCGGCCGTCCATGCGCAGGCCGCGGCCAAGCCGAAGGTCGCGCTCGTGATGAAGTCGCTCGCCAACGAGTTCTTCCTGACGATGGAAAACGGCGCGAAGGAATACCAGAAGCACAACGCCGGCCAGTTCGACCTGATCACGAACGGCATCAAGGACGAGACCGACACCGCGAACCAGATCCGCATCGTCGAGCAGATGATCGTGTCGAAGGTCGATGCGATCGTGCTCGCGCCGGCCGATTCGAAGGCGCTCGTGCCGGTCGTGAAGAAGGCGGTCGACGCGGGCATCACCGTCGTGAACATCGACAACCGGCTCGACCCGGACGTGCTGAAATCGAAGAACCTGAACGTGCCGTTCGTCGGCCCCGACAACCGCAAGGGCGCGCGCAAGATCGGCGACTACCTCGCGAAGCGGCTGAAGGCGGGCGACCAGGTCGGCATCCTCGAAGGCGTGTCGACGACGACCAACGCGCAGCAGCGCACGGCCGGCTTCGAGGACGCGATGAAGGCGGGCGGGATGAAGGTCGTGTCGGTGCAGTCGGGCGAATGGGAGATCGACAAGGGCAATGCGGTCGCGTCCGCGATGCTCAACGAATACCCGAACCTGCGCGCGTTGCTGTGCGGCAATGACAACATGGCGATCGGCGCCGTGTCGGCCGTGCGCGCGGCGGGCAAGCAGGGCAAGGTGTTCGTGGTCGGCTACGACAACATCAATGCGATCAGGCCGATGCTGAAGGACGGCCGCGTGCTCGCGACCGCCGACCAGTACGCGGCGAAGCAGGCCGTGTTCGGCATCGACACGGCGCTCAAGGCGATCGCCGAGCATCGCAAGCAGGCCGACATGTCCGGCGTGGTCGAGACGCCGGTGGATCTCGTGACGAAGTAACGCCGCCCCGTCGCGGCCGCCGGCCTCAAGAAGCGGGCCCGGCGGCCGTTATACGGAGTGAGCGCGATCACGGCCACTGCATGCACATGCACTTGTGAGCGTCACACCCGCGCGCCGCGTGCGCGCGGCCGCAACCAGGATCGCGATGGAACCGACCTTCCAACCCTCCCGTTCAGCCGTTCCCGTGCTGTCCGTCTCCGGTGTGGGCAAGACCTACGCCGAACCGGTGCTCGCCGACGTCACGTTGACGCTCGTGCCGGGTGAAGCGCTCGCGCTGACGGGCGAGAACGGCGCCGGCAAGAGCACGCTGTCGAAGATCATCGGCGGGCTCGTCGACCCGACGACCGGCACGATGCAACTCGGCGGCCAGGCCTACGCGCCGGCGAGCCGCACGCAGGCCGAGGCGCTCGGCGTGCGCATGGTGATGCAGGAGCTGAACCTGCTGCCGACGCTGACGGTCGCCGAGAACCTGTTCCTGAACCGTCTGCCGCGGCGCTTCGGCATCATCGATCGCGCGCGGCTGCGCGACGATGCGCGTGCCGCGATGGCGCAGGTCGGGCTCGACGCGGTCGATCCCGATACGCCGGTCGGCGCACTCGGCATCGGCCACCAGCAGATGGTCGAGATCGCGCGCAACCTGATCGGCGACTGCCGTGTGCTGATCCTCGACGAACCGACCGCGATGCTGACCGCGCGCGAGGTCGAACTGCTGTTCGAGCAGATCGACCGGCTGAAGGCGCGTGGCGTGGCGATCGTCTACATCTCGCACCGGCTCGAGGAACTCGCGCGGGTCGCCGAGCGTGTCGCGGTGCTGCGCGACGGCCGGCTCGTGCACGTCGGCGACATGGCCGCGACGACGTCCGACGGGCTCGTCACGCTGATGGTCGGGCGCGAGCTCGGCGAGCACATCGACCTCGGCGCGCGCCGCATCGGCGCGCCGCGCCTCGTCGTGTCGGGCATGACGCGCGGCACGGCCGTGCAGGACGTGTCGCTCGAAGTGCGCTCGGGCGAAATCTTCGGCATCTCGGGGCTGATCGGTGCCGGGCGCACCGAATTGCTGCGGCTGATCTACGGCGCGGACACGCCGGACGCCGGGATGATCGCGGTCGGCGATCCGCTGAAGCCGGCGCGCATCGGCTCGCCCGTCGACGCGGTGAAGCACGGCATCGCGCTGATCACCGAGGACCGCAAGGGCGAAGGGCTGCTGCTGTCGCAGTCGGTCACGTCGAACGTGTCGCTCGGCCAGCTCGACCGGCTCGCGCGCGGCGGCATCGTCGATACGGCGCGCGAGACGGCGCTCGCCGAGCAGCAGATCGACGCGCTGCGGATCCGCACCCACGGCGCCGCGCAGGCGGTCGGCGAACTGTCGGGCGGCAACCAGCAGAAGGTCGTGATCGGCCGCTGGCTCGCGCGCGACATGGGCGTGCTGCTGTTCGACGAACCGACCCGCGGGATCGACGTCGGCGCCAAATT
>NZ_QTPV01000052.1:0-53387 GCF_003857985.1 Burkholderia sp. Bp9090
TGCGCTCGCTCGCGAAGGGCGAGGCGATCACGCAGGACACGTCCACGCTCGAGAACCCGGCGATCCTCGAGCAGCTCGCCGAAGTGCGCTGATCGCGCCTGTTGCGCACGTTGCGCGCACGGGCCCCTGCGCGGCAATCCCGATTGCCTGCGCAGGGGCTTTTTGCTAAATAACGGCATGACCGTTCCGCACCGTCCGGCGCCTGCCGCGCCGCCGCCCGTTCCCGAGCCGCTCGCGCGTGCGCATGCGCGCTATTGGCGCTTCAACGTCGCATTGATCCTGGTGCTGATGGCGATCGGCTTCACTGTGTCGTTCGTCGTGCCGTTCTTCGCGCCCGCGCTCGCGGGCATTCGCTTCGCCGGTTTCAGCCTGCCGTTCTATGTCGGTGCGCAGGGCGCGATTCTCGTGTATCTCGTGCTGATCGTCGTCTACATCGGCTTGATGCAACGCGCGGACCGCATGCTGCGGCGCGCGTACGACGAACATGCCGCGCACGCGGGCAATGCGCACCATGCTCGCTGATCCATGCTGACGCATCGACTGATTCGCGCGTACGCGCTTTACACACTCGGCTTTCTCGGGTTCGTGCTGCTGCTGTGGCGGATCGAGCGCGCGACCGGCTCCGGCGTGTGGATCGGCTATGTGTTCCTGTTCGTGCCGATCGCCGTGTATGCGGTGATCGGGCTGCTGTCGCGCACGTCCGATCTCGTCGAATACTACGTGGCCGGGCGGCGCGTCCCATCCGCGTTCAACGGAATGGCGACGGCGGCCGACTGGCTGTCGGCGGCGTCGTTCATCGGCCTTGCCGGCTCGCTCTACGCAACCGGCTACGATGCGCTCGCGTACGTGATGGGGTGGACCGGCGGGTTCTGCCTCGTTGCGTTCCTGCTTGCGCCGTACGTGCGCAAGCTCGCGCGCTACACGATTCCCGATTTCCTCGGCACGCGCTTTTCGAGCACCGCCGTGCGCGCGCTCGCGGCCGGCGCGGCGATCCTGTGCTCGTTCGTCTATCTGGTCGCGCAGATCCAGGGGATCGGGCTGATCGCGACGCGCTTCATCGGCGTCGATTTCGCGATCGGGATCTTCTGCGGGCTCGCGGGCATTCTCGTGTGTTCGTTTCTCGGCGGAATGCGCGCGGTCACGTGGACGCAGGTCGCGCAGTACATCATCCTGATCAGCGCGATCCTGATTCCCGTGTCGCTGATCGCGATGAAGAACGGGCTCGGGCCGGTGCCGCAGTTCAATTACGGCAAGCTGATGGAACGCGTGGCGGCGCGCGAGGCGCAGCTGCGCGACGCGGCCGAGGAGCAGCAGGTACGCGATGCGTATCGCCGGCAGGCGGCGGCCGTGCAGTCGCAGCTCGATCGCTTGCCCGCATCATATGCGGATGCACGCCGGCAACTCGTCGACCAGCTCGCGGACCTGCGGCGCCACAACGGGCCGCTGCGCGAGATCAACCAGCGCGAGCGCGAACTGGCGGACTTTCCGCGCGACCCGACGGCGGCGCGCGTGACGTGGACACAGGCGCGCGACGACCTGCTGGCACGCGCCGAGCCGCCCGTGCCGATGCACGAGCCGTTTCCCGCGGCGAACGACGACGACCGCAAGCCGCGCGAGCGGAATTTTCTTGCGTTGTTGCTGTGCCTGTCGCTCGGCACCGCGAGCCTGCCGCACATCCTCACGCGCTACAACACGACGACGTCGGTCGCATCCGCGCGGCGCTCGGTCGGCTGGACGCTGTTCTTCATCGCGCTGTTCTACCTGAGCGTGCCGGTGCTCGCGGTGATGATCAAGTACGAGATTCTGACCAACCTCGTCGGGCGGCCGACCGCTGAATTGCCCGCGTGGGTCACGCAGTGGCATCACTTCGAGCCGGACCTGATCAGCGTCGTCGAGGTGGTTCGCGACGGCATCGTGCACTGGTCCGAGATCCAGATGCAGCCGGACATGGTCGTGCTCGCCGCGCCGGAGATCGCAGGGTTGCCGTATGTCGTGTCGGGGCTGATCGCGGCCGGTGCGCTGGCTGCCGCGCTGTCGACCGCGGACGGGTTGCTGCTGACGATCGCGAATGCGTTGTCGCACGACGTCTATTACTGCATGGTCGCGCCGGATGCGTCGAGCCAGCGGCGCGTGACGATCTCGAAGGTCTTGCTGCTCGGTGTCGCGCTGTTCGCGTCGTATGTCGCGTCGCTCAATACCGGGAAGATCCTGTTTCTGGTCGGGGCGGCGTTTTCGCTCGCGGCGTCGAGTTTCTTTCCGGTGCTCGTGCTTGGGGTGTTCTGGAAACGCACGACGACGCGCGGTGCGATCGCCGGGATGGTGACGGGGCTCGCGGTGTGCGTGTACTACATCGTGTCGACTTATCCGTACTTCACGCAGCTCACCGGATTCGCCGGGCAGACGTGGTTCGGGATCGAGCCGATCAGTTCAGGCGTGTTCGGCGTGCCGGCGGGGTTCGCGGTGGCGATCGCAGTCAGCCTGTTAGATCGGCAGCCGGATGAGTATACGCGGGCGTTGGTGGATTACATTCGGCATCCGTGACGCGAAGGCGCTGGATGGGGGGGGCATCGTGGCGGGAAAAAGAAAGCCCCTTGATTTCTCAGGGGAATCAAGGGGCTTCTGCGTTCTGGCGGAGAGAGGGTCCGCCAGAATTAGATTAATCGAGACAACGAAAGACAACGAAACACTATATGTGTCGGGCATTTGGCGAAATGTGTTGTCTTGATTCGCCTTCGGTGTCACCATTGAATCTCAATATTTATGGTGGGTACGAAGGCGGGTAAGAATGCCAAAGGTCGCGAAAGAGCTTGGGGCTCTGGCTGTATCAAAATTGTCGCAACCCGGGATGCATCCGGTCGGGAAGGTTGCCGGCTTGTACCTGCAAATTGGCAGCTCGAATGCGCGTTCCTGGATCTTGCGGGTGAAGGTCGGCGATAAACGTCGCGAGATTGGCTTAGGACCGTACCCGTCGGTTTCGCTGAAGGATGCTCAGACGAAGGCGCAGGCGGAGCGGGACAAGATTAAGGCGGGCTTCGATCCAATCCTCGAGCGGAAGGCCGCAGAAAGCGCGCTGCGCGTCGCGCAGGCTTCTGAGATTACATTCGCCGAGGCGGCCAAGCAGTTCATCAATTCCCGGTCCCACGGCTGGAAAAACGCGAAGCACGGCGATCAGTGGCGCAACACGATCGCCCAGTATGCAGAGCCGGTGCTCGGCAAGATGCTTGTGCGTCATATCACTCGTGAGCACGTGCTTCAGGTGCTCGAGCCGATGTGGACGACGAAAACCGAGACTGCCTCCCGCGTACGCGGTCGCATCGAAAACATCCTCGACTGGGCTCGCGTTAAGGGCTATCGGTCAGGGGAGAATCCAGCACTCTGGCGCGGCAATCTGGATCATCTTCTCGCCAAGCCGTCGACGATCGCAGTCGTTCGACATCACCCAGCACTTCCATATCAAGAGATCGGTGCATTCATCGGAAGCCTTCGCGAGACTAAGGCGACCGGCGTGAAATGCTTGGAGTTTGCGATCTTGACTGGCTCGCGCTCGATTGAGGTGCGCGGCGCCCGCTGGTCTGAGTTCGACCTCGATACCGGTGTTTGGGCCGTGCCGGCTGAGCGCATGAAGCTCAAGAAGGAGCACCGGGTACCGTTGTCACAGGCGGCCGTCGATCTATTGCGCGGACTTCCGCAACCCGAAAAGACAGATGGGGATCGCTTGGTATTCCCGAGCCCTCGCGCCAAAGTGCTGAGCGATATGACGCTATTGGCCGTTATCAGGCGGATGAATGGCGACAGTGCGCCGCCGATCTGGCGCGATCCGAAGCAAAAGAATGCGCCTGTCGTGCCTCATGGATTCCGATCGACATTCAAGGACTGGGCCACTGAGATGACAAACCATCCCCGCGAGTTGATCGAGGTGGCGCTTGCACACATCCCAGGCGACTCCAGCGAAATGGCTTATTGGCGCAGCGAAGTACTTGAGCGGCGTCGCCGGCTCATGGAAGATTGGGCGCAATTCATTTCCAGACCATTCGAAGCCGGTAAGGTGTTATTACTGCAATGAACGGCATGAATTGATCAAACCGCGCCTAGGCTGATCCCCCGAAAACCGGCTCCTCGCCGGCTGGCGCGGTCCCTAACGAGGGCTATTGCGTGAGGGCGCAATGACTGACGAAAAGAAGGACATCAACGAGATTCACGCTGAGTTTTGGCAGAAGAGAAAAAAGCAAACAGACGAACTGCTTTCGCATGTGCCCATCGCGAAAATGGCCTATGCGGTCTATCAATCGCAGGTCAAATACACGCCGTTTGACCAGCAAAAGCCCTACGACCTGACGGTCGACATGGCCGCAACGCTTGCCGGGGAGCACGTTGAGGCGCTGCGCTCAGTTGTTAACTCGGTTAACGCTAGTGCGCCCAGACCTCGATCACGCAGCCACCGCAACATTGTGATCGAGGTCATGAAGCGCGCGCTGCGGGAGGATATGACGCTGCCCCAGTTCTTGGAGAACATGGCAGAAGAGCGTGATGGCGTGGAAATCAAGCCAATCGCGAAGCGTGGCGTGACCAACCTGTACACGGTGTTTTGCGCGGAATTGGTACCTGTCGACGAGGAGGGTGCCGAGACGGCCAAGGCTGCCGCGACAAAGCAAGTCACCTTGAAATCTCTCGAAGGTTGGTTCACTGCCGCACGAAAACCCTGAGTTAGCCGGCTCTCTTAGAGTCTGTTCTTAATCTGCATGACAACCAAGACAGATTGTCTTGGGAAACAACCTGATACGAACAGGAGTTTCTATGTCAGCAGAAGCACAAGGGCGCGCCCTGCGCCCATCGAAGGCCGCCGAACACCTCGGCATCGGCGTTTCGACCTTCTGGCGCTACGCCAAGACCATCCCCGATTTCCCCAAGCCGATAAAGCTTTCGCCGCGCTGCACGATCTTTTTCGAGTCGCAGCTCAATGACTGGCTTGCATCGCGCGCAGCCTCCTACAAGGCATAAGGAGTCGCGCGCATATGACCACCAATGCAAACGAAAAGGGCCGCAACTCCGGCAAGAGCGCGACCCAGAAGACCACCAAGGTCAATCATAGAGACATGTCGGCCGCCGCGCAATGCAAGCGCGTGCTCGAATTTCTCAAGGCCGATGGGCAGACCACGTATTCACTCAGAAGCCACGGCATTTCGCATCCTGCGCAGCGCATCAAGGAATTGATCGGGCTCGGCTACAGGATCGTGGCGGATCGAGTCGTGGCTGTTGATTCCGACGGCTTTTCACACGCCAATGTGGCGCGATATAGCCTCGTCGACCGCGAGCCCGATCTCGTCGACGCGATGCTGGAGGGCGCGTGATGTATGCGGAAATCAAGGCGACACAGCACCTCCAGCCGCGACGCCGGCGGATTTGTGCCGATCCCATGGATGGTGCTGGACAGTCCCGCGTACGTAGCGTTATCGCACCCAGCGAAGGCGCTGCTACTCGAGATTGCGCGGCAGTTTCACGGGGACGACAACGGGCGGATGATCGTCACGCTTGCGCACCTGAAGCCGCGGGGCTGGACCTCCTACGACACGATACAGCGCGCCAAGCAGGAATTATTGGACGCCGGTCTGATTCACGAAACGGTCAAGGGTCACAGGCCGAACAAAGCGAGCTGGTATGCGCTCACGTGGCTGAGCCTGGACAAGCTAGACGGGTTCGACGAGGGGGCTGCAGCCGGATTTGTGCGGAGTGCGTATTTGAAAACGCAGCCCTTACACCGCCAGACGGTGTAGAAACCGCCCATATTGCACCGGGAGACGGTGTAGAGACCCCTTCCACTACACCGCCAGACGGTGCAATGAAGGCCGTTTTCTGGGTTCTCTCTACACCGCCAGGCGGTGACCCTCTAGAGAAGCCATCTCCTACGGCAATTCTGTCGACGGGAGAGCGCCATGAATGACTCGAGCATGTGGGCGGCGATCGAGGGCACGCTTTCGAGCGAACCGCATCGGGCTCGGACGGGGATGACGCTGCGCGCCAAGTTGCTGGCAACGGACGCCAAAGGGAACTGGGTGCGGGTGCGCCTCGTGATCCGTAGGGGCGCTGCATACGACTGCATGGCTCATCTGGCGGCCGGTACGCGTGTCCGGGTCATCGGACAGTTTGCCTTGCCGGAAGATGACGCCGGCAGCGACGAACAGACCAAGTCCAACCTTTGGATGGATGTAGACAGTGCCGTGCGGCTGGGCGCCGAACGCACCAAGCACTCAGTTTTCGAGCGCCTTACCGAACGACTAAAATTTTGGAGTGCAAAATGAAATCCTACTGGCAGATCCGTGACACGCAGGGTCGCATCCTTGCCGATCACCTGTCGTGGTCGATCGTCAGCGACGTGCTGGCGACCTTCCAGCATCACAACATCAACGTGACGCTGCACCAGATGCAGGCGCAACCGGAAGGTGTGCAATGAGCGATTTCGATTGGATGGTTATCGACACGACCGGCCATGTGTATTCGCGCGGCCTATCGAGCGACGGCGCGACGGCGATGATGGAATCGCTGCTCTCGTCGAAGCCGGCGCTGGGCATCAAGACCGTGCGCGCGAGCTGGGAAGGCAAGGAGCCACTCAACATGCTCGCCACAGTTCCGGCTTACGTCCCTTCAGCGCAGCCGCTGCCGGCCATCGAGCCGGGCAGCGAGCGGCACGCATTGCGCGAGGCGCTAGAAGCCCGTCAGGACGCCACCAAGCGCCTTGCAGATGCCGTACAGGCGGTCGAGCGCGCAAAGGCCTTTCACGACGCCCGGAAGTCCGAACACGTAGCGCTCACGGTCGCACACGAGGCCGAAGTGCGCAACGCCGGCAGCAACCTGGCTGAAGCGTTCAAGGCTGGCGGATCGGTGGCGGCGAACCGGTTTATCGATCGCAGTGCCTTGGTGGATTGCGAAACGCGGCTCGCTACGTCGCAAGCTGCTCTCGACCAGCTCGAGGCCGAGCGCGGGGCGGCTGAATCTGCGGAGCGGAGCGCAGAAAGCGCCGTGCGGCTCGCAATTATGGCCGTGAAGCGTGTCGACGTCGACGCCATGACGAAGCGCCTGATTGACGTCAAAGCCGAATACATGGCCCTGGCGTCCGCGATCGACGCAGCGCGCTTCTCCGATGTTCCGACGACCCATGAAGCGCTGGAGGCGATGCAGATCGATGATCCTCACGTTGGCCATATCGACCTGATGGCGAAGCGCTGGCACGCCTACACCACAGCGCTGCGCGAAGACCCGCAAGTTACTTGGGAGATAACAAATGGCTAATCAGGAAGTTCTGCGCGAATTTTTGGTGTCTTTAGGCTGGAAAATCGACGAGTCCGGCCAAAAGAAGTTCGTCGATAGCGTTGCCGCGGCTTCTGTCAGAGTCGCCGAGCTTGGTGCCGCCATCGCAGCTGCTTCAGCGGCTGTCGTGGCTGGCGTTACGAAGATCGCCGACCAGATGGAATCGCTGTACTTTGCCTCGCAGCGCACTGGCGCGGCAGTCGCGAACATCCAGGCGCTTGGCTTTGCCGCCGCTCAGATGGGCTCAACGGTAGATGCTGCCCGCGGCTCGCTCGAGAACCTCGCGCGCTTCATGCGTAACAGTCCGGGCGCGGCTGGATTGATCCAGGGCCTTGGCGTTCAGACGCAAGGCACAAACGGCCAGTTGCGCGATACGGCCGACATTCTGAAGGATCTCGGCAAGCAGTTCGCGAACATGCCCTACTACCGGGCTAATGCGTATGCGCAGGCGCTCGGCATCGACGAAAAGACCCTGATGGCTTTGCGTCAGGGTCTCGGGCAGTTCGGTGATGAATACAAGGACATGCTCGCGAAAGCGGGCTTGAACTCGCAGCAGGCGGCGGAGTCTTCGCATGCATTCATGAACGAAGTGCGCTCTCTGGGCGCAGCGTTCGTGATTCTCGGTCAGAAGGTTGCTACCTCACTGACTGGAAAGATGTCGGGAGACATCAAGCGCTTCCGCGAAGGGCTGGTCGACAACTTCGGGCGCATTGCGGCAATCGTCGAAAAGATCGCCAATGGCATCCTGAAGTTGGCGGATGTGGTTAGCACGCTGGCGCTCCGCGGTATGCAGGCAATCGGCGCGGTCATCGACTGGTTCGATAGTCTCGACGACACGACGA
Source organism: Burkholderia sp. Bp9090 (assembly GCF_003857985.1). Taxonomy (NCBI): domain Bacteria; kingdom Pseudomonadati; phylum Pseudomonadota; class Betaproteobacteria; order Burkholderiales; family Burkholderiaceae; genus Burkholderia; species Burkholderia sp. Bp9090. The sequence goes on from NZ_QTPV01000052.1 coordinate 8,145, forward strand.
AAAAGGTCATCGAGGGTTTGGGCCTGCTACTCATCGCGTGGAAGGCGCTAAGTGCTGGCATCTTGGCTACACCGACTGGCCGCGTGCTCCTGTTAGGCACTGCTCTTCTGTCTCTATATGACGATTACAAGGTCTGGCAGGAAGGCGGCAAATCCCTTCTCAACTGGGAGGTCTGGGAGCAGCAAATCGAAAAAGCGCTGTTCGGCCTGTCCAAGATCGGTCATGCGCTGCGCGCGCTGAGCAAGCTCGCTCAAGATGCCTGGCACGGTAATTGGGCAGCCCTCGGGAAGGATTGGGAGGCTGTCAAAGGGGCATTGACCGCCAAGGAAGTCGCGCCAGGGTTCTCGCAAACCGACATCGACGCAGCCAAGAATCAAGGCGGTGTAAAGCTGACATCAGATGCGCAAAAGCGGCTTGCGGCTCTCCCCGCACCATCCAGTCAGGAGCCTCGTGGCATCCGCAACAACAACCCTGGCAACTTGAATTTCGCCAGGCAGGTCGGGGCGACATTGGAGTCGGGGCCGAACGCACGGTTTGCTGCTTTCAAAACGCCAGAGGAAGGTTTGCAGGCGCTTGCGCATCAGCTCCGTCTTTATGCTCAACGCGGCATCAATTCGATCCGCTCGATCATCTCGAAGTTCGCCCCGGCTAGCGAGAACAATACCCAAGCGTACATCGCGAATGTGGCGAAGAGTCTCGGCGTGGGGTCCGAAGCAGCGCTCAATCTCAGCGACCCTCGAATCATGCAAAGCCTGATGGGCGCGATCATCCGAGTTGAGAACGGCAAGAACCCGTACAGCGCCGAACAGATTGCTGCTGCATCGGGCGTCCGCGCAGCAGGTGCACCAGCTTCTGCGCCCGTCTCCGTAAGCCAGACGACGACGATCCACGTGACAGGTTCGGGTGACTCGCATTCAACAGCACAGGCGGTCGCTCAGGCCCAATCCGGCGTGAATCAGCGTCTCGTTCGCAACATGAAGGTGGCGATCCAATGAAGACGGTTCGCAAATTCACCTGCGACGCGCTCATCCGCCTGTCGCTGGCAAAGCGTAAGGCCTCTGCGCCCAAGCCTGCGGCGACTGCCGATAAGCGTCAGCCGGTCGACCTAAACGAGATTCATCGGCGCTTCTGGGCGAAGCTGGCCGGACGGGAGGAATAGCAACAGACGGGGATTAGTCGTGAGTGCCCCAGTCCATGAAAAACCGCGACAGCCGGCGGGTGCCCTTTGGAACGCCGCGGCCGGCACCTAACACTGGAGAAACGAATGGACGAACAGCTTTGGGAAGTGACCGACAGCACCGGGCGACATCACGGCACGTTTGCGCGCCATGTCGCCTCTGACGTGCTGGACCAGATCTGGCTGGATAACCCGTCTCTCGCCTGGGTCGCAATGACCGAGACGAGCGCACCGGAAACCACGCACTAGGTGGACGACACATGACGCAACAATGGCTCAGAAGTGCTCAGCTCGTAATCGGGGACAACGCCGGCAACGGTCTGGACCTGTCGCAGCTGCATATCACTTTCTCAGTGAAGGGCGCGACTACGCAAACGATGAAGCAGGCGTCCGTGCGCATCTATAACGCCGCCCCGACGACTCTGCTGCGCATTCAGCAGGAGTTCACGCGCATTAGCCTCTCGGCTGGCTATGAGTCGGACGGCACCGAGGGCATCATGCAAATCTTCGCCGGCAGTATTTCGAAGATCAGGCAGGGACGGCAGAACGCAACGGACACGTTCATCGATATGGACTGTTTCGACTCAGACCAGGCCTATAACTGGTCTGTCACGAACGCGACTCTTGCGGCCGGCTGGAGTCCGGACGACATGCACCGGACACTGTCGCAGTCTGTCGGTCTGTACGGCGTGAACGCTGGTCTCAAACCGACACTGCCGCAAGTCAAATTGCCCCGCGGACGCGTCCTGTATGGGATGACTCGGGACCATTTGCGCGGACTTGCTAACTTCGTCGGCTGCGATTGGAATCTGCAGGACGGGCAGCTGAACCTAGTTCCTTGGAATGGTTATCTGCCGGGAGAGGCGCTCGTGCTGAGCCCGTCTACAGGCCTCATTGGCACGCCCGATCTCACTATCGAGGGGATCATCGTGCGATGCCTGCTCAACCCACGAATCAAATCGGGGATGCGCATCCAGATCGATAACTCGTACATCACAGATACCGTGGTGAAGACGCCCGTAACGCAGCAGGACATCGCAATGCCGTCGCTCGATCCTCGAGGCATCTACAAGGTTCTGTATGTCGTGCACAACGGCGACACGCGCGGGCAATCATGGCAAACAGAAATGGTGTGTGCGGCGATCGACGGCACTCAGCCGCTCAGTGGTCCCGCGATCAATGCTGTGCCCGAGATTGGCGTTTGATAAAACAAGGAAAGAACAACGCCCCGCTTAGATGGGGCTTTGAAAACAATCAAAGGAAATCAAACGGGCGGTGCGGATAAGTTCGCAGTTTCTTCGCATTTTTCCGAACCGCCGTGAACGCGCAAAGCCCCGCCCAGCTTGAGAGACGGCCATTCCGTGAACAGAATTTCCGAACCGATTTCTCCGCACTTAGATGCGCCCGTCCAGCGATTGTTGCATTTTTAGCAACATCGAAACGGGCGGTAGCCACTCTGGTAGCCACGGAAAACGCGGTTGGTTTCCACGATGGTTTCCACGGTTTTGGGCCTTTTGGAAACCATCTACTTCGCACGTTGCTTCGCACTGTTGCTGCGAAGTAAGGCATTCGGTACGCAGCCCGGTACGCACGGTTTGGCGCCTTCGGGAGCGCACTGTAACAACCGGTGTAACAGCAAAACCGGAGTTGAGTTTTCCGAGTCCATAAAAAAGGAAGTGGCACCCCAGGTGGCAGGCCACATAGCCAAAAAGGAACAGTAGGCAGCCCGGTTCGCACAGCCGAGGTTCGCAGGGTTTCAGGCCTTTTCCGAAACAACCTCATGAACGAGGCCACCCGCGTTTGGAACGCGACCAAGCCGCAACTTCAAATCCCACCTGTTCATGTCGACGTTTACGACATGAACACACTATTGCCAATGTTGGCTCAATAGCCAATGCTCGACTACTATGGCCCGATCACGTTCAATTTCGGAGAGGCCACCATGGATGACGAACCGATTGTGTACCGTGTCAGCATCGCGATGAAGAAGCTTGGCCTGTCGAAGGCAACGATTTACCGTATGGCCGCCCGCGGCGATCTGAAGCTGGTCAAGATCGGGCGCAGAGCAAGCGGCATCACAGCCGAGAGCATCCGCGCCCTGATTGAGCGCGGTAGTACCTCATAAGGAACTCATTGTCGTTTTTGGGACGGCCGGCGTTTAGTCGGCTTTGCCGGTTCGAGTCCGGCCTCGGGCAACCTCAAGCACCTAGTTTGCGCTGAGCTTATCGACCGGAAGGTTAATTCCGGCTAATTTCCAAGACCAGAGTCCGTCCCGCTTGAAAACAAACGTCACCTGATCCTCAGTTCCTTTTCGCGCCGTCGCCGTGACGGTCGACCAATCTTTGTAGCCCACTGAGTAATCGACCTGCGGAGAATCATTTGACGCGTGCGGCGTCACCTCACCATTGGCATTTGCCTGACCTTCCTCCGACTTCCCCGCGGATGACGGTGGTACGTCCGGGTGCACGGGCTTAGCCGAACCTTGGGCCATCATGGTCATTACTCCGGACGGGGTCACCATCGTGTCAATCAGCTGATTCGCAAAGCCCATTGCCATCATCATCCCCAGTCCGGCGAACGGGTTGTCCTTCATGTCCGCCGAGTTCGTCATTTTTACCTGCATCAACGCCGCGAACTGCGCCCGCAAGCTTTCGCGCAGCGATGGGAAATCGACGTGAGAAGAGAATGCATCGGCATTTTTGTCGACCATGGCTGATCGCATTTGATGCATGGTTATGTATGGACTTGCGTAACTTGTGACACCGCCGATGGCAATAACGATTACCCCTGCAATCAATGCTTTCTTTTTCATGGTCTCTTAGCACACGTAGCGCGTTTGTTGTTGGAAGGTTATTTGGCCATCGTCGCTCGATTCGCGACATTTGGCAATCGTCGGCAGCAATACGGCGGATCATCGGTCCGCCTCAAGGTACTGCTGGGCTTGCCTGATAGCGTTGTTTGGCCAATATACCCACCAACCATCCCGCCATCGCTAATCCTGAGTTAGCCGGTTAGCTTGGGATGCGGTAATTCAATAACTATCAAGCTGAGACTTTAGACCACTAGCGGCAGCAAACGCACAAAGAAACACTCAGCCCGCGAATAGCTGTTGCGCGAGCAAACAATGAGTAACCAGCAAGCAGCCGGCATCGATTCCGCCGTGCTGAATTTTGATCTACTGCCGGACTCGGCCTATGTGCCGCGCCGCACTCTAGCCGCGCTTCTCGGCTGCTCCGAGCAAACCATCACGCGCCGTATCGCCGATGGGACACTGCCTCCGCCAGTCGGCATCCTCGGCCTGCAGCGCTACCAGGTGAGCACGGTTCGCGCGATTCTTGGATCGCGAGATCTCATCGCGCTCGACGACTCGAGCGGCGGATTTGGTAGGCCGCTGACAGCCGCCAGCTATGTGGGAGGCGAGCAATGACAATCGAGAATGATTTCCTTCCATTTGCAGTCGGTGGTTCGGCAAATGTCGTAAGCCAGTCGGCGTATGCGGCCGATACCTCCACCCTGCAGAACGGCTTCTCGTCGGGAGTCGCCCAATCGAACAGGCTAAACAAGGTGTGGCGCCAGTCGAGCATCATGTCCGCTGTATTGGCGCAGTTCATTTCAGACCGCACCGGACAAAATGCGGTAGATGACGGGACAACAGCGACACTGCTTGCCAACCTGAAGCTCGCTGCAGCGGCGCTCAACGGGGATGCGGCCCAGACGTTTTCTGTCGCCCCCGCCACGCAGAGCCAGCATGCGGTCAACCTTGGTCAGTTCGCCAATTCGCTGGTGACGAGTGGTTATTCGAAGCTTCCGAACGGCCTCATTCTCCAATGGGGTGTTGGAACGTTGCCAAATAGCGGCGCGCGCACCAGCAGCGTCACGGTAACGCTGCCTCTTGCATGGCCGGCCTCGACATTGTTCTCGGCAGTAGCAAACGCAAACGGAGCGGCCAACTCATCAGTCGGCGGCTTACCTGTGATCGGCGCCACCTCCAACACCTCGTCAAGCATCACATTTACGGCTGACACTCTCGGCTACACCACATTCAACCAGACGATGACGTTTCTCTGGTTCGCTATCGGGAAATAACGATGGGAAAAAAATTCGCAGCATATGACGCGCAAGGAGACATCTACGCGTACTACGACGACATCGATAGCCCGGTTCCGTCCGGCGTTACGAGCGTCCTCAAAATCACCGACACGCAATGGCAGACATGTATCGCGACACCGGGCTATAGGGTGCGGAGTGACGCTCTCGTCGCGCCCGTCACGCTGACAACGGCGGAGATCGCTGCGCGACAGGCCGCTTCTGCGTGGTCCGCCTACCAAGCCAGCGCCAAAGCTGCGCTCGATGCATCGGACCTCACAATCCTCCGATGCTGCGAGAGCGGCGTAGCGGTGCCGGCGGTATGGGCGACGTATCGAAAGGCTCTGCGCACAATCGTGGGTGCTACGGCGGGAGATCCAACGCAGCCGCTTCCCGCAAAGCCGGCATACCCAGCGGGAACGTGATGGTCGGTCGGCCGCCCTTGGGCGGCGCTTCATGCCCTCCCCGGTGACGCGCAGCAGGAGTGCGCGGAACCGCTATTTTGGCGGTATCGAATCCGCAAAGCTTTGTTTGACAAGGCTTTGACGGCGCGCGCACTTCGCGCATGCACATCGGGCCCCAGAATCACCAAAAAATGCCCAACACCCTTATCGGATAAGGGTTTGAGGGCGGCCCGCCGTCGACGCTGCACGTTCGTCCCCGTGCGACGTTTGGCAGGCTTTCATTTACTCCAAACGGTGCTATGATTTCCCCACGGGTGCAAATTTGGAGTGTTTTTGGTGTCAAATCCGCACCCGAGCGGAGGAAAGATCATGCAAAAGCTCACCCTGAATGTTTCGGATGAAGTAGCCGAAGAAATCGAGAAGTTTGCCCGCCGAGAGGGCGTCACGAAGACGGAAGCCATGCGGCGCATCCTGTCCCTCGTAAAGGTTTCCAATGAGGAATCCAAGAAAGGCCGTAGCCTCGGCGTCATACGTGATCATGATGGCAAGATGGATGTCATCGCAAAACTGATCGGGGTGTAAATGGCCGACCCGGTCGAAGGCCCACTCGACTTGACCGAAGCCGGCGATGCCGGGTTCGGTACGAGTGATGTCAAGAATTTTGACATGGAGAAGGAGAGGATTGCGCTGGCTAGGCTTGTTCTGCTCTGGCTAGCGATCCTTTTCGTTCTTACGCTTGGCGCCTACATTACGAAAAGTGCTTACATCGATAGCGGTTCAGCAAAGGCAGTTTTCGAATTTGTGAGAGAGGCCTTCCCGCCAATCGTTACACTGGTCCTCGGCGCCTACTTCACGCGCAGAGGCGATTAGCCTGCTTCCGCGCTGCACGCGATCCTAAACCGTCCGCCGTGGCGGTTTTTGCTTTTGGCGCGGAACCTGTTTCCGCCTTACTTCAAATGCCAGCGCAGCGCGTGCGCTGGCTTCTCACCTCAACCCACCATCCACCCGCCAACTCACGCCGATCACTCGGGCGTGAACTGCGCGACCCCCTGCACTAGAAAGCTGACTGTTAGCAGCATCAATCCGGCGCGCTGAAGCAACTGCCGTCGATCGTTGCCCTTCTTCATGTCAGCCAGCAGGGCAGTGTTCATATAGGCGCCTGGAGCAACCAGTCCGAACGTTCCTTTGTACATCAAGAAGGTTCCGAGCACGCCAATTGCGGCGCTCGCGATGTTTAGGATTTTGGTGATATTCATGGTTCCGGCGGTTGGAAGGGGCCGACAGGAAACAGCTTGGCTTCCCACATCATTAGGACTTGACGCACGACACCGGCAAGAGGGCGCACGGTCCCATCATCTAGCGTCACCGTAACCCATGATGCTTCATTGACCACGCCTTGACCGAAAGGAGCATTGAACAGACCAAGCGGGCGAGAAACTTGGCCGGCCATCGAGATTTGCCGAGGGGCTTTCGGCCGCACTTGCAAGCGGGAATGTTTCGATGCATCGGCAATGTCGCAAATGAGCGCAAAGTCAGGGCAGGCGGCAACCAATTCTAACTTCAGTGCCCCGAGCCGCTCCCCCATTGCCGCGCCGTCGTAACCGTCGAGCGCGGCGTAATCGGCCATGTGATACAGCACGATGGCCGCGAGGCGCCCGCGCCTGATGTCGCGCGTTTCTGCGAGGTATTCGTCGACGGTCGGTTTGACCATCGAACGATAGAAATCTATCGCAGTGAAAGGGCGCACGTGCCTCATTCTTCAGCGCTTTGGCCGCTTCTTCTCGCGCGCGTCCAGCACCTGGCCGACCTTCTCGGCGAACAGGTCTAGCGTGTATTCGTCGACCACTGGCGCCTTCCCCGCACCGGCGTTCGTAACGCTGTCCTCAAGACGCTTCACTACCTCTGCATTGAGCGAGCGGTTGTTTTCTTGCGCAGCAGCGGTGAGCACGTCTTTCAGCTCGGCCGGCAGGCGCAATTTCATCTGGGGATCTTCACGAGTCATGGGTTGATTATGATGAACCACGGTGGTGTTGACAATAGGACCACGGTGGTCCATCATGGTCTCAACGACGTGCAGAGATGTGCACGCGTGTTCAAACCGGACCAGAGGGGATCGAAATGAACCAGCCTGAAATCACCAAGCCTTCCATGTCGTTCTGTGCAGCAGCCGGCGCCGAGGCCGCACGCCGTTGGCTGCTCTGCCCAAGTGCCAGCATGGCTGACTACCGCGACAACGCACTCGCCACCCTGCTTGAGGCGTGCGACCAGCCGGAGCTGTCCGCAGGACGCGCCCGTGACTTCTGCGACGGCTTCGCAGCGCGTATCGCGAAAGAGATCGCGAACCGGTCGACCGACGTCCACTATCGGGCGCGAAGGGCTTTGCAGACGCCGCATCGCGCCGCGCGCATCCGTGGACGCCGCAAGTCGGCAGCGCCCCAGCGGCCGATGCTCCTTGCGATTGCGAATAGAGGCGTACTGTAGGCATTGCGCCAACGTTGGCGCGGTTAGAAACGTGATAGGAGCAACGCCATGGATAAGCACTACGACGCAGTTTTAGCCGAAAAGAGACAGGACTCGCTTCGAGCAGCTCGCCAACTAAGCGCTCTACTTCTGAATTTCAGCGGAGACCCGGCGATGATTGAAGACCATCTCGAGGGCCGGAAGGAGGCAATGTTCGTTTTGATGTCTGATCTCAGCCTGAAGGTCGAAGCAGCCTTGGTGGAGGCTCTCCATGACTGAGGACTCCGCTATCGCGACTCGCGCTGCCAACGAGTTGCGCGCAGCAAGCGAGGCATTGCTCCGCATCAATGCGCTTCTGGGCGTCATCCAATATGCAGTCTCGGGTGACGAGATTGACAAATTCAGCACGCATTCGCTGATCGAGATCGCGATTGAACTCAGTGGGGCCTATGCTGAACGCGCCGAGGGTCGGGCCGATTTCTTTTCAGAGGTGAGCCATGTCTAAGGTAGAAGCGATCGAGGCAAACGAAACCAAGCTCGCGAACACGCTGCAGCTCGTTGATTGCATTGCCCAGGAAGGGTTGTCAGAAATCATCTCGATTTGCAGCATTTCGCTTGCAGCAATGACGAATCCTGATTTCTGGAGCAAAACCGACGACATCGCGACAATCATGCGCTCGATCCGTGCACGAGCCGATGACTTGATGAACACGATCAACTGCGAAGCGGAAGCACATGGTTGCAATTGGGCAGATCACGAACAAAACCGCGCGCGCCATGATGCTCACGAGTCGTATGTGAAAGATCGCGCAGCCTTCCTTCAACAGGTAAGGGGGCGTCATGACTAACGCAGCCATTGTTAAATTCAAAGATTATGGCGGTGGAATACGCGAGGCGACCAAGCGTATCAAGTGGTCTGTCTCGAGTAGCGCGCCATGCACGCCAGAAGATCTTCCTTTCACGGCCCGAGATGAAAACGGGCACATGGTGTGGTGGAGCGTCGTCCCTCCGAACACTGACTATTACGCTGTTCATCATACGTTGGGGCGCGCGTATGCGTTTGAGCTGCTTGATCTACTAAACAATCCAGAGGGCGAATTCAATGAGCACATCCTGAGCTTTATTACCGGAAACATGCTCAGAAGCGTGCAACGTTCTGGTGATTGGCGAGAGGCCACAATGGTAGAGGGCTTTTTCGCGGTGGTCAGCGAATATATCAGTACCGGCCAAGTAAGCCGGTAATCGAGCCATGCAAGAAGAACAACATCTCATCCGCGACCGTGCCTATGGTGTCTGGCACAGGTCGCGATCGATTAGTCGCTTCCTCGGCCGTCGCCAGGCGCAGTCTCTGACGATGGCCGATCTCGATAGCGTTTTGTTCGTCGAGTATGGCTATTCTGGGAAGCTCCCGCTGGCGCTCGTCGAGGTCGCACAGGACATCGGACAGGAAAAGCCAACCGGCGTTATCCGCGAACTTGCGAAGATGGCGAATCTGCCGGCGTTCGTTGCTTTGTACACACCGGCACCACGCGCCAATCCAGCTAGCCGCGCTTGGCATGACATCGAGCAATTTCGCGTGAAACGCGTATGGCCCAAGCCCGAGCCAGACTGGCGAAATCTGTCTCCCGGCGAGTGGGCGAATGCCCTTGTGCAGATCCGTGATTGGCAGTTGCGGCGGTACTCGTCGCGACCGGCGGCGAATGATGAAACCTACTGACTTCCGCTTCGAGGGGGCGACGTATGAGCCGGTCGAAGCGGTTCAAAGCCGATGCAAAGCGACGCGACGGCTCGACGTTTGCCGCGCTGCCGATGGTCGTTTTAGAGAGCCAGGGCTACATCAACCTCAGCGTGTACGCTCGCGCTCTGCTGCTTGAGTTCTGCCGAGAATTCAACGGTCGCAACAATGGCCGTCTGTGCTGCATCTGGGATCAGTTGAAGCTGCGCGGCTGGAACTCGCCAAATACCGTCACGAAAGCCAAGGCCGAGTTGATCGACAATGGCCTGATCTGGGAATCGCGCAAGGGTGCTTTTCCGAACCGAACCGCATGGTATGCGCTTACTTGGCGCGACCTGGATGTCACCGAGGATCTGGATGCGTCGGCCGCGGCATTTCCGCGGCGAGCCTACCTGACCGTTGAGCCGATTACGCGCACGAAGAAGACCGTTGGCCGCAAGAAGGTCGAGACACCTATTACACTGCGTGTAGCTAAGGCAGCTTGAACAGGTACATGCGATGTAACGGGCGATGCGTTTCCAGATACATGCCGTGTATCTATTGGAGCCCGTTTCGACGATCTCTAGTTACATGGCATGTACTTCTCTAAGAGTTACCATCTGTTTTCGGCATCGCCCCAGTCGGTACCAATTCATCAGCCGTTGTCGTTTTGACAACCGGGGTTGTTGATTCGACAACCGGCTGAGGCGTTCCTGATTCGGTAACCCCGCGCGAGCATTCGCGAATCCTCGCATATGTTTGTCGCGCGGTCGGAGTACGCGCTTTCCGTGCGTACCTCACTGCGTACCTTGGCCGCCCCATCGGAGTCCCTTGTAAGCCCCTCCCGGCGTTGGGACGGATCGACACGCGTTCCCAATGAATCCGGCCCGCCCATTCCTGGGCCTGCTACGGGACTTGTCACCAAGGACACAAGCGCTTGTCACTTGGGACACCCGCGGACGTCCCAGGGACACCTGCACCAAAGGTAGGCTTGGGTGAAGGGTTCGGGGAGGCTTCGGTGACGATCTGATATCAGGCCGTCATCACCTAGGTAACGTTTCGGTAACGACCGAGTAACGATGCGGATGAGAGTTCCGATTTCGGACTAGTCCCGAATCGGGACACCGCGTCACGCACCTGTCACGCACCCGTCCGCGTGACAGGTGCGGACGGCCACGCCGGGTTTCAAACCCGGTGGGCTACGAGGCAACGCAATGCAACGAGGATGCTTGGAGGAATGCTTGTGGGATGCTGCAAGGATGGCGGTGTGGAGTCGGACTCCGCCTTGATATCAAGTCGATATCAAACCCAAGCATCAGCTTAGCAAGTGCTCACGGATGCTCGCACCAATGCCAGCACCCAAGGTAGGCATCGGTGCAAGCTTGCGCCTAAAATTTAAGCATGGCTGTGACTTTTGGAGACTGCCATGAGCGACTTATTGTTGGCGATCTTGATAGGGACTATTTTGATTGCATTTGGCGCGGCGCTCTGGGCCACGACCCAGAACGAGGCGCGCCTGTCCCACTGGTTCCAGGAACATCATCTTCGGGACTTGATCCATCGCAGGCATTGATGGCCCACCCAAAAGACATTTTGATGTTTGGCGGGTTCTTTGGCGGGTAGAAATGAAAAACGGGCCGAGAGGCCCGTCTTTGCTAGTGTTCTGGCGGAGAGAGGGGGATTCGAACCCCCGATAGGCGATTAACCTATACACGCTTTCCAGGCGTGCGACTTAAACCACTCATCCATCTCTCCGGAAGACCGAAAGTATAGCAAACTCTGGCGGCCTCCCGCCACTCTCTTTGGCGAGCCACTGAAATTAACCGGGAAGCCGCCTCCCGCGGCTCGCGCGGCGGCCCTGCGTCGTCCGAATGCAGCCGCCGCGGAAGAGCCGTGCCCTCAACTCACGCCCGCGCCCGCACGCACGGCGTCCCGACTCTGCTATCTTCCCGGGCATCTCACCGCTTTCCCCGCCTCTCCATGACCGACCGCATCGTCGCCGCATTCGATTTCGACGGCACCATCACGACCACCGACAGCTTCCGTCATTTCGTCCGCTACGCGGTCGGCACGCCGCGTTTCGCATGGGCCGGGCTGCGCGCGCTGCCGTGGATCGTCGCGATGAAGGCGGGCCTCTTGTCGCGCGGCGATGCGAAGGCGAAGTTCGCTTGGTTCGCGTTCGGGCCGATCCGCGAGGACGCGCTCGACGCGCTCGCGTGCCGCTTCGTCGATGGTTATCTGCCGAACCTCGTGCGTCCGGACATGCTGGAACGGGTGCGCGAGCATCAGGCGCGCGGGCATGAAGTCGTGCTGGTCAGCGCGTCGCCGTCGCTGTATCTGGAGAAGTGGGCGAAGACGGTCGGCATCGGCACGGTGCTCGCGACGCGCCTCGCGTTCGAGCGCGGCGCGTTTGCCGGGCGGCTGAACGGCGAGAACTGCTGGGGCCCGCAGAAGGTCGTGCGTTTGCGCGGCTGGTGGGGAAATCAGCCGCCCGCGAAACTGTTCGCGTACGGCGACAGCCGCGGCGACAAGGAAATGGCCGAACTCGCGAACCGGGCATGGATCCGCGGGCAGGGACCGATGCCGGCGATCGGCGCTGAAGGACTGACCGACTGACCAGCTAATCGACTGACCGACTGACCGACCGACTGACGGGACCCGCGCGGCGAGCCGCGCCGCCCGCCGTTACGCGTCGGCGCGCTGCGCGCCGCGCGTACCGCGAATCGGACGATACGCGCCCCAGCGATTGGCGCGCCTGAACGTGCCGACATCGTTGAACCGCACGCCGACTTCACGCAGCGCCGCATGCGCGGTGCGCGCGGTCAGCTGCCGGATGTAGAACGGATCGCGCACCACGAAGTGATGGATCGCGTGCGTGCTGCCGAAGTTGAAGCAGAACAGCTGGAACGGCAGCATCCACCACGGGTTGAGCACCTGGGTCTGCTGGATCACGTTGCGCGAATCGATGTCGCCGAAGTAATGCATGTTCGAGCTGACGAAGTTGATGCAGAAGCTGCGTACGAAGTTCGGCCCGAGCCACACGACCGCGAGGAAATCGACGACGCTCATCACGCGCTCGACGACGGCCGGCACAGTCACCGCGTAGCCGAACGCATGCAGCGCGAACAGGCCGGCGTGATACACGATGAACGCGTGCCACAGCGCGTAGTACGCGTGACCGACCGGCATGTAGGACGACACCTGCTCGATGCGCAACTGCGCACGCTCGGCCGCATCCTGCACCGGTTGCGCGGCCACGTACTGCTTGACCTTGCGGCGCATCGCATCCGGCCGCAGCACGACGGCGAGCATGCCGTCCGCGATCATCAGCAGGCGCTTCACGCCCCAGCGTTCGCCGTTGGTGATGCCGAATTCCTCGAGATCCGATTCGCCGCCCGATACCTTGTGGTGATGCAGGTGCATGCGCCGGCGCGTCCACGGGTTGATCGTGCCCGGCCGCGTGAGCCAGCACAGCGCCATCATCAGGTGATAGGCCCACGGCGTCTTCTTGAAGTACATCAGGTGGATCAGGTCGTGCTCGAGTTCGTGGATCAGCGACGTGACGAACGCGGCGAGCGGCAACGCGACGTACCACGCGATCGCGCCGCGCGCATACAGCCACGCGATCGCGAGCATCGCGCCCACCGACACGGCCATCACGGTCGCGCCGACGAGGTTCTGGTTGTCGAGCAGCGGAAAGCGCGCGCGGATCGCGTCGCTCGCGGCGTTGACCTCGCGGCGGACATACGCGACCTTGTCGGCGTCGTGGCGAAAGACGGTTCGTGCGGGTTGGCTCATCGACCGGAATCCGTGCGGAAAGAGTGGGGCGCAATGCCGATGTGACAAGCATAGGCGCGCCCCGGAGCGCACGCGAGGGCCGCCGGTGCCAATGATGGTGTCATTTCGGGTCACGGTGGCCGGTGCACGGGCGTGCGATGCCGCATCGGGCGGCTAGAATGCCGCTGTGGTGTCATTACGGGCCAGCAGCGCTACAATCCGCCGAAACCGCTCCGGAGTCCGCCGCATGGCCCTGTCCGTCCCGGATGCCGCGCGCCAGCTGAACAAGGCGACGGTATCGTCCGCGTATGCGCTGTTCATGCTGATGCTCGCCGAGGAGCGTGGCATCGATGGCGGCCGGATTCTCGCCGGCTCGGGCGTCGAGCGCGAGCGGCTCGCGCAGCCCGACGCGCGCATCACGCCGCTGCAGCAGGCGGCGATCGTGTTCAACCTGCTCGAGGCGACGGGCGATCCGTCGATCGCGATCGAGATCGGCCTGCGCAGCAGCCTCACGAAATCCGGGCTGATCGGCTTCGGGCTGATGAGTTGCGCAACGCTCGGCGAGGCGATCGCGCTCGGCATCCGCTACCTGCCGACGCGCGTGCCGTTCTTTTCGGTGCGGCTCGCTGAGCTCGACGGGATCGTCGACATCGACGTGCTCGAGGCGTTTCCGCTCGGCCGGTTGCGCCAGTTCGCGGTGGAGAACTTCCTGGTCGAGACGGCGATCCTGTTCAACTCGCTGCTCGATCCCGCGCCGGGGCGCACGCTGCAGTCGCGTGCGGAGCTGCATTTCGAATGGCCCGAGCCGCCGTGGTTCGAGCGCTATCGCGCGCGGCTGCCGCGCTGTCATTTCGACGCGAGCGCGAACCGTATCCGCTGCGACGCCGCGCTGCTCGACGAGCCGATCGGCACCGCGAACGCGCAGACCGCGCAGATGATCGTCCAGCAATGCGAGGCCGAACTCGCGCGGCTCGGCTATGCGGAAAGCATTGTCGAGCGCGTGCGCAACCTGCTGATCTGCGGCGAGACCGGTTATCCGTCGGTGGACGAAATCGCGCGCGAACTGCATGTGTCAGCGCGCACGCTCAAACGCAAGCTCGCGGAATTCGGTGCGACCTATTCGGCGCTGCTCGACGAGATCCGGCTGCGCGATGCGCTCCGGCTGCTCGAGGGCACGCGCCTGCCGGTCGACGAGATCGCGGCGCGGGTCGGCTATACCGACCGCGCGAATTTCACGCGTGCGTTCAAGCGCTGGACCGGCGTCGCGCCGAGCGAGCGGCGCTGACGGCGCGCCGGGCGGCGCGGGCCGGTGCCGGTCGTGCGCCCGGCGTCGATGAATCGATCATTGGATCCATCGGTCGATGGCCCCGTCAGACGATCGCCACCCAGTTCGCCCCGCGGCCGCCCGGCACGCGTGCGTGCAACGCCAGCGTGCCGTCGTCCGGCGCGATCGCGTACACCGACACGTATTCCGACTGCTCGCCGCATGCGACGAGCCAGCGTCCCGACGGATCGATCGCGAAGCCGCGCGGCTGCGTTTCGGTGGCCGTCGCGTGTACGGGGTCGAAGGCGCCGTCCGCATCGCGGCGATAGCAGAGCAACTGGCTCGACGTGCGTTCGCTCACATACGCGAAGCGCTCGTCGGGCGTCAGGTGGAGATCGGCAGCCCACACGGCGGGCCCGGTCGGCGCGGGCGGGCGCGCATGGCCTTGCGCGAGGCCGGCGACGGCCGGGTGGCGCGCGCTGACCCGTGCGTCGCCGAGGCGGCCGCTGTCGGCGTCGCGCGCGAAGGTCGCGAGCGTGGCCTGGAATTCGCCGACCGCGACCAGCGTCCGGCCGTCGCGCGCGAAGCGCAGGTGGCGCGGCCCGAAGCCGCCCGGCACGCGCGTTTCGCCGTGCTCGACCGCACGCAGGCCGCCGGCATCCTCGATCAGCGCGAACGTGAAGATCCGGTCCGAGCCGAGCGAGCTCACGTACGCGAAGCGGTTGTCCGGCGACACGACGACCGCATGTGCGTTCGCGATGCCGTGCGCGACCTGCAGCGCTGCGCCGTCGCCGTCGCGCACGCGCGCGGCGTCGTAGAGGCTCAACGAATGGCCGCCGTACGACGCGCCGAGCAGCCAGCGGCCGCTGCGGTCGAGCGACAGGTAGGCGAGGCTCGCGTCGATCGCGGTCGCGCCGATGCGGGCGAGCGCGCCGGTGGCTGCGGCGACGCGGAATGCGACGATCGTCGGCTGCTCGCCGCGCGTCGCGACGTACAGCCGCGCGCGATCGGGCTGCACCGCGACCGGCATCGCGACGTCGCCGGCCGGGTAGCGGGCGAGCGGCGCGAGCGTGCCGTCGGACGTGAGCGAGAACGTGGCGAGGTCGCCGTCGACGGCATTCGGGACGACGACGGTCAGGCGGTCAGTGTTCGGCATGGCGGAGCATTGCGGTGTTGCGTGAAGGACTCGTCGGCCGGCAAGCCGCGCGGCGGATCGCTGCGCCGGCGCGTGCGCGCGAACGGCGCGGCGACCGTGGCGACTAGGAACGCGATCGCGAGCGCATCCCGGCCGCCCGCGATCGAACCCGTATGTTGCTTCAGATAGCCGAAGGCCGTCGGCAGCGGTCGATATCGTTCGCGATGAACATGATCGACACGAGCGGCAGCACGTGCCATTTCACTTTCGAGGTGGCGGATGCGAGCGGGTCGCGGCCGGGCAGGGCGGGCGAGGTCAAGGGAGTCTCCGGGCGGGCGGCGAACGGGGCAGGGGCCCGCGTTCGCATCGGTGGTGATCTAGGTAGTATGTTGTCGTATGACATGGTACGCCTGAGATCCTGATATGACGTCGCGGGTTTACCCGGAATATATCGGGAAGTGCCGGTTGTCTCCGTGCGCAATCACATCTGATGACGGATGACGTGAGTGGGCAGGCGTGCCGCTCGGTCCTGCCCTGCGGCGCCCTTCGCCCCGGCAACCTGCCGGCTTCGTGCGCGGCCCGCTATGCCATCGACACGACGCTGTTCAGCAGCATCTTCACGAGCACGGCCTGCCGCGTCGCGCCCGTCTTCGCGAAGATTCCGCGCAGATGCGCACGGGCGGTGTTCTTCGTGATGCCGGTCGCGGCGGCCGCTTCGTCGAGCGTCAGGCCGTCGACGAGCAGCAGCGCGATCTCGGTTTCCATCGGCGTGAGGCGGAACAGCCGGTGCAGCATGTCGCGCGAGGTCTGCGGCGACGACGCCGGATCGCGGACGAACACCGCGACGGCCGGCCGGTGCTGGCGGTCCTCCGCGCCGTGAAAGGGCGCGAGCGGGCGCAGCAGCACGTTCAACGGCATCGCGCCGCCGGGGCGCGACAGCGTGGTGGCCTCGATGCGGCCGAGCGCGCCCGCGCGGAAATGCTCGAGCGCGGCCTGCAGCGCCTTCTGCAGCCGGCGCTCGTCGAGCGGGCACGATGCATGGAGCCGCTCCTGGCGCAGGCACAGGCCGTCCTGCTGCTCGAACAGCCGCTCGGCGATGCGGTTGTGCTTGATCACGCGACCGTCCTCGTCGAGGATCGCGGTGCCGACGTCGAGCCGGTCGACCGTGCCCGCGTACAGCGCGCGTTCGGCGTCGAGCACGTCGAGCGCCGCGTGCAGCTCGACCGCGCGCTGCAGGTGCGGCAGCAGCGTCGCGACCTGCGCGCGTTCGGCCGCGTCGAAGTCGCGCGCATGATGCGGGCGGCTCACGAAGAACGCGCACTCGACGCCGCGCTCGCCGCGCAGATTCGCGCCGAGGATGAAGCGCAGGTCGAGCGGCTGCAGGTATTGCCGGTAGAAATCGTGCGCGCACCAGCGCGTCGCGCCGAACAGCGTGTCGGCCGTGAACACCTGGCCGGGCGGGTGGTCGAGAAACGGGCACAGCGCGTAGAACTCTTCGCTGTACGATGGTTCGCCGGGCAGCAGCGGGCCGTGGGTCGATGCGTTGATGATGAGCCCGCGCCGCGTGCCGCGCGGGCTGCGCAGCACGAGCGTCGTGAAGCTCGCGTCGAGCCGCACGCGCATCGCTTCGAGAAAGCCCGCCCAAGGCGTCGTCTCGGACGGGCCCTGATAGACGAGCCCGAGCCACGCGCCGAGTTCGCGGGCCGTCCATGCCGCGTCGTCGAAGCTGTCGTGTGCGGCCGTGTCGCCGGGCGCCAGCGCGATCCGCATGCTCGTGTTCTCCTGGGTCGGGGTGAATGCTCCCGAGCCAGCATACCGACCGGCCAGCCGCCCGCGTCATCCGAACGGAGTAGACGACGCGGGCCGTGCCGGAGCGACGCAGCGTGCGTAGCCCCCGGCGCCGCTTACGCGGTGCGTTCGCGCAGCAGGTACGCGACGATCCGTTCCGCCGCGGCCTCCGGCGACTCGGCCACCGTATCGATGCGCAGTTCGGGCTGCGCCGGCGGCTCGTACGGCGAGTCGATGCCCGTGAAGTGCTTCAGTTCGCCCTTGCGCGCCTTCTTGTACAGCCCCTTCGGATCGCGCTCCTCGGCGACCGCGAGCGGCGTGTCGACGAACACTTCGACGAACTCGTCGGGACGAACCAGCGCGCGCGCCATGTCGCGTTCCGCGCGGAACGGCGAGATGAACGACACGAGCGTGATGAGCCCGGCATCGAGCATCAGCCGCGCGACTTCGGCCACGCGCCGGATGTTCTCCACCCGATCGGCCTCGGTGAAGCCGAGATCGCGGTTCAGGCCGTGCCGCACGTTGTCGCCGTCGAGCAGGTACGTGTGCTTGCCGAGCGCATGCAGGCGCCGCTCGACGAGGTTCGCGATCGTCGACTTGCCCGCGCCCGACAGCCCGGTCAGCCATACGATGCGCGGCGTCTGCGCCTTCTGCACCGCGCGCGCGTCGCGGTCGACATCGACGGCCTGCCAGTGCACGTTGTGCGCGCGGCGCAGCGCGAAGTGCAGCATCCCGGCGCCGACCGTGTCGTTGGTGAAGCGGTCGATCACGATGAAGCCGCCGGTGTGGCGATTCAGGTCGTACGGATCGAACGCGACGGGCCGGTCGAAGCTCAGGTTGCACACGCCGATCTCGTTCAGCGCGAGCGTGCGCGCGGCGAGATGCTCGCGCGTGTTCACGTCGATCTTGTACTTCGGCGTCGCGCAGGTCGCGCCGACCGTCTGCGTGCCGAGCTTCACGAGATACGGCCGGCCCGGCAGCAGCGGTTCGTCGTGCATCCACACGAGCGTCGCCTCGAACTGGTCGGCGACTTCCGGTGGCGCGTCGGCACGCGCGATCATGTCGCCGCGGCTCACGTCGATCTCGTCGGCGAGCGTGAGCGTCACCGCTTCGCCGGCGCGCGCGACATCGGTTTCGCCGGCCGGCGTGATCACCGACGCAACGCGGCTCTCCTTGCCGGACGGCAGCACGCGCACGCGTTCGCCGACGCGCACTTCGCCCGATGCGATGCTGCCGGCATAACCGCGGAAGTTCAGGTGCGGACGGTTGACCCATTGCACGGGCAGCCGGAACGGTTCGTCGCGCGTCACGCGCTCGACGAGCGGCAGCGTGTCGAGATGCCGCATCAGCGGGGGGCCCGCGTACCATGGCATCCGCGCGCTCGATGCGATCACGTTGTCGCCGCGCAGCGCGGACATCGGAATGCTGACGATTTCGTCGAGGCCGAGTTCGGCCGCGAACGCGCGGTAGTCGGCGTCGATACGCTCGAACACGGCACGGTCGTAGTCGACCAGGTCCATCTTGTTGATCGCGAGCACGACGCGCTTGATGCCGATCAGCGCGACGAGATGGCTGTGGCGGCGCGTTTGCGTGAGCACGCCCTTGCGCGCGTCGATCAGGATCACCGCGAGATCGGCGGTCGACGCGCCGGTGATCATGTTGCGCGTGTACTGCTCGTGGCCGGGCGTATCGGCGACGATGAACTTGCGTCGCGCGGTCGCGAAGAAGCGGTACGCGACGTCGATCGTGATGCCCTGTTCGCGCTCGGCCGACAGGCCGTCGACGAGCAGCGCGAAATCGAGTTCGCCGCCTTGCGTGCCGACCTTCTTCGAATCGGCTTCGAGCTGGGTCAACTGATCGTCGAACAGCATGTTCGATTCGTAGAGCAGGCGGCCGATCAGCGTGCTCTTGCCGTCGTCGACGCTGCCGCACGTGATGAAGCGCAGCAGGTCCTTCGGTTGCGCATCGTCGGAGTGCATGTCGGGCGTCGTGTGCGCAAGTGCCTCGGGGGCGGTGAGTACGTGTGCCATCAGAAATATCCCTCCTGTTTCTTCTTTTCCATCGAACCGGCCGAATCGCTGTCGATCAGCCGTCCCTGGCGCTCGGACGTGCGCGTGTCGCGCATCTCCTGCAGGATGTCGTCGAGCGAGCTCGCGTCGCTGTCGATCGCGCCCGTCAGCGGATAGCAGCCGAGCGTGCGAAAGCGCACCTTGCGCGTCTGCGGCACTTCGCCGTCGCGCAGCGGCAGGCGTTCGTCGTCGACCATGATCAGCGCGCCGTCGCGCTCGACCACCGGCCGCTCCTTCGCGTAGTAGAGCGGAACGATCGGAATGTCGTGCAGCCGGATGTATTGCCAGATGTCGAGTTCGGTCCAGTTGGAAATCGGGAACACGCGCAGGCTTTCGCCGCGGCGCTTGCGCGCGTTGTACAGCGACCAGAGTTCGGGACGCTGGCGCTTCGGATCCCAGCGGTGCTGCTCCGAGCGCAGCGACACGATGCGCTCCTTCGCGCGCGATTTCTCCTCGTCGCGGCGCGCGCCGCCGAACGCGGCGTCGAAACCGTAGTGGTCGAGCGCCTGCTTGAGCCCCTGCGTTTTCCACACGTCGGTGTGCACGGCCGAGCCGTGCGTGAACGGATTGATGTCGTTCGCGACGCCGTCGGGATTCACGTGCACGCGCAGGTCGAGGCCGAGGCGCGCGGCCGTCTCGTCGCGAAACGCGATCATCTCGCGGAATTTCCACGTCGTATCGACGTGCAGCAGCGGAAAGGGCGGCTTCGCCGGGTAGAAGGCCTTCATCGCGAGATGCAGCATGACCGAGCTGTCCTTGCCGATCGAATAGAGCATCACCGGGTTTTCGCTTTCCGCGACCACCTCGCGCATGATGTGGATGCTTTCGGCCTCCAGTCGCTCCAAGTGGGTCAACATCGTTCGTCTCCTTGTTGCATGCCTGCGCCGCGCGACATGTGCGGCGTTTCGTGCATGACGCCAACGGTATCGAGCGAGGGCGGTGCCGTTCTTCGTCCGGGTGGACTAACACGCGGCGCGGCGGGCAGCGGATCTTTCCTTAGTCCACCCGGACGAAGTGGCGCGCGAGGCGCTCGCTTAAGGTGAGCGCTCGACCATCGGCGGAGACGACACATGACGGACGACACACGCGCCACGCAATTGCTTTCGGGCCAGACCTGGGCCGATTTCTGCGACACCCTGAAACGCAGCGGCGAGCAGATCCTGCGCGCCGAGGCGCCGGACGATCCGCTCACGCGCGCGGAAGGATTCCGCTACCTGAGCCGGCTGATGCGCATCGCGCTCGAAATGCACGTCGAGTTCGCGGACGGCGCGTGGCCCGGCTTCTTCTCGCCGTCGCACGAGACCGCGAAGATCGGCGCCGACAATCCCGACAACCTGTACCAGTACGCGCGCCTCGACGGCCGCTGCGAATATCGTGTGACGGGGCGGCGCGGCACGGTCGCATACCTGAGCTTCGGCACGCAGAAGGGCGGTTACGAGACGGACGGCAAGATGCTGCAGACCGGGTTTCTCGACGCGAAGCAGCTCGAGCTCGCGCCGGACGGCAGCTTCGAGATCGTGCTGAGCGAAACGCCGCGCGCGGGCAACTGGGTGCGCATGGAGCCGGGCACGAACGCGCTGCTGGTGCGTCAGACTTTCCTCGACCGGCGCGCGGAGACGCCCGCGCAATTGAAGATCGAACGCATCGGCGCGCACGATCGCCCGGCGCCGCTCGATCCGCTCGTGCTGCAGGGCGGCCTCACGCGCGCCGCGCAGTTCGTCGAGCAGACGGCGAAGCTGTTCGCCGACTGGGCCGCGAGCTACGGCTCGCACGTAAACGCGCTGCCGCCTGCGGACCAGGCGCTGTGCCAGTCGGTCGGTGGCGATCCGAACATCTACTACTACCACTCGTGCTGGTCGCTCGCCGACGACGAGGCGCTGGTGATCGACGTCGACACCGTGCCCGACTGCGATTTCTGGAACGTGCAGCTCAACAATTACTGGATGGAGTCGCTCGACTATCGGCACTTCGACATCTGCGTGAACAAGCACAGCGCGCGGCTGAATGCGGATGGCGGCGTGACGGTGGTGGTCGCCGCGTCGCGGCCGGGTGGCGCGAACTGGCTCGATACGGCCGGGCATCGCACCGGCACGATCTGCTGGCGCTGGGTCGGCGCCGCGCAGCCGGTGCATCCGCGCGCGCGCGTCGTCAAGCTCGCCGCGCTGAAGGAGGCCGCATGAACGCGCCGCTCGACCCGATCCGCACCCAGCTCGACGCCGACGCGCTGATCGCCGAGGCCGTGTCGCGCACGGGCGGCCTCACCGCGTTCGGCGACGGCCCGTATCGCGAGGCGCTCGACGTGATGTGCGCATCGCTGATCGACGAAGCGAAGCTGTCGGCGCGCGGTGTGGCGATGATGCGCGAGAAACTCGTCGGCCAGCTCGTGAACCGGCTCGTTATCGAGGATTACTTCGGCCGTCATCCGGAGATCGCCGACATCGAGATCGACGATCCGCTCGTGATCGTCGGGCTGCCGCGCACCGGCACGACGCTGCTGCAGCGGCTGCTCGCGGTCGATCCGCGCTTTCATTCGGCCGCGTGGTGGGAAACGCGCTATCCGGCGCCGCTCGACGGCGAGACGCTCGACGCGCCGAGCGTGCGCATCGCGCGCGCGCAGGCCGAGGTCGCGACGATGATCGACTGCATTCCGCAGATCCTCGCGATCCATCCGCTCGACGCGATGCTTGCCGACGAGGAGTTCATGCTGATGGAGCATTCGTTCGTGTGCGCGATGGATTCGTACGCGAACGTGCCGGGCTATACGGCGTGGCTCGCGAAGCAGGACCTGACGCCGGTCTATACGTACCTGAAGCGGATGCTGCAGTTCCTGCAGTGGCAGAAGGCGCAACGCGGCGTCGCAGCGGCCGCGCGCTGGCTGCTGAAGACGCCGCAGCATCTGCATGCGCTCGACGTGCTGTGCCGCGTGTTTCCGCGGGCACAGGTCGTGCTCACGCATCGCGACCCGGCGCAGACGATTCCGTCGATGGCGAGCATGGCGCACACGCTGTGGCAGATGTATGCGGACGACCCCGATCCGCGCACGGTCGGCGCGCAGTGGAACGCCGGCATGGCGCGCGCGATCGGCGCGGCGATGACGGCGCGCGACGCGCTGCCGGCCGAGCGCTTTCTCGACGTGCGTTTCGAGGACACGGTGTCGGATCCGCTCGGCGTGGCCGAAGCCGTGTACCGCTTCGCGGGCATGTCGCTCGATGCGCCGCAGCGCGCGGCGATGACGGCCTGGATGGCGCGCAACGGCCGCGACAAGCGCGCCGCGCACGATTACTCGATCGCGCGCTTCGGCTTCACCGATGCGCAACTGGAGCACGACTTCGCCGCGTATCGCGCGCGGCACCTGCGGGCGGCCGACTGACGGCGCGCCCGCGAGACGAACGATAACCAGGAGACAACCCATGTTGCTGAAGGACAAGATCGTCGTGATTTCAGGGATCGGGCCGGGGCTCGGTGTAAAACTCGCCGTCGAGGCGGCACGCGAGGGTGCGCGCGGCGTGGTGGTCGCGGCACGCACGATGGACAAGCTCGACGATGCGGAAGCACGGATCGGCGCACTCGGCGTCGCGTGCGACGTGCTGAAGGTGCGCACCGACATCGCGGAGCGCGCGCAGTGCCGGCAGCTCGCGACGCAGGCGGTCGAGCGCTTCGGCCGGATCGACGCGCTCGTGAACAGCGCGTTCGCGCACGGCACGTTCCCGGAGCCGGTCGAGGAAGCCGATCTCGACGGCTGGCGCGCGGTGTTCGACACCAACGTGTTCGGCACGATGACGCTCACGCAGGAAATCGTGCCGCACATGAAGCGGCAGAAGCGCGGCGCGATCGTGATGATCAACACGCAGGCCACCCGCAAGCCGTTTGCAGGGGAAGCGGGCTACGCTGTATCGAAGGGCGCGCTCGCGGTTGCGGCAAAATACCTGGCGCGCGAGCTCGGCGTGCACGGGATCCGCGCGAACAGCATCCACATGGGCTGGATGTGGGGCGTGCCGACGCAGACGTATTTCCGGCAGGTGGCCGCCGAGTACGGCACGACGGAGGAGGCGATCATCGCGCCGATCGCGTCGAACATCGCGCTCGCGAAGCTGCCGACCGATGACGACTGCGCGCGCGCGGCGCTGTTCCTCGCGTCGGATTACGCGAACGCGGTGACCGGCGCGACGCTCGACGCGAACGGCGGCGATTTCATGCCCTGAGGACGGAGCAACGGATCATGCAGGAACGACAACAGGAACAGGGGCGCCACTTCTTCGCGTTCAACGGCGACGCGGACGGCCTGTGCGCGCTGCAGCAGCTGCGGCTCGCGGAGGGCGAACGCGGCACGCTCGTGACCGGCGTGAAGCGCGACATCAGGCTGCTCGAGCGCATCGACGCGCGGGCCGGCGACCGCGTGACCGTGCTCGACGTGTCGCACGACCAGAACCGCGACGCATGCGCGCGGCTGCTGCGCGACGGCGCCGCGGTTCGCTACTTCGACCATCACTTCGCGGGCGAGCTGCCCGGCGATCCGCGTTTCGACGCGTATATCGACACGGCCGCCGACGTCTGCACGAGCGCGCTCGTGAACCGCCGTCTCGGCGGCCGGCATGTGCGCTGGGCGATCGTCGCGGCGTTCGGCGACGAACTGCCGGCGCTCGGCGACGCGCTCGCGCGCGAATACGGGATCGACGCAGCCGAACGCGGCACGCTGGCCGAACTCGGCCTCTACCTGAACTACAACGCCTACGGCGAATGCGTCGGCGACCTGCATTTCGATCCGGCCGTGCTGGCCGACGCGATGCTGCCATGCGTCGATCCGCTCGACTTCGTGCGCGACACGCCGGTGTTCGCCGCGTTGCGCGACGGCTATCGCGACGACATGGCGCTCGCGGGCGCACTCGCGCCGTTGCGCGACGTGCCGGGCGCGACGCTGATCAGGATGCCGGATCATCCGTGGGCGCGGCGCGCGACGGGGATGCTCGCGAACGAGCGGATGCGCAATGCGCCGCATGCGGCGCTCGCGGTGCTGTCGCCACGCGCGCAGGGCGGGTTCGTGGTCAGCGTGCGCGTGCCGGACGGCCGGGCGCTCGGCGCGGACGAATTCTGCCGCGGTTTCCCGACCGGCGGCGGGCGCAAGCGCGCGGGCGGCATCAACCATCTGCCGGAAACCGAATTCGACGCGTTCGCCGCGCGCTTCGAAGCGGCGTTCCGTCTCGACTGACCCGAGGGCCTGCGACACGCGCGCCGTGCAACGATGCCACGGCGCGCGCGTCGTGCGACGTGTCGCTGTTCAGCCGGTCGCGTTCGCAAGCACGGCCGGCACGTTGTGGCCGTAGCAGCGTTCCTCGACGCGCTCGGCGATGCGCCAGCCCTGCGCGGTGCGCACGAACCGGTCGACGTACCACAGCCCGAGAAACATCACCTGCGTGCCGCCGTCCGGCAGCGCGACTTCCATCGGATTGAAACAGATCGTGCGGCCGCGCGCGGTGTCGCCGTCGAGCGTGATCGACAGGTTGCCGACCATGTGCTGGTACTGCGGGAACTGCGGCAGCACGGTGCGCAGCCACGCCTTGACGTCCGGATACGTGCCGGCGATGCCGCCCATCGCGCGATAGTCGATCGTCGCGTCGCGCATGAACACGGTATCGAGCGCGTCGAAGTCGCGCGCATCGATCGCGCTCGAGTACGCGACGATCAGCTCGCGGATGTCGTGATGATCGGAGAGGGTCTGCAGGTCGGGCATCGGTTGCGCTCCGTCACGCGCTTTTGCGCCGGCGGGCCGCATGCAGCGCTTCTGCGCGCTGCTTCACGTCGCGCGCGCACTGGTCGAACCCCTGTTTCACCCAGCCGCCGTGCTCGCGCATGATCGTTTCCGCGTTGAGACCGAGGAACTGGTCCGTCGTGAAGTAGCGGCAGCGCTCGGCGCCGTCGGCTTCGACGTACTGGTCGCGGCGCGCGGCGTCCTTGTTGTCGTCGGTCGGGCGCTGCTCCCACGACAGCAGGCGCTCGGGCTCGTATGCGACGAGGATTTCGTTGACGGGAATCACCGTCTCCGTGCCGGGAATGCGCACCTGCATGTGCACGAAGTCGCCGATCCGGCCGGTCGTCTCGAGGCCGACGCAGAACGTGTTCCATTCGCCGTAGCGCGGGAAGTCGGTCAGCACTTCCCAGACGACGGCAGCGGGGGCGTCGATCGCGACGGTGATCGAGGTGACGAGATTGGCTGGTTTGGTCATGGCGGGTATCGAATGTGAGTGAGGGAGCGGAGGGGGCCGCGGCTGCGCCCGCACGGGCGGGTACGCGCCGCGACAGCCGGAACGGGTCGCGCCGGCGCCGGCGGGCATGGCGGACGCGCCGCGCAATGCATGGGGCTGAGCGGCGGCCGGCGCGCGTCGCACATCGCGGCGAACCCCACATCGAGCGTAGGCCGGTGCGTGCGGCGAAGAATCGTCGGAACGGACTAAGGCGTTTCACCGGGCCGGCGATCCGGTGTCGGCGTCGGTACGCGACGCACGCGCGCGGTACGCCGTGCGGTTCGAACGTCGACATCGCGCGAACCTGCCGCGACAATACCGGTCACTCTTCAGTTTCCTGCTCGAGGTGCCCGTGCCAGCGAAGTCGACCATTGCTCCTGCCATCGTGTGGTTCCGCGACGATCTGCGCGTGACCGACCAGCCCGCGCTGACGCGCGCGGTTGCGTCGGGCCGGCCGCTCGTATGCGTGTACGTCGACGACACGGGCGAAGGCGCGGGGCGCGCGCTCGGCGGGGCGGCGCGCTGGTGGCTGCATGGATCGCTCGCCGGACTCGATGCGGCGCTCGCGCGTCATGGCGGACGCCTGCTGCTGTTGCGCGGCGATGCGCCGCGCGAGATCGAACGCGTCGCGCAGGACACGGGCGCGGCAGCGGTGTACTGGAACCGCCGCTATGCGCAGCCGCAGCGCGATGCCGATGCGGCGTTGAAGGCGTCGCTGAAGGCGCGCGGCCTCGAGGTCGAGAGCAGCAACGGCAGCCTGCTGAACGAACCGTGGGACGTGCTGACGGGCGCCGGCACGCCGTTCCAGGTGTTCACCGCGTACTGGCGCGCGGTGCGGCGCGATCGCACGGTGGCGGCGCCGCTGCCGGAGCCTGAGCGGATCGTGTTTCATTCGTGGCCGGCCGGCGTGCGCGAACGCGCGCTGCCGCTCGACGCGCTCGGGTTGCGTCCGCACGCGCCGGACTGGGCGGGCGGCCTGCGCGACGCGTGGCCGGCACCCGACGAAGCCGGCGCACAGGCGCGGCTCGATACGTTTTCCGTCGAGTCGCTGACCGGCTATGCCGATACGCGCGACCGGCCCGACCGGTCGGCGACGAGCCGGCTATCGCCGTGCCTGCGCTTCGGCAACCTGTCGCCGCGACAGGTGTGGCATGCGGTGCAGGGTGTGGCACAGGCGGGCGGTGCGGCCTGCGCGGCCGGCGCCGAGAAGTTCCTGAGCGAACTCGGCTGGCGCGAATTCAGCCATGTGCTGCTGTATTACTTTCCGGCGCTCGCGACCGACAACTTCCGGGCGCAGTTCGACGCGATGCCGTGGCGCGACGATCCTGCCGCGCTGCGCGCGTGGCAGCGCGGGCTGACCGGTTACCCGCTCGTCGATGCGGGGATGCGCGAGCTGTGGACGACCGGCTGGATGCACAACCGCGTGCGGATGGTCGTCGCATCGTTTCTCGTCAAGCATCTGCTGATCGACTGGCGGGCCGGCGAGCGCTGGTTCCACGACACGCTCGTCGACGCGGATGCCGCGAACAACCCGGCGAACTGGCAATGGGT
The DNA here is from genome assembly GCF_003857985.1 of Burkholderia sp. Bp9090. Classification (NCBI taxonomy): domain Bacteria; kingdom Pseudomonadati; phylum Pseudomonadota; class Betaproteobacteria; order Burkholderiales; family Burkholderiaceae; genus Burkholderia; species Burkholderia sp. Bp9090. The sequence goes on from NZ_QTPV01000052.1 coordinate 35,809, forward strand.
GGCCGGCTGCGGCGCCGACGCCGCGCCGTATTTCCGCATCTTCAATCCGGTGACGCAGGGCCGGAAGTTCGACCCGCAAGGGGCGTACGTGCGCCGCTGGGTGCCGGAACTCGCGGGCCTCGACGCGGTGACGATCCACGCGCCGTGGGAGGCATCCCCGATGGAGCTTGCGGCGGCCGGCGTGCGGCTCGACGTCGACTATCCGGCGCCGATTGTCGATCACGACGGCGCGCGCCGTCGCGCGCTCGATGCGCTGGCCTCGTTGCCGAAGCGTCGCCAGGCGTGACCGGCCGTCGCTGCGCGCGGCCACGGTTCGCCGCGTCAGTCGCAGAACGCCGCGTGCTCGAGCAGCGCGAGCGCGACGCCCGAATCGAAGTAGGCCGCGCCGCACCACGCGACGAACGCGAGCGCGCCGGCGGCCAGCGCCGCACGCATCACGCCCATGCGGCTTTGCCCGGCACCGGCCGCGCGATGCGCGCGTCGTCGATCGGCAGGTGCAGCAGCGCGGCCAGCACGCCGAGCGCGATCGAGCCGATCCACAGCGGCAGGTACGAATGCGTCGCGTCGTACACGAGCGCGCCGAGCCAGACGCCGAAGAAACTGCCGAGCTGGTGCCCGAAGAACACGAAGCCGAACAGCGTCGCGATGTAACGCACGCCGAACACCTGCGAGATCACGCCGTTGGTCAGCGGCACCGTGCCGAGCCACGTGAAGCCCATCACGGCCGCGAACACGTAGACGCTCGCGGGCGACAACGGCGCTGCAACGAACGCGGCCATTGCCAGCGCGCGGACGAGGTACAGCACGGACAGCACGTACTTGCGCCGCAGCAGGCCGCCGAGATGGCCGCATGCGTAGGTGCCGGCCACGTTGGTCAGCGCGATCAGCGCGAGCGCGACGCTCGCGTGGCGCGCCGGCAGGCCGTGATCGAGCAGGTAGGCGGGCAGGTGGGTCGCGATGAACGCGAGCTGGAACCCGCACGCGAAGAATCCCGCGTTCAGCAGCCAGAAGCCGCGATGCGCGAACGCTTCGCGCACCGCCGCGCCGATCGACTGGTCGGGGCCGTCCGCGCGGCTCGCGGCCTGCGCGGGCCGGTCGCGCACCAGCGCGGCGAGCGGCGCGAGCAGCGCGGCGACGAGGGCGAGCGCGACGAAGGCATGCTGCCAGCCGATGCCGCCGATCAGCACCTGCGCGACCGGCACCATGCAGAACTGGCCGAGCCCGCCGATCGCGCCGGCGACGCCGAGCGCCCAGCCGCGCCGGTCGGGCGGAAACAGGCGGCTCAGCGCGCCGTAGATCGACGCGAAGGCCGACCCCGACAGCGCGACGCCGATCACGAACCCCGCGCCGGCCGTGAACACGCCGGCCGACGCGGCGAACGCCATCGTGACGAGCCCGACCGCGTACAGCAGCATGCCGGCGACGATCACGCGCACCGACCCGAAGCGGTCGGCGATCATGCCGGTGAACGGTTGCGCGATGCCCCAGATCAGGTTCTGCAGCGCGAGCGCGAGGCCGAACGCTTCGCGCGACCAGCCGTGGTCGAGCGTGACGGGGGCGAGGAACAGTCCCTGCACGTGACGGATGCCGAGCGCGGCGCCCATGATCAGGCCGCCCGCGAGCACCGGCAGCCAGCGGCGCCGGGCGTCTTGTTCGATCGGGGTCATGCGTGTCTCCGGATGGATGCGTGCGGCGCGGCGGCCGCGTTCGATCCGATTAGACGATCCGGTGCCGGGCCGCTCAAGCAATCATTCGGTCGCGTTCGCATGCGTGCGGGGAATGCGATGCGGCGCGGACGCGATGCCGGTGACGGGGGCTGCACGCGCCGGATGCGTGAAGCCGCTGCGCCGCATGCAGCCGGCGTGACAGGCGGCCGATGCAGCGGGGACGGGGCGTCGGTGCATTGCCCGTGGCGGCGTTCATGTACGTGCGCAAGACCGCGCCGGCGCCGGCTCGATGCGGAATTTCGCTCGCGGCTACCGCTGCGCCACGTCGTACGCCCGCATCGCGGCGTCGCACTCGGCCGCTTCCGCGAGGATCCAGTCGCGCACGTCGGCGACTTCGCGGCGCGGTGCCGGATCGTGCCGGAACAGCCAGTAGCCGTACGCATCCGACAACGCCTGCGAGTGCGGGCCGAGCACCGCGAGCCGGCCGTCGGCGAGCATCGGCGCGACGAGCGCGAGCCTGCCGAGCGCGACGCCCTGGCCGGCGATCGCGGCGTGGATGACCTGGTCGTACTGGTTGAAGCGCAGCACGCCCTTCGGGCGCGCGTCGCCGAGCCCGGCCGCGTGCAGGTGCGCACGCCACTGCAGTCGGGTTTGCGGCGGCCCGTCGAATTCGAGCAGCACGTGCTCGGCGATAGCGGCCGCGTCGGTGACGGGCCGGGTGGCCAGCGCGGGGTGCGCGACCGGCACGACGATCTCGTCGAACAGGTGCAGCGCGCCGGCCGGCGCGCGCTCGCGCGGGCAGTAGCGGATTCCGAGGTCGATGCCTTCCGCGCGCAAATCGAGTACCTTGTCGTTCGCGGCCACGCGCAAGTCGATGTCGGGCAGGCGCGCCTGCAGGCGCCCGAGTCTGGGCAGCAGCCACAGCGCGGTGACGCCGATGCTCGCGGTGATCGTGACGGGTTGCCGCTCGCGTGCGGCGGCGAGCGACGCGACGGTGTCCTGCAGGCTGAGCAGCGCCGCATCGGCGGCGCGGAACAGCCGCTCGCCTTCCGGCGTGAACGCGATCTTGCGATAGCCGCGCTGCAGCAGCGCGACGCCGAGATGCGCCTCGAGCGCGTGCACCTGGCGGCTGACCGCCGACTGCGTGACGCACAGGTCCTGCGCGGCGAGCGTGATGCTCATGCGGCGGCCGACGGCGACGAAGCCGCGCACGAGGTCCAGCGACGGGAGACGGACGAGCGGCGTTGACATGCGTAGGGCTCATGCGAACGGAGCAGCAAGATTGGTTGAGAACGTCCGGCGCGTCAAGTTCAATGGAGGCTGGCCGATCGGGCGGGCGCCGGGCAGGCGGCGCCGCACAGGAGACACGATGACGATTTCGAACGAAGCAGGCGGGGCCGCGTGCGCGGCGGATCAGGCAGCGGGGCGCCCGGCGGGTGCGTTGCCGCCGGAGGCCGTGACGCTGACCGCGGCCGACGGTTACGTGCTGCGCGGCTACGTGTGGCGGCATCGCGGCAGCACCGTGCGGCCCGTGACGGTCGTCAATTGCGCGACGTCGGTGCGCTGCGACTACTACTTCCGTTTCGCGGCCTGGCTGTTCGCGCGGGGGCGCGACGTGCTCGTGTACGACTATCGCGGGATCGGCGGCTCGCGCCCCGCGCGGCTCGCGAAGCTGCGCGCGAACTGGCTCGACTGGGGGCGGCTCGATTGCGAGGCCGCCTTGCAGTACGCGCGCGACGCTTTTCCGGGCCAGCCGCTCGACGTCGTCGCGCACAGCATCGGCGGCTGCGTGCTCGGGCTCGCGGCGTCGAACGCGTACGTGCGTCACGTGGTGACGGTGGGCGCGCAGTATGCGTACTGGCGCGACTATCGGCCGGAAGAGCGGCGGCGCATGTGGTGGAAATGGCACGTCGCGATGCCGGCGCTCGCGGCCGTATTCGGCTACGTGCCCGCGAAGCGGCTCGGCTGGATGGAAGACACGCCGCGCGGCGTCGCGCTGTCGTGGGTGCGTGCGCAACCGCGCTTCGAGGACGCCTTCACGCACGGCCTGCTCGCCGAACCCGCGGCGAGCCGCGCCGCGCTGCCGGCCCGCTTCGCGCGGCTGCCGGCGTCGATGCTCGCGATCGGCCTCGACGACGACGGGTTCGGCACGGTCGACGCGATCGAACGGCTGGTCGGCTACTACACGGGCAGCGACGTCACGCACCTGCGGATCGCGCCGCGCGACATCGGCGTCGACGCGATAGGCCACTTCGCGTTCTTCCACAGCCGCTTCACCGACACGCTGTGGCCCGTCGCGCTGGACTGGCTGCAACACGGCGCGCTGCCGGCCGATGCGCCGGGCCGCGTCCACGCGCGCCATCCGGCGCAGCGTGCGCGGCTGGCGGGAAGCGGCGTGCCGGGTGCCGTCGCGCACGGGTGAACGCGCGCGCAACCCGGCCATCGCGTCGCACCGGCTGCCGCTGCTGCCGCTGCCGACGATCTCGGTCGCGATGCGTCGGTCTCCGTCCCGTACGATCGATTAACATCGAACGTTTCGTTCGCCTGACTGCCGCGTGCCGATGTCCATTCCACCCGATTCCGAGATTGCCGACGACCTGTCCCGCGCGTGGCGCGTGCACCTGCTCGATGTGCCGCCGGCCGCGTCGCGTGCCGGCGTGCAGGTCGCGCGCGTCGATTTCGACTGGCGCGTGCCGCTCGCATCGCCCGCCTACGCGGCGCTGAGCGACGCGGAGCGGGCGCGTGCCGGGCGCTATCTGCGGCACGAGGATGCGGTGCGCAGTGCCGCGACGCGCGCCGCGCTGCGCGACGTGCTCGGTGCGGCGCTCGGCATCGCGCCGAAGGACATCACGATCGTCGTCGACGCATCGGGACGGCCGTCGCTGGATTCCGCGCATCGCGTGTCGCTCGATTTCAACGTGTCGCACGCGGGCGATCACGCGCTCATCGCGTGGGCGGCGACGGGGCGCGTCGGCGTCGATATCGAAAGCTGCAACCGCACGACCGACTGGCGTGCGCTGACGCGCGAAGTGTGCGCGGCCGCCGAGGCTGCGTATCTCGACGGCCTGCCGCTCGCCGCCCGCGCGGACGCGTTCATGCGCGTGTGGACCGCGAAGGAGGCGCTGCTGAAGGCGCTCGGCACCGGCATCGTCGGCGGGCTGCGCGCGTTCGCGGTCGTGCCGCCGCGCGATGCGGCGACGCCCGCGACGACGATCGTCGAGCCGGCCGCGCCCGCCGCCGGCGTGGCCGCGTTCGACGCGGGCTGGCTCGACGCGGCGCCCGGCTACGCGGCGTGCGTCGCGTGGGCGCGCTGACCCCGTTTCAGCGCGCGACGCTCATTCGAGCGGTACGTCGTTGGGCGCCGCGTAGCGCGCCTTGATCACGTCGCTCATCGGGAACTCGAACGCGAGCCCCTTCGGCGGCACCGGCTTCATGAACCACTTGTCGTACAGCGCGTTGATCTCGCCGCTCTTCATCAGCTGCACGAGCACGCCGTCGACGAGCGCCTTGAACTGCGGATCGTCCTTGCGCAGCATGAACCCGTACGCTTCCGACGATTGCGGCGTGCCGACGATCGCCCAGTCGGCCGGCTTCGCCGCGAGCTGGCGCACGCCGGCGAGCAGCACGTCGTCCATCATGTACGCGGCCGCGCGGCCCGATTCGAGCGTGAGGCGTCCTTCGCCGTAGTCCTTCGCGCTGATGATCTGCATGTTCATCTTCTTTTCCTCGTTCATCTTGCGCAGCAGGCGTTCGGACGTCGTGCCCTGGTTCGTCACGACCGTCTTGCCGGCGAGATCGGGGAAGTCGCGGATGCCCGAGTTCGTGCGCGTGAGCAGGCGCGTCGTCGCGACGAAGAAGGTGGTCGAGAACGCGACCTGCGCGTGACGCGCGGCGAGGTTGGTGGTCACCCCGCATTCGAGATCGACGGTGCCGTTCTGCACGAGCGGGATGCGGTTCTGCGACGTGACCGGGATGAAGCGCGCCTGCAGGTCGGGCTTGCCGGTGCGCGCCTTCACGGCGGCGATCACGCGGTCGCACAGGTCCTGCGAGAAGCCGATCACCTTGCCGCTCGCGTCGACATAGGAGAACGGCACCGACGTCTCGCGATGGCCGATCGAGATCAGGCCGCTTTGCCGCACCTTCTCGAGCGTGCCGGACAGCGGCTCCGCGGCGAGCGATGCGCCGCACGCGAGCGCGCACGCGGCGACGAGCAGGCTGCGGCCGAGAAGGGTGGTCAACCGGGGCGGGATGGTCATGGCGGATCTCCGTGGGCGGATCGTAGGGAAGCGTCGATTCGTATGTTGCCAAAGACAAAATAATTGCAACATATGTTAATTGCGAGGCTTGTCTGGCCGCTCCGGCGCGCCGCGCCGGACATCAGGGAAACTCCTGAGTCGGAATTATGAAAAACAGGTTGTCTAGACAAGTCGCGGTGGCTACACTGCAATCCATCCCGAACTTGTCTAGACAGGATTGCTCACATGATTACGTTGACCCCCGGCCACCTGACCCTTCCGCAACTGCGCAAGATCGCTCGCGAATCCGTGCAGCTCAAGCTCGACCCGGCGAGCTTCGCGAAGATCGACGCGGGCGCGAAGGCCGTCGCCGACATCGCGGCGAAGGGCGAGCCCGCATACGGCATCAACACGGGTTTCGGCCGCCTGGCCAGCACGCACATCCCGCACGACCAGCTCGAGCTGCTGCAGAAGAACCTGGTGCTGTCACATGCGGTCGGCGTGGGCGAGCCGATGGCGCGCTCGTCGGTGCGTCTCCTGATGGCACTGAAGCTGTCGAGCCTCGGCCGCGGCCACTCGGGCATCCGTCGCGAAGTGATGGACGCGCTGATCACGCTGTTCAACGCCGACGTGCTGCCGCTGATCCCGGTGAAGGGCTCGGTCGGCGCATCGGGCGACCTGGCACCCCTCGCGCACATGTCGGCCGTGCTGCTGGGCGTCGGTGAAGTGTTCATCCGCGGCGAGCGCGCCAGCGCGCTGGACGGTCTGCGCGTCGCGGGCCTCGCGCCGCTGACGCTGCAGGCGAAGGAAGGCCTGGCGCTGCTGAACGGCACGCAGGCGTCGACCGCGCTGGCGCTCGACAACATGTTCGCGATCGAAGACCTGTACCGCACCGCGCTGGTCGCGGGCGCGCTGTCGGTCGACGCGGCAGCCGGCTCGGTGAAGCCGTTCGACGCCCGCATCCACGAACTGCGCGGCCATCAAGGCCAGATCGACGCGGCCGCGTCGTACCGCGACCTGCTCGAAGGCTCGCCGATCAACCAGTCGCACCGCGACTGCGACAAGGTGCAGGATCCGTACAGCCTGCGCTGCCAGCCGCAGGTGATGGGCGCGTGCCTGGATCAGATGCGCCATGCAGCCGACGTGCTGCTGGTCGAAGCGAACGCCGTGTCGGACAACCCGCTGATCTTCCCGGATACCGGCGAAGTGCTGTCGGGCGGCAACTTCCACGCCGAACCCGTCGCATTCGCGGCCGACAACCTCGCGCTCGCCGCATCGGAAATCGGCGCGCTGGCCGAGCGCCGCATCGCGCTGCTGATCGACGCGACGCTGTCGGGCCTGCCCCCGTTCCTCGTGAAGGACGGCGGCGTGAACTCGGGCTTCATGATCGCCCACGTGACGGCGGCCGCGCTGGCATCGGAAAACAAGACGCTCGCGCACCCGGCGTCGGTCGACTCGCTGCCGACCTCGGCGAACCAGGAAGACCACGTGTCGATGGCGACGTTCGCCGCGCGCAAGCTCGCCGACATCGCGGACAACACGAAGCACATCCTCGCGATCGAACTGCTGGCCGCCGCCCAGGGCGTCGACCTGCGCGCGCCGTACCACACGAGCCCGAAGCTCGCGCCGGTGATGGAAACGATCCGCGGCAAGGTTGCGCACTACGAGCTCGACCACTACTTCGCACCGGACATCGCGGTGATCGCGAAGCTCGTCGGCGAGCGCGCGTTCGCGAAGGTCGCGCCGTTCTCGTTCGCATCGGAACAGTAAGCCCATGAGCGCGCCGGTCTACCAGGAGATCAAGGATTTCATCCTGGGCCGCATTCACGCCGGCGAGTGGGCGGAGGGCGACCAGGTGCCCTCCGAGAACGAACTGGCCCGCGAGTTCAAGGTCGCGCGCATGACCGTCAACCGCGCGTTGCGCGAGTTGACGGCCGAGCAGGTGCTGACGCGCATGAAGGGCGCCGGCACCTACGTCGCGCGGCCGAAGTACGAGTCGACGCTCGTCGCGATCCGCAGCATCTCGGAAGAGGTCGACGCGCGCGGGCATGCTTACCGCGCCAGCGTGCTCGGCCTCGAGACGATCCGCGCCGACGAGGCGCTCGCCGACGAGATGCAGATGGCCGTGCGCGCGAAGCTGTTTTATTCGCAGGTGTTGCACTTCGAGAATGACGAACCCGTCCAGCTCGAAGAACGGTGGGTGAATCCGGCGGTCGCGCCGGATTATGCCGAGCAGGATTTTACGAACACGACGCCGAACCTGTACCTGATGCGCGCGGCCCCGCTGCAGCGCGTCGAGTACCGGATCGAAGCGGCGGCTCCGGCGCCCGGGCGGCGCGAGCAGCTGCGGATGGACGACGTCGAGCCGTGTCTGGTTTTACATCGGCGCACCTGGTCGCAGGGCGTCGTCGCCTCGGTGGCGAATCTGTGGCACCCCGGCAGCCGTTATCGCTTCACCGGGCATTTCTGATTCCTATTTGATAGTCATTTTCCTTCGGGAGCAGTCGTCATGAACCATCCGAAACACATCGATCCCCGTCTCGATCCGACCCGCACGATCCGCGCGCCGCGCGGCAGCGAGAAGGTCTGCAAGACCTGGCTGGCCGAAGCGGCCTACCGGATGATCCAGAACAACCTGGATCCGGAAGTCGCCGAGCATCCGCACGCGCTCGTCGTGTACGGCGGCATCGGCCGCGCGGCGCGCAACTGGGAATGCTACGACCAGATCCTCGCGTCGCTGAAGGATCTCGAAGAGAACGAGACGCTGCTGATCCAGTCGGGCAAGCCGGTCGGTGTGTTCCGCACGCACAAGGATGCGCCGCGCGTGCTGCTCGCGAACTCGAACCTGGTGCCGCACTGGGCGACCTGGGATCACTTCCACGAGCTCGACCGCAAGGGCCTGATGATGTACGGCCAGATGACGGCCGGCAGCTGGATCTACATCGGCAGCCAGGGCATCGTGCAGGGCACCTATGAAACCTTCTTCTCGGTCGCGAACCAGCACTTCAACGGCGATCCGTCGGGCCGCTGGATCCTGACGGGCGGCCTCGGCGGCATGGGCGGCGCGCAGCCGCTCGCCGCGACGATGGCCGGCTTCTCGATGATCGCGGTCGAATGCGACGAGACGCGCATCGACTTCCGCCTGAAGACGCGCTACGTCGACAAGAAGGCGACGACGCTCGACGAAGCGCTCGGCATGATCGACGAAGCGAAGCGCACCGGCAAGCCGGTGTCGGTCGGCCTGCTCGGCAACGCGGCCGACGTGTTCGCGGAACTCGTGACGCGCGGCATCACGCCGGACTGCGTGACCGACCAGACGAGCGCGCACGACCCGATCAACGGCTACCTGCCGCAAGGCTGGACCGTCGCGCAATGGCGCGAAGCGCAGAAGGTCGATCCGCAGAGCATCGTGAAGGTCGCGAAGCAGTCGATGGCCGTGCAGGTGCGCGCGATGCTGACGCTGCAGGAGCGCGGCGCCGCCACGCTCGACTACGGCAACAACATCCGCCAGATGGCGCTGGAAATGGGCGTCGAGAACGCATTCGACTTCCCGGGCTTCGTGCCGGCCTATATCCGCCCGCTGTTCTGCGAAGGCAAGGGTCCGTTCCGCTGGGTCGCGCTGTCCGGCGATCCGGAAGACATCTACAAGACCGACCAGAAGGTGAAGGAGCTGATCCCCGACGATCCGCACCTGCACAACTGGCTCGACATGGCGCGTGAGCGCATCGCGTTCCAGGGTCTGCCGGCGCGGATCTGCTGGGTCGGCGTGAAGGATCGCTATCGCCTCGGCCAGGCGTTCAACGAGATGGTGAAGAACGGCGAACTGAAGGCCCCGATCGTGATCGGCCGCGACCACCTCGACACCGGTTCGGTCGCGAGCCCGAACCGCGAGACGGAATCGATGAAGGACGGTTCGGACGCCGTGAGCGACTGGCCGCTGCTGAACGCCCTGCTGAACACCGCAGGCGGCGCATCGTGGGTGTCGCTGCACCACGGCGGCGGCGTCGGCATGGGCTTCTCGCAGCACTCGGGCGTCGTGATCGTCGCCGACGGTACCGCCGAAGCGCACGAGCGTCTCGGCCGCGTGCTGCTGAACGATCCGGCGACGGGCGTGATGCGCCATGCGGATGCCGGCTACGAACTCGCGCAGCAGACGGCCCGCGAAGCCGGCCTGAAGCTGCCGATGCTCGGCCGCTGAGCATGACGGCGCTCGACCAGGCGCCGGTGAGCGTGACGATGATCCGCGCGGCGGATCTCGTCGCGTCGCCGTGGAAGAACGGCGGCGGCGTGACGCGCGAGATCGGTGCATTCCCGCCGGGCGCCGCGCTCGATAGGTTCGCATGGCGCGTGAGCGTCGCGGACGTCGGCGCGGCCGGCCCGTTCTCGCGTTTCGACGGGATCGACCGCACGCTCGTGCTGCTGTCCGGCGCGGGCATGACGCTCGCCGAAGAAGGGGGCGCGCGCCACGTGCTCGACGCGCCGCTCGCGCGTGCGGACTTCGCCGGCGAGACGGCGATCGACGCGACGCTGCACGACGGCGCGACGCGCGACTTCAACCTGATGACGCGCCGTTCGGCCGCGCGCGGGACGCTCGACGTGTGGCCCGAAGGCACGCACCGCGCCGAGCGCGCCGATACCGTGCTGCTGTTCTGCGCGACGGGCGCGGTCGGCGTCGAGATCGACGGCGCGCACTACGCACTGCAGGAAATGGACACGCTGCGGCTCGACGGGCCGCAGCGTGCGTTTGACGTCGTCGTGAGCGGAGGCGGCGCGCTGCTCGCCGTGTCGCTCGCCGTCGGCGAACGAGACTGAACGCATGAAACCGACTGTCTGGCATCACCTGAGGCTGTGTCCGCACGGCCATCCCGACGAGACGATCGACGACGCGGCGATCGCCGTCGACGAAACCGGCACGATCGTGTGGCTCGGCGCGTTGTCCGCGCTGCCGCACGGTTATGCGCACTGGCAGCGGGAAGACCTGCACGGCGCGTGGGTGACGCCGGGCCTCGTCGACTGCCATACGCACCTCGTGTACGGCGGCACGCGGGCCGACGAGTTCGCGCAGCGCCTCGCCGGCGTCAGCTACGAGGAGATCGCGCGGCAGGGCGGCGGGATCGTGTCGACGGTGCGCGCGACGCGCGCGGCCGACGAGACGACGCTGTTCGTGCAGGCCGCCGCGCGCCTGCAGCCGCTGCTCGCCGACGGCGTGACGGCGATCGAGATCAAGTCGGGCTACGGGCTCGACCTCGCGAGCGAGCGCAAGATGCTGCGCGTCGCGCGCCAGCTCGGCGAGCGCTTCCCGGTCACGGTCTACACCACGTTCCTCGGCGCGCACGCGCTGCCGCCGGAATATGCGGGCCGTGCGGATGAATACATCGACGAAGTGTGCGGCCGGATGCTGCCGGCGCTCGCCGACGAAGGCCTGGTCGACGCGGTCGACGTGTTCTGCGAGCGCATCGGTTTTTCGCTCGCGCAGACCGAGCGCGTGTTCGAGGCCGCGACGCGGCGCGGGCTGCCGGTGAAACTGCACGCGGAGCAGTTGTCGAACGCGGGCGGCACCGCGCTTGCCGCGCGTTATCGCGCGCTGTCGGCCGACCACCTCGAATTTCTCGACGAAGCCGGCATCGAGGCGATGAAGGCGGCCGGTACGGTCGCCGTGCTGTTGCCCGGCGCGTATTACTTCATTCGCGAAACGCAATTGCCGCCGATCGAGCTGCTGCGCAAGCATGGCGTGCCGATCGCGCTCGCGACCGATCACAACCCCGGTACCTCGCCGCTCGAATCGCTGCTGCTGACGCTGAACATGGGCTGCACGCTGTTCCGCATGACGGTGCCCGAGGTGCTGCAGGGCGTGACGCGCCATGCGGCCGCGGCGCTCGGTCGCGCCGATCGTCACGGTGCGCTCGAGATCGGCCGCCAGGCCGATTTCGCGGTCTGGTCGGTCGGCTCGCTGTCGGAGCTCGCGTACTGGATCGGCCGGCCGCTGTGCGAGCAGGTCGTGCGCGGCGGCGCGACGGTGTTTCGCCGGATGAACGGCTAGTTTTTGCGGAGGGCCGGACGCGGCGCTGAAGCGTCGCTCCGGTCGATCGCCTCGGAGCGGAAGCGGGCGCCGACGCGCCGTCTCCTGCCAACCGGGGCTTGGGACCGGACCGACGCTTCAGTGCGCCGAATCCGGCCAACAAGGACTCACGATGACCGACTCTATGTTGTTCGCGGACCATGCCCGGCTGCCCGATGGCTGGCGCCGCAACGTGCTGCTGCGCTGGGACGCGGCCGGCACGCTGACCGACGTGACGCCCGACACCGACGCGCCGGCCGGCGTCGCGCGCGCGGCCGGGCCCGTGCTGCCCGGCATGCCGAACCTGCATTCGCACGCGTTTCAGCGCGCGATGGCGGGGCTCACCGAATATCGCGCGAATCCCGCCGACAGCTTCTGGAGCTGGCGCGACCTGATGTACCGCTTCGCGCTGAAGATCACGCCCGACGCGCTTGCGGCGATCGCGCGCTGGCTGTACGTCGAGATGCTGAAGTGCGGCTACACGTCGGTCTGCGAATTCCACTACGTGCATCACGCGCAGGACGGCTCACGCTATCCGCAGATCGCGGAACTCGGTGCGCGCGTGGTCGATGCCGCGCGCTCGGCCGGCATCGGCATCACGATGCTGCCCGTGTCGTACCAGTTCGCCGGCTTCGGCAACAAGCCGCCGCGCGACGACCAGCGCCGCTTCATCAATACGCCGGACGGCCTGCTCGAGCTGCTCGACGCGATGCGCCGCGTCGCGCCCGAGCACGGCGGCCTGCGCTACGGCGTCGCCCCGCACTCGCTGCGCGCGGTGTCCGAGAACGGCTTGCGCGTGCTGCTCGAAGGCCTGCCCGACGACGCGCCGGTGCATATCCATATCGCCGAACAGACGGCCGAAGTCGACGATTGCGTGCGCGCGTACGGCGCGCGTCCCGTGCAATGGCTGCTCGATCGTTTCGACGTCGATGCGCGCTGGTGCCTCGTGCACGCGACGCACGTCGATGCGGCCGAAACGGCCGGGCTCGCGAAGCGTCGCGCGGTGGCCGGCCTGTGCCTGACCACCGAGGCGAACCTCGGCGACGGCGTGTTCCCGGCGCTCGACTATCTCGCGCAGGGCGGCGTGATCGGCGTCGGCTCGGACAGCCATGCGTCGGTCGACTGGCGCTCGGAACTGCGCCTGCTCGAATACGGGCAGCGGCTCGTGCATCGCGCGCGCAACGTGCTCGCGAGCGACACGCAGGCGCATGTCGCCGACCGGCTGTTCGACGCGTCGCTCGCGGGCGGCGCGCAGGCGAGCGGGCGGCGCATCGGCGCGCTGCGTGAAGGCAGCCGCGCCGACTGGCTCGTGCTCGATCCCGATCATCCGGCGATCGCGGAGCACGACAGCGCGTCCTGGCTGTCGGGCACGGTGTTCGCCGAGCACGGCGACACGCCGGTGCTCGACGTCTATACCGGCGGCGAGCGCGTCGTGAGCGGCCGCCGCCATCGCGACGAAGCCGCAGCTTATGCCGACTACCGCGCCGCGCTGGCGCAACTGCTGCGCTGAATGCGCGGCATCCGGCGCACGCCGCGCGCGTGCGCCGGCCGACTTTTACGGTGATGCGACATGACTGAACAACCGGCTGTATTCACGCTGAAGCAGGGCACGCTGCCGCTGCTGATCTCGATTCCGCACGCAGGCACCCACATCCCCGACGACATCGCCGCGACGATGACGCCCGACGCGCGCTTCGTCGACGATTGCGACTGGCACCTCGAGCGCCTGTACGGTTTCGCGGCGACGCTCGGCGCGTCGATCCTCGTGCCGTCGCACGCGCGTTACGTCGTCGACCTGAACCGTCCGCCCGACAACGAGAACCTGTATCCGGGGCAGGACACGACGGGGCTCGTGCCGGTCGATACGTTCGACAAGGCACCGCTGTATCCGGCGGGCGCGCTGCCCGGCAACGACGAGATCATGCGCCGTCGCGACCGCTACTGGCGCCCGTATCACGACGCGCTGCAGGGCGAGATCGCGCGGCTGAAGCGCGAGCACGGCCGCGTGCTCGTGTGGGAAGCGCATTCGATCCGCTCGCACGTGCCGCGCTTCTTCGAGGGCCGCCTGCCGGACTTCAACTTCGGCACGTCGAGCGGCGCGAGCGCCGCGCCGGGCCTTGCCGAGGCGCTGGCCGCATGCGTGAGCGCGCACGGCGGTTATACGGCCGTCGCGAACGGGCGTTTCAAGGGCGGCTACATCACGCGCCACTACGGCGTGCCCGCGACCGGCGTCGAAGCCGTGCAACTGGAGCTGTCGCAGATCACTTACATGGAAGAGACGCGTCCGTATGCGTACGACGAAGCGCGCGCCGCGCGGATCGTGCCGCTGCTGCAGACGCTCGTCGAAACCGCGCTCGCCCATCGCTGATCCGTCGGCGCGCGCGCTGCGTGCGCCGGCACTGCGCGATGTCGCGCCACGGCCGGCCGGCTGGCAAGGCGCACATTGGTGCATCGCACAAAACGGCATCGACCCGAGCGGTCGATGTCGTTTTTTTTCGTCTGATCGATGTCGGGATCGGTACCTGAAAATTTGACGCAATTTTTAGGTGATATAAGCTGAATGTCAGGAAGTCGTCACGCGCGCCCCGGCCGCGACGGCGTCGATCAGCGCCGCACCGCGCCGGAATCCGTTGCGAGACACCTTGCCGACGTGTCGTCGCGCGGCATTGCCGCCCCCGCTTCATCGCGACACGTGTCCTGCCTTCATCAGTCAGTCGAGTACGATCGTGAAAGCCGCCAGCCCTTCGATACGCCGGACCCGAAGTCCGTCGGCGGGCGCGCCGCCTCAGGCCGGGCCGATCCGGCATGCTGATCGCGGCACGCGCGCCGCCCCCATACGCGAGCCCCGCTTCTTCGCTGTGCCCCATCGCGGCCTGCGCCGCTTCAATGTCGTCACCGCACACGTGTTCAGCGCGGTGCAGTGCGACGGCAGCGCTTCATTGTTGCCCTAGCGTCCTTTTCCGCTTTCGCGTCGGATCGCACCGCCTGCTGCCGCACCGTCCGAGCGGCACGATCGCGCGTGGACGCGTGCAGCGCCATCGCGGGCCGCCATCGTCCTGCGCGTCCGCACGCGTCGCGCATTTATCGCGGAGGCGATCATGCGACCGCGCCCGCTCGTAGCCGTCACCGCCGATCGCGTCATGCGCGGCGCCCATCCGAACCACACGGCCGGGGAGAAGTATCTCGTCGCGCTGGTCGACGGTGCCGGCGCGCTGGCGTTCGTGCTGCCCGCGCTGGGTGCGCGGCAGCCGGTCGACGCGATCGTCGCGGCGATCGACGGGCTGCTGATGACCGGCAGTTATTCGAACGTCGAGCCGCATCACTACGGCGGCCCGGCGAGCGCGCCCGATACCCTGCACGATCCCGCGCGCGATGCGACCGCGCTGCCGCTGATCCGAGCGGCGATCGATGCGGGCGTGCCGGTGCTCGCGATCTGCCGCGGCATGCAGGAGCTGAACGTCGCGTATGGCGGCACCTTGCATCAGCGGCTGCATGCGAGCGCGGGCTTCGACGATCATCGCGAGCGCGACGGCGATCCGCTCGAGCGGCAGTACGGCCCCGCGCACCGCGTGCAACTCGCGCCGGGCGGGCTGCTGCAACGGATCGCGCACGGCGCGCACGACGCGATGGTCAATTCGTTGCACGACCAGGGTATCGCGCGGCTCGGCGCGGGCCTCGCGGTCGAGGCGAGCGCGCCCGACGGGCTGATCGAGGCCGTGAGCGTGCGCGGCGCGCGCGCGTTCGCGCTCGGCGTGCAGTGGCATCCCGAATGGCGCCACGCGGAGCAACCGCTGTCGCGCGACATCTTTACGGCATTCGGCGCGGCGTGCCGCGCGCGCATGACACACCGCATTCATGCGGCCGGCGGCACCATGCCGTCGCCGGCTGCATCCGACATCGACTGAACGAGGCCGATCATGCAACCCGAACTGAGCGAATTCCTGCGCCAGCACCGCATCACCGAAGTCGAGGCGATCATTCCAGACATGGCCGGCATCGCGCGCGGCAAGATCATTCCGCGCAACAAATTCGAGTCCGGCGAATCGATGCGCCTGCCGCAGGCCGTGATGGTGCAGACCGTCACCGGCGACTATCCGGAGGACGGCACGCTGACCGGCGTGACCGATCCCGACATGGTGTGCGTGCCCGATCCGTCGACGATCTGCCTGATTCCGTGGGCCGTCGACCCGACCGCGCAGGTGATCCACGATTGCGTGCATTTCGACGGTTCGCCGGTCGAGATCTCGCCGCGCTACGTACTGCGCCGCGTGCTCGACCTGTACAAGGAAAAGGGCTGGAAGCCCGTGGTCGCGCCCGAGCTCGAGTTCTATCTGGTCGACATGAACGCCGACCCCGACCTGCCGCTGCGTCCGCCGGTCGGGCGCACGGGGCGGGCGGAAACAGGCCGTCAGTCGTATTCGATTGAGGCCGTCAACGAGTTCGATCCGCTGTTCGAGGACATCTACGAATACTGCGAGATGCAGGGCCTCGACATCGAGACGCTGATCCACGAGGTCGGCGCCGCGCAGATGGAGATCAACTTCGTGCACGGCGACGCGCTGTCGCTCGCCGACCAGGTGTTCCTGTTCAAGCGCACGGTGCGCGAGGCGGCGCTGCGCCACAACATGTATGCGACGTTCATGGCCAAGCCGATGGAAAACGAGCCGGGCTCCGCGATGCATATCCACCAGAGCCTCGCCGATGTGCACACCGGCCGCAACCTGTTCGCCGACGACGGCGGCGTCGTGTCGCCGATGTTCCAAAGCTATCTTGCGGGCCTGCAGAAATATACGCCCGCGCTGATGCCGATCTTCGCACCGTACATCAACTCGTATCGCCGCCTGTCGCGCTTCATGGCCGCGCCGATCAACGTGCAGTGGGGCTACGACAACCGTACGGTCGGCTTTCGCATCCCGCAGTCGACGCCGGTCGCGCGGCGCATCGAGAACCGGATTCCGGGCGTCGACTGCAATCCGTACCTCGCGTTCGCGGCGACGCTCGCCGCCGGTTATCTCGGCCTCACGCAGCAGCTCGCGCCGACCGAACCGATCGCGTCCGACGGCTACGACCTGCCGTACCAGCTGCCGCGCAACCTCGAGGAAGGCATCTCGCTGATGGCGGCGTGCACGCCGCTCGCCGGCATTCTCGGTGACAAGTTCGTGAAGGCGTACCTGGCGCTGAAGGAAACCGAATACGAAGCGTTCTTCCGCGTGATCAGTTCGTGGGAACGTCGCCATCTGCTGCTGCACGTGTGAGCGTGCGCACGACCGCATCAAGGAACGACGGAGGAAACATGACTTACCGTAACGAACCCGCGTGGATCCAGCCCGCCGCGCCGGCCACCGCACCGCGCACGACGCAAGCACACTCGACCGCCGAATACCGCGCGCTCGACGCCGCGCATCACATCCATCCGTTCTCGGACATGGGCGCGCTCAATCGCGCGGGCAGCCGCGTGATCGTGAAGGCCGACGGCGTCTATTTGTGGGACTCGGACGGCAACAAGATCATCGACGGGATGGCCGGCCTCTGGTGCGTGAATGTCGGCTACGGCCGCAAGGAACTTGCCGATGCCGCATATCGCCAACTGCAGGAACTGCCGTTCTACAACACGTTCTT
>NZ_QTPV01000053.1:0-52978 GCF_003857985.1 Burkholderia sp. Bp9090
TCAGGTGTGTAAGCGCAGTAATGCGTTCAGCTAACTGATACTAATTGCCCGTAAGGCTTGATCCTATAACAAGTCTGCCTTATGGATCGGCGCCGTGCGACAGCACCGGCCGCAAGATCCAGAGCGACGAGTTGAATTCTCGTGTGTGATACACACAACTCAAAATTACTGCTTCTTCCAAGATTGGTTCTGTTGGCCATGCCAGCAGAACAACCCTCTTTGCCTGATGACCATAGCGAGTCGGTCCCACCCCTTCCCATCCCGAACAGGACCGTGAAACGACTCTACGCCGATGATAGTGCGGATTCCCGTGTGAAAGTAGGTAATCGTCAGGCTCCCTAAGCCAGAAACCCCCGCCCGAACAGGCGGGGGTTTTTGCATTTGCAGCGCAGAAATGCACGATCTCAGCGAATGTCAGGACGGCCGATCGATCAGATCGGATCCCGGAGTCCTGCAGTTTGTCGATTTGCAGGCATGTCGCAGTTCAACCGATCTGCGATCCATGTCCTGCGACGACACGCCAGCCGCTGCCCGGTCGGCGCCACAGGCGCGTGTAGGCGAACGTGCCGTTGAATGCGGTGCCGTCGAAACAACCGGCAAGCATGGCCTTCGTCGTGGTGAGGATCATCTCGCCGATCGCTTTTGCCTGCGTTTCCCGAATATCGAGTGTGTCGAGACGCAGCAGTTTCGCGCGATGGGCGGTCAGATCGTCGTGCTTCGAGATGACCTGCCCACTCGGAACGGTGAAGACCAACTCGTCATCCAGCAACGTGTCCGTGCGTCGACGCCGTTGGCGAGCATTGCCGCTCGAAGTGCGGTTTCATAGGGTTCGATGACTGCACGAACGGTATCCATATCGGGGCCTCGCATCAGCTCGAAGGATCAGGATTCCACGGATGGTCGGCGGGTGTGCCGCGGTGCCGACAAACGGTACGGTGGTTGCGGGTTCGCAGCCGAATCGACTGCATGGCCGTCGAACGAGCAACAATCGCCGCCTCAAGCAGAGGAACACGGTTCTTCCATACCTTGCATGACGGCCGCACCCGTCAGCGCGCTCGCACCGAGCGTGGCGCCAGCGCCCCAATTCAATGCTCCGCCTGCGCCCCGTTGACTTCCCGCCGAAACGCCCCCGGGCTCGTCCCCGTCCATTTCCGGAACGCACGATGAAACGCGCTGGGCTCGGTAAAACCGAGTTCCGCCGCGATTTCCGCGACGCTGAGCGTTTGTCCGCGCAGCAGCGACTGGGCCAGCGCGCCGCGCAGTTCGTCCTTGATCGACGCGAAGCTCTGCCCCTCGCTGCGCAGGCGTCGCCGCAGCGTCGCGGGCGTCGTGCCGAGGCGCACGGCCAGCGTATCGAAGTCCGGCCACTCGCTGGCCGGCAGCGCCTTCAGGCGTGCGCGCGTCTTCGCCACCCAGCCGGTGTCGTGTCGATAGCGCACGAGCAGGTTGCCGGGCGCGCCGCGCAGGAAGGTCTTCAGCGCCTGCGCGGAGCGGATCGTCGGCAGCGCGAGGTACGTGGCGTTGAACGCGAGCCGGCTGTCGGGACGGTCGAAATGCACGGGCACACCGAAGAACTGGTGGTAGTCAGCGCGCTGGTCGGGGCTCGGGCACGCGAAATCGATGCGCTGCAGCGGAATGCGCCGGCCGATCAGCCAGCAGGCGACGCCGAGCAGGATCAGCCAGAACGTCCGGTAAGCAAACGCCGAATACGGTGCGCCTGCCTGCGTGAGGACGATCTGCGCCTGGCCGTCGGCGACCACGAGCTCGCCGTGCGGTTCGTCGAGCACGGCACGCAGGAACTGCAGCGCACGCCGCAGCGCCTTCTCGAGCGTGCCCGCGTGCAGCACGGCATGGCACAGCAGCGTGAAGCTGCCGCGCCGCATCGGGCGGGCCGCGAGCCCGAAGAATTCGTCATCGATCGCGCTGGCGATCGCCAGCCACAACCGGCCGTACTGCTGCGGCGTGACGGGCTCGCGCACGGCGGCCGGCAGGCCGGCGGCACGCAGCACGGCCTCGGTCGACATCCGCCGCCGGCGCAGGCTCTCGAGCGCATCCTCGACGAAACCCGGCGAGATCATCTGCGGCCCCATTTTTCATGCCCTCCAGACATGGCAAAAGCGATCACGATTCTAGATTCTGTTTGTCATTGATTGCAATGTGACGGCTGTCTACCATCATCGATATACCCCCGGTTCGCCGGCGGTCATAACGAACAGGAGACACGCATGCGTGATGGAGCAACCGCCCGGGTGGTGCCGGCCTACGCCGACGCCGTGGCCGGCTTCCGTATCGAGACTGCCGCCGCACAGCTGCACGGCGACCTGGAGCAGGGCCTGAACGCCTGCGTGGAATGCTGCGACCGGCATGCGGCGGCGGATCCGGATGCGATCGCGCTCGACTGGATCGACGTCGGCGGCCGGCACCGCAGCTTCACGTTCGCGCAGATGCAGGCGCTGTCGGCGCGGGTCGCGAACCTGCTGGTCGAGGAGGGCGTGAAGCCGGGCGACGTGGTCGCCGGCCTGTTGCCGCGCACGCCCGAACTCGTCGCGACGATCCTCGGCACGTGGCGCGCAGGCGCCGTCTATCAGCCGCTCTTCACCGCGTTCGGACCGAAGGCGATCGAGCACCGGCTGCGCATGAGCGATGCGCGTCTGGTCGTCACCAACATCGCGAATCGCGCGAAGCTCGACGAGATCGTGGATTGCCCGCGGGTCGCGACGGTGCGCGAGGCGGGCGACGCGCTGCCGGCGCGCGACATCGATTTCCGTGCGGCGCTCGACGCACAGTCCGCGCTATTCGAACCGGTGCCGCGCAAGGGCACCGACCTGTTCATGATGATGTCGACGTCGGGCACGACGGGCCTGCCGAAGGGCGTGCCGGTGCCGCTGCGCGCGCTGCTCGCGTTCGGCGCATACATGCGCGACGCGGTGGACCTGCGCGCCGGCGATCGTTTCTGGAACATCGCCGATCCGGGCTGGGCATACGGCCTCTACTACGCGATCACGGGCCCGCTGCTGCTCGGCCACGCCACGACGCTGTACGAGGGCGGCTTCACGGTCGACAGCACCTACGACGTGATCGAACGGCTCGGTATCACGAGCCTCGCCGGTTCGCCGACCGCGTACCGGATGCTGATGGCGGCCGGCACGGAAGCAGCATCGCGCCTGAAAGGGCAGCTGCGGGTCGTCAGCAGCGCGGGCGAACCGCTGAATCCGGAAGTCGTGCGCTGGTTCCACGCGGCGCTCGGCGCGCCGATCTACGATCACTACGGCCAGACCGAACTCGGCATGGTCGTGAACAATCATCACGGGCTCGCGCACGTCGTCCATACCGGTTCGGCCGGCCTCGCGATGCCCGGCTATCGCGTCGCGGTGCTTGACGACACCGGTCGCGAACTCGGCCCCGGCGAGCCCGGCAACCTCGCGATCGACATCGCTCGCTCGCCGCTGCTGTGGTTCTCCGGCTACTGGCAGCAGGACACGCCGGCCATCGCGGGCGGCTACTACCGGACCGGCGACAACGTCGAGCTCGAGCCGGACGGCACCGTGAGCTTCATCGGCCGCGCGGACGACGTGATCACGTCGTCCGGCTACCGGATCGGCCCGTTCGACGTGGAAAGCGCGTTGATCGAGCATCCGGCCGTCAGCGAGGCCGCGGTGATCGGCGTGCCGGACCCGGAGCGCACGGAGATCGTCAAGGCGTTCGTCGTGCTGTCGAAGGGCTTCGACGGCACGCCGGCGCTGGCCGACGAACTCAGCCAGCACGTGAAGCGGCGGTTGTCGGCCCACGCCTATCCGCGCGCGATCGAGTTCGTCGACGCGCTGCCGAAAACCCCGAGCGGCAAGATCCAGCGCTTCGTGCTGCGCAAGATGGAAGCCGAGAAGGTCGCTCAATCCTGACTATCGAATACTGACTACGGACTGCGAATGAACATCAAGGATCGCGTTTTTCTGATTACGGGCGCCGGTTCGGGCCTCGGTGCCGCGGTGGCGCGCATGGTGGTCGCCGAAGGCGGCAACGCCGTGCTGCTGGACGTCAATGAAGACGCCGGCGCGAGCCTCGCGCACGAACTCGGCACATCCGCACGCTTCGTGAAGACCGACGTGACGAGCGAAGCCGACGGGCAGGCCGCCGTTGCCGCCGCGCGCGCTGCGTTCGGCCGCATCGATGCGCTCGTGAATTGCGCGGGCGTCGCACCGGGCGAGAAGGTGGTCGGCCGCGAAGGCCCGCATTCGCTCGATCGCTTCGCGCGTGCGGTATCGATCAACCTGGTCGGCACGTTCAACATGATCCGGCTGGCGGCGGATGCGATGTCGAAACAGGACGCCGACGCGGAAGGCGAGCGTGGCGTGATCGTCAACACCGCGTCGGTCGCGGCGTTCGACGGACAGATCGGGCAGGCCGCGTATGCGGCATCGAAGAGCGGCGTGGTGGGCATGACGCTGCCGATCGCGCGCGAGCTCGCGCGGTTCGGCATTCGCGTGGTGACGATCGCGCCGGGCATCTTCGCGACGCCGATGATGGCCGGCATGCCGCAGGACGTGCAGGACGCGCTCGGCAAGAGCGTGCCCTTCCCGCCGCGGCTCGGTCGCCCCGACGAATTCGCGGCGCTGGTGCGCCACGTCGCCGAGAATACGATGCTGAACGGCGAAGTCATCCGTCTCGATGGCGCGCTGCGCATGGCACCGCGCTGACACTGGAGGAATGCAATCATGACGACACAGGATCCGATCGTAATCGTCGGCGCGGCACGCACGCCGATGGGTGGTTTTCAGGGCGACCTGGCCGCTGCCAGCGCGAGCGAGCTCGGCGCGGTGGCGATCCGCGCGGCGCTCGAGCGCGCGAACGTGCCCGCGGAGCGCATCGATGAAATCGTGTTCGGCTGCGTGCTGCCGGCCGGGCAGGGCCAGGCGCCGGCACGGCAGGCCGCGCTGAAGGCCGGCTTGCCGCTGGGTACTGGCGCGACCACGGTCAACAAGATGTGCGGCTCCGGAATGAAGGCCGCGATGTTCGTGCATGACCTGCTGCTGGCAGGTTCGGCGGGCGTGGCCGTCGCGGGCGGGATGGAGAGCATGACGAATGCGCCGTACCTGCTGCCGAAAGCGCGCGCGGGGATGCGGATGGGCCACGGCCAGGTGCTCGACCACATGTTCCTCGACGGTCTCGAGGATGCGTACGACAAGGGCCGGCTGATGGGCACGTTCGCGGAGGATTGCGCGCAGGCCTACCAGTTCACGCGCGAGGAGCAGGACGCGTTCGCGATCGCGTCGCTGACGCGCGCGCAACGCGCGATCGCGGAAGGGCGCTTCGTGTCGGAGATCGCGCCGGTGACGGTGAAGGCCGGCAAGGCGGAAGCCGTCGTGTCGATCGACGAGCAGCCGGGCAAAGCGAAGCTCGACAAGATTCCGACGCTCAAGCCGGCGTTCCGCGAAGGCGGCACGGTGACGGCCGCCAATTCGTCGTCGATTTCCGACGGTGCGGCCGCGCTCGTGATGATGCGCCGCTCGGAAGCGGACCGGCTCGGCCTCGCGCCGAAGGCGGTGATCGTCGGGCATTCGACCTACGCGAACAAGCCGGGGCTGTTCGCGACGGCGCCGATCGGCGCGATCCGCAAGCTGTCGGAGAAAACCGGCTGGAACCTGCGCGACGTCGACCTGTTCGAGATCAACGAAGCGTTCGCGGTGGTTGCGATGGCCGCGATGCGCGATCTCGACCTGTCGCACGACAAGGTGAACGTGCACGGCGGCGCGTGCGCGCTCGGCCATCCGATCGGCGCATCGGGCGCACGCGTGATGGTGACGCTGCTGGCCGCGCTCGAAGCGTATGGGCTCAAGCGCGGCGTCGCGTCGCTGTGCATCGGCGGCGGCGAGGCGACGGCGATCGCGATCGAGCGCGTCGCGTAACGCGCGCCGGGAGGACGCAGGCGGTCTGGTCCGGGGCCATACCGCCGCATCGGCGAAGCGCGTCACGCGCGCTTCGCCGAACCCGCCGTCATTCGACCGTTTCGCCTTTCGCCTGCAGGTCGGCGTGATAGGACGAGCGCACCATCGGCCCCGATGCGACCTGGCTGAACCCGAGCGCAAGCGCGCGCTGCCGCAACTGCGCGAATTCCGCGGGTGGAACGAAGCGCTTCACGGGCAGGTGGTGGCGGGTCGGCTGCAGATACTGGCCGAGGGTCAGCATGTCGACACCATGCGCGCGCAAGTCGCGCATCACCTGTTCGACCTCGTCGATCTCTTCGCCGAGGCCCAGCATCAGGCCCGACTTGGTCGGCACGTTCGGCGCCGCGGACCTGAATGCCTGCAGCAGGCCCAGCGAGTGCCGGTAGTCGGCGCCCGGCCGCGCCTCGCGATACAAGCGCGGCACGGTTTCCAGATTATGGTTGAACACATCCGGCGGGGATGCCGCGAGCAGGTTCAGCGCGACCTCGTGCCTGCCGCGAAAATCCGGCGTCAGCGCCTCGATCCGGAGTGCCGGGTCGATCCCGCGTGCGGCGCCGATGCAGGCCGCAAAGTGTGCGGCGCCGCCGTCGCGCAGGTCGTCGCGATCGACCGACGTGATCACCACGTACTTGAGCCTCATCGCTGCGATCGTTTCGGCGAGTCGTGCCGGCTCGTCCGGATCGAGCGGAAGCGGGCGGCCGTGCCCGACATCGCAGAACGGACAACGCCGTGTACAGATGGCGCCCATGATCATGAAGGTCGCCGTGCCGTGAGCGAAGCACTCGCCGAGATTCGGGCAACCGGCTTCCTCGCATACCGTATGCAGCTTCTGCTCGCGCAGGACCTTCTTGAGCGCCATCACCTCGCGCGAGCCGGGAAAGGCGGCACGAATCCATTCAGGCTTGCGCGGCATGTCGGCCGGTTCGGTCGCGACGATCCTCACGGGGATGCGAGCCATTTTTTCGGCGGCGGAGAGCCGGGTTCCGGCGGCCATCGGCGTGTTGCGGATATTCGTGTTCGCCATGGCTTACCCGCGGTAGTAGCGTTGCGCGACGAACGGGGTTCTCGCGACTTCCATCGGAACCGGTTTGCCGCGGACGATCGCATGCAGCGCCGTGCCCGGTGTCGCGAATTCGGCCGCGACATGGCCGATGGCCACCGGGCCGCCGTACGTCGGACCGAAGCCGCCGCTCGTCACCGTGCCGATCGAGCGCCCGTCGGCGTCGACGATGTCGGCGCCCTCGCGCACCGGCACCCGGTCTTTCACGACGAAGCCGACGCGTCTTCTTTTCACGCCCTCGGCGATCTGCCGCGCGACGACATCCGCGCCGGGATAGCCGCCGGCGCGTGCACCGCCAGGGCGTCGCACTTTCGAGAGGGCCCACAGCAGCCCGCCTTCGATCGGCGTGGTGCCGGTGTCGATGTCGTGGCCGTACAGGCACAGGCCGGCTTCGAGACGCAGCGAATCGCGCGCGCCGAGGCCGATCGGCTCGACGGCAGGGTCGGCCAGCAGCAGGCGTGCGAGTGCTTCCGCCCGATCGGCCGGCACGGAGATCTCGTAGCCGTCCTCGCCGGTGTAGCCGGAGCGGCTGACCATGCACGCCGCGCCGGCCAGCTCGACACGCGTGCTTTGCATGAAGACCAGTTCGGCCAGGCGGGGCGCCAGGCGCGCCAGAATCGACGCGGCGGCCGGCCCTTGCAGGGCGAGCAGCGCGCGGTCGGCCAGTTCGACGACGTTACAGCGGTGGCCGATCCGTTCCCTCAGATGGCGGAGGTCGCGGTCCTTGCACGCGGCGTTGACGACCGCGATCAGCTCGGCGTCGCCGAGGCGGGTGATCATCAGGTCGTCGAGAATGCCGCCTTGCTCGTTCGTGAACAACGCGTAGCGCTGCATGCCCGGCGGGAGGTCGATCACGTCGACCGGCACCAGCGTTTCGAGCGCGGCGGCGGCATCCGGGCCCGACAGCAGCACCTGTCCCATGTGCGAGACATCGAACAGCCCGGCCTGCTCGCGCGTGTGAAGATGCTCTTTGAGGATGCCGAGCGGGTACTGGACGGGCATTTCGTACCCGGCGAACGGAACCATCTTCGCGCCGAGCTCGACGTGAAGGTCGTGAAGTGGAGTACGGGAAAGTGGGATCGTCATCGTTATTCCGGATCAACAGGATTTTAGGAGATCGCGCGCGGCACAGCTTCGGAGTACGGAATGAACGACTGGAACGATCCCGTATCCGGAGGCGTGTCCCGTTCTCCGGAGCGACGTCGAAGTCGCTCCCGAAGAACGGTCGGGCAATGGCCCGAGCGGCCGTTACTTGCCGTATACCGGGAATGCGCCGCACAGTTCGGCGACGTGTCGCCGAACGCGGTCGATGACCGACGGGTTCTCGATATCGGCCAGGATGTCGCAGATCCAGCCGGCCACCGCGCGCGCTTCCGCTTCCCTGAAACCGCGGCTCGTCACGGCAGGCGTGCCGATGCGAATGCCGCTGGTGACGAACGGGCTCTGCGGGTCGTCGGGCACCGCGTTCTTGTTCACGGTGATGTGCGCGCGGCCCAGCGCCGCATCGGCCGCCTTGCCGGTCAGCCCCTGGCGGATCAGGCTGACGAGGAACAGGTGATTGTCCGTTCCGCCGGAGACGATGTCGAAGCCGCGTTTGACGAACGTATCGGCCATGGCCCGGGCGTTGGCGACCACCTGCTGCTGATGGATCCGGAACCCGGGCGACAGCGCTTCCTTGAACGCAACGGCCTTGGCGGCGATGACATGCATCAGCGGGCCGCCCTGGATGCCGGGGAACACGACGGAATTGAGCTTCTTCTCGATCTCCGGGTTCGTCCGGGCGAGAATCAGGCCCCCGCGCGGGCCGCGCAACGTCTTGTGGGTCGTCGTGGTGACGACGTCCGCGTGCGGCAGCGGATTCGGGTACGCGCCGGCCGCCACCAGGCCCGCGACGTGGGCCATGTCGACGAACAGGTATGCGCCGATGGCGTCGGCGATCTGCCGGAAGCGTGCCCAGTCCACCACGCGGGAATAGGCGGAGAAGCCGGCCGTGATCAGTTTCGGCCGTTGCGCGGTCGCCAGCGCCTCGACCTGGTCGTAATCGATCTCGCCGGTTTTCGCGTTCAGGCCGTACTGCACCGCACGATAGAGCTTGCCCGAGAAATTCACATGCGCGCCATGCGTCAGGTGACCGCCGTGCGCGAGGCTCATGCCGAGTATCGTGTCGTGCGGCTCGAGCAGTGCCATGTAGACGGCGGCGTTGGCCTGGCTGCCGGAATGAGGCTGCACGTTCGCGTAGTCGGCACCGAACAGCGCCTTTGCGCGATCGATCGCCAGCTGTTCGACAACGTCGACGAATTCACAGCCGCCGTAGTAGCGCTTGCCCGGATAGCCCTCGGCATACTTGTTGGTCAGCACCGAGCCTTGCGCCTGCAGCACGCGCGGGCTCGTGTAGTTTTCCGAAGCGATGAGCTCGATATGGTCTTCCTGGCGAATGCGCTCGCGTTCCATCGCCGTCCACAGTTCGTCATCGAAGCCTTCGATCCGCATGTCTTTGCTGAACATTTTTCCTTCTCCTGGTATCGGTGCGGCGCGCACGTCGGGTGCGCGGCCGCTCAAGCAGGGTTGAGTGTCGTTACGAGTGGGGCGGCCGGCGCGTCACGATCGATACGCTTCCATCGGCGGACACGAACACACGAGGTTGCGGTCGCCGTAGACGTTGTCGACCCGCGAAACCGGCGGCCAGTACTTGCCGCCTGCCGTCGCCGCGACGCCGAGCGGATAGACGGCCTGTTCGCGCGAATACGCGTGAGGCCAGTCGCCCACGAGTTCGGCCGCCGTGTGCGGCGCGTGCTTGAGCGGATTGTCTTGGGCATCCAGCGTGCCCGCTTCCACGGCTGCGATTTCGGCGCGGATCGCGATCATCGCGTCGATGAACCGGTCGAGTTCGGCCTTCGATTCCGATTCGGTCGGCTCGATCATCAGCGTGCCGGCGACGGGGAAGCTCATCGTCGGCGCGTGGAAGCCGAAATCGATCAGGCGCTTGGCGACGTCGTCGACGCTGATGCCGCTGCTGTCCTTCAACGGCCGCAGGTCGATGATGCATTCGTGCGCGACGCGGCCGTTCGGCCCCGTATAGAGAATCGGGTAGTGTGGCGAGAGGCGCGCGGCGATGTAGTTGGCGTTGAGGATCGCCACCTCGGTTGCACGCTGCAACCCGCGCGACCCCATCAACGTGATGTAGGTCCACGTGATCGGCAGGATGCTCGCGCTGCCGAGCGGCGCCGCGGACACCGCACCGATCCCCGGCACGCTGCCCTCCCGATGCCCGGGCAGGAACGGCGCGAGATGCGCCTTGACGCCGATCGGGCCGACGCCGGGGCCGCCGCCGCCGTGCGGGATGCAGAAGGTCTTGTGCAGGTTCAGGTGGGACACGTCGCCGCCGAACGCGCCCGGCCGGGCGAGGCCGACCAGCGCGTTCATGTTGGCGCCGTCGATGTAGACCTGGCCGCCGTGCGCATGGACGATGTCGCAGGCGTCGCGTACGCGGGCCTCGAACACGCCGTGGGTCGACGGATAGGTGATCATGATCGCGGCCAGCCGGCTGTCGTACCAGGCGGCCTTGGCGGCGAGGTCCTCGATGTCGACGTTGCCGTCGTCGTCGCAGTCGACGACGACGACCTGCATGCCGGCCATCTGTGCGGATGCCGGGTTCGTGCCGTGCGCCGACGACGGAATCAGGCAGATGTCGCGCCGTGCCTCGCCGCGGCTCGCGTGATACGCGCGGATCGCGAGCAGGCCCGCGTATTCGCCTTGCGAGCCCGCATTCGGCTGCAGCGACACCGCGTCGTATCCGGTGATCGTGCACAGCATTGCCTCGAGTTCCCGCGCCAGCACGCGATAGCCGTCGGCCTGTTCGGCCGGTGCGAACGGATGCAGCCGGGCGAACGCCGGCCACGTGATCGGCATCATTTCCACGGTGGCGTTCAGCTTCATCGTGCAGCTGCCGAGCGGAATCATCGTGCGGTCGAGCGCGAGATCCTGGTCGGCGAGCCGGCGCAGGTAGCGCAGCATTTGCGTTTCCGAATGGTGGCTGTTGAACGCCGGGTGCGTGAGGAAGGCGCTCCGGCGCAGCAGCGGGGCAGGCAACGCATCGGCGGTGGCGGCGTCGACGGCCGCGAAGTCGGGAACGGCGCGCCCTTCGGAGAAGATCGACCAGAGCATGACGATATCGTCGGACGTGGTCGTCTCGTCGAGCGAGATGCCGATCCGGCGCGCGTCGATGGTGCGCAGGTTGACCCGGCGGGCCCGTGCCGCCTCGTGCACGGCATCGGTGCGAATGCCGCTGTCGACGGCGATGGTGTCGAAGCAGTATTCGGTTGGCACGGCATGGCCGAGCCGGCGCAGGCCAGCGGCCAGGATCGCGGTGAGGCGGTGGATGCGGCGCGCGATCGCGGTCAGTCCGTGCGGGCCGTGATAGGCCGCGTAGAAGCCGGCGATATTGGCGAGCAGTACTTGCGCGGTGCAGATGTTGCTGGTGGCCTTCTCGCGCCGGATGTGCTGTTCGCGCGTCTGCATCGCGAGGCGCAGCGCCGGGCGGCCGTGCGCGTCGATCGACATGCCGACCAGTCGTCCCGGCATCGTGCGCCTGAACGTGTCGCGCGTCGCGAAATAACCGGCGTGCGGGCCGCCGTAACCCAGCGGCACGCCGAAGCGCTGCGTGGTGCCGACCGCCACGTCGGCGCCGAATTCGCCCGGCGGCGCGAGCAGGGTCAGCGCGAGCAGGTCGGCGGCGACCACGGCCAGCGCGCCGTTCGCATGCAGGGTGCCGACCACGTCGCGGTAATCATGGATGTCGCCGAAGGTGCCCGGATATTGCAGCAGCGCGGCGAAACAGCCGGTGGCGGACAGATCGCGGCGCGGATCTCCGACGACGATCTCGATGCCGAGCGGCTCCGCGCGCGTGCGAACGATCTCGATCGTTTGCGGATGGCAATCATGTGCGACGAAGAAGATCCGGCTGTCCGACCGGGCGAGGCGCCGGCAGAACGTCATCGCCTCGGCGGCCGCGGTGCCTTCGTCGAGCATCGACGCGTTGGCGATCTCGAGGCCGGTCAGGTCGGCGATCATGGTCTGGAAGTTGAGCAGCGCCTCCAGGCGGCCTTGCGAGATTTCCGGCTGGTACGGCGTGTAGGCCGTGTACCAGGCCGGATTTTCCAGCACGTTGCGCTGAATGACCGGCGGCGTGTGGGTGTCGTGGTATCCCATGCCGATGAACGAGCGGAACACCTGGTTGCGGCCTGCCAGTGCAGCCAGCCGGTCCAGCGCGTCGGCTTCGGTGCAGCCGGGAGGCAGGGCGAGCGGGGCATCGCTGCGGATCGCCGCGGGGACGACCTGCTTCACCAGCTCGTCGACGGAGTCCACGCCGAGCACGGCCAGCATCGCGGCCTGTTCGTCGGCATCGGGGCCGATGTGGCGGCGGACGAACGACGCGCGCTGCGCGACGGAATCGAATGCGTTCATGGCCGTCTCCGTCATTCGCCGATATAGGCGCGATACGCGGCGGCATCCATCAACCCGGTCAGCTGCTCCGGGCTGTCGATGCGCATCCTGAAGAACCAGCCGTCGCATTCCGCCGAATCGTTGACGAGGCTCGGCGTGTCGCCCAGGGCGGCGTTCGCTTCCAGCACGGTGCCGGAGACCGGCATCTTGACCTCGCCGGCGGCCTTGACCGATTCGACGGTGGCGGCCTCGTCGTACTGGGCAAAGGCGTCGCCTTCGTTTGGCAGTGCGACATAAACCAGATCGCCCAGCTGCGATTGCGCGTGGTCGGTAATGCCGACGGTGGCGCTGCCGTCGTCTTCGACGCGCAGCCATTCATGGGATTCGGTGTATCGGACCTCGCTCATGTGCTCTCTTCCTGACAGGGTTGCGTTGAGTGATGCGGCACACGCAAGCCGGAAGTGCACGGGCGGGAGGATGACCGACGAGTCGGCATCCGGACGAGACCGGGGCATTCCAGGCTGCGTGCCTGATGCCCCCTCTGTCCGTTTGCCTGAGAGATTGCGCGCCCCGGCGGGGCGCTTCTCCTTCGGCGAGGCTTGGTCGACGACCAGAGGCCTACTCTCCAGAGCGCTAATCGATGCGTCAGTCCTTTTGCCTGAGAGTTTCTGGGGCGATTCCCCTTCGGCGCCGCCGGACGGCGGTCTCTCCTGACACATCCCGATAGCTGGCGACAATCTAGTCGCACGCCCGCGGCGGTGTCAACACCCCATTCGACCGCCCATGCGGCGAGGCAGATGCCGCGGCACGGCGCAGGCGCGCCGAAAACGGCGCGCGGCATGGCGGAGCAAGGCCGCGCGGCGATCGCGGCCGGTCGATACTTCGGTGGAGACCGAAATGAATATCCGATATCGACTATCTGTCCGCCGGCGGGGGGCGGTTGCCCGACTGGGCCATCAGGTCGTCGAGGAACGCGCGAAGCACGGTCGGCTGCGCGGCGCCGCGGCGCGTGATCGACGAGAACGGCCACGCGGACGTGAGCTGTTCCGCGGCGAGCTGGCGCATCTGGCCGGCGTCGACCCACTGTCTCGCGTAGTGCCGCGGCAGAAAGCCGATGTAAGCGCCCGTCAGGATCAGGATCGCCTGTGCCTCGACATTGTCGACGGTCGCGGCCGCGCTGCCGCTCTCGAGCAATTGCAGGTCGCGCTGCTGCAGGAACGCGCGCGCGACCACCTGGCTTTGCCGGACGCGCTCGATCAGCGCGTCGCCGGTGGCGTCGGTCGAGAACAGCGGATGGTAGCGGCTGCAGTAGAGGCCGTCGGGCTCCTCGTACAGCTGCGTGTAGGACAGGCCGGCGACGGTGAGCGGGAAGTGGCCGATCGCGAGGTGAAGCCGCCCGTCGAGCACGCGCTCCTCGAGCTCGGCCGGCGTGCCGATGTAGATGTCGAGCTGGACGTCGTGACCGCGCGAGACGAACCGGCGCAGCGCGAGCGGCAGGATGCTGTCGGTGTCGGTGACCGTGTTGTCGATGATGCCGAGATGAAGCCGGCCCGAGATGCGCTGCTTGAGCGCGTGTGTGTCCATGCAGAACGCTTCCACCGCGAGCGCGAGGCGCTGCGCGGATTCGTAGGTCGCGACGCCGTGTTCCGTCAGACGAAAGCCGCTGCGGCCGCGTTCGCACAATTTGACGCCGAGGCGCGTTTCGAGGCTGGTCATCTGCTCGCTGATGGTCGACTGGCTTACGTTCAGCGCGGCCTGCGCGGCGGAGAAACCGCCGCATTTCACGATGGTCATGAAAATCCTGAGCAGTTTCAGGTCGATGTCCTGCAGCTGTTTCACGTTCCGTTCTCCTCCGTCCGTCACATCGGAATATCCGATATGGACATCTGATGCCTGCTATTTTTCCGGAAAAAATTTTTGCCCATAGTGACCGCAAAGGCAAGCGCATGGACGGCCGTGCGCCGAAGACGAATCCGCATACAGATGGAGACGGAGACAATGCAGAACAACAGCTATGAAAAGGGCAGGCTCAACCTGCCGTTCGTCGGTCACTGCACCTTTGCGAAGGCGCCGGTGTGTCTCGACTGGGAGAACATCGACGCGGACGTCGCGATCCTGGGTGCGCCCAACGACATGGGCACCCAGTGGCGCTCGGGCGCGCGCTTCGGCCCGCGCGGCATTCGCGAGGCGTCGACGCTGTTTTCGTTCGGGCACGCGGGCGCCTACGATCACGAAGACGACGTGCTCTACCTGACCGAGGACCAGGTTCGCATGGTGGACGTCGGCGATGCGGACATCGTGCACACCGACATGGCCACGAGCAACGCGAACATCGAACTGGCCGTGCGCAAGATTCTCGCCGGCGGGGCGATGCCGGTAGTGCTCGGCGGCGATCATTCGGTGCATGCGCCGGTGATCAAGGCGTTCGAAGGCCGCGGGCCGATTCACATCGTGCATTTCGATGCGCACCTCGACTTCGTCGACGAACGCCACGGCGTGCGATACGGACACGGCAACCCGTTGCGCCGGGCCTCCGAGATGGACCATATCGCCGGCATGACGCAGCTCGGCATCCGCAACGTCTCGTCATCCAACCGCAGCGACTATGACGCGGCCCGCGCCGCGGGTTCCAACATCCTGTCCGTGCGCGATGTCCGGCGCCTCGGCACCGACGGCGTGCTCGAGCAGATTCCGCAGCGCGGCGCCTACTACATCACGATCGACATCGACGGCTTCGATCCGTCGATCGCGCCGGGAACCGGCACGCCGAGCCACGGCGGTTTCCAGTACTACGAAGTGCTCGAGATCATCCAGGC
This sequence comes from Burkholderia sp. Bp9090, assembly GCF_003857985.1. NCBI lineage: Bacteria > Pseudomonadati > Pseudomonadota > Betaproteobacteria > Burkholderiales > Burkholderiaceae > Burkholderia > Burkholderia sp. Bp9090. The sequence goes on from NZ_QTPV01000053.1 coordinate 15,261, forward strand.
GCTCGCGAAGCGCAGCCACGGAAGCATCGTCGGCATGGACCTGGTGGAAGTGGCGCCGGCTTACGATCCGACCGGCACGACCTCGATCCTGGCCGCGCAACTGCTGATGAACAGCATCGGTTTCATTTTCCACGCGCGCAGCCTGGCCCGCGCCCGCTGAGACATTCATATCAGGAATCGGGCGCGACGTCTCGCGGGACGCCCGAAGTCACTACCGTACGGCCCGGGGGACCTCGCCGAGAGGCGCCGGGCAGGCTATCAAGGAAGATCAACATGGATGCCGTAGTCGCGCAATATCTCGATCGTCACGATGTTTCCCAGGCGACCCGCAACTTTCTCGCCAGGCCGATGAAGATGTTCATCGGCGGCGCGTGGGTGGACGGCAGCGACGGCCAGTTCAGCGCCGTCACCGAGCCGTCGACCGAGGGCGTCATCACGCAGATTCCGTTCGCGACGCCGGCCGATCTCGACCGTGCCGTCGCCGCCGCCCGCCACCAGTTCGATCACGGCGAATGGCGCCGCCTCAAGCCGCTGGAGCGCGAGCGGCTGCTGCACCGGCTGGCTGACCTGATCGAGGCGCACGCGGACGAACTCGCGGAGATCGAGTCGATCGACATGGGCAAGTCCGTCGCGCAGGCCCGCGCGATCGATATCCAGGGCACGGTCGATACGTTCCGCTATTTCGCCGGCTGGGCATCCAAGCTGCACGGCCGCACGGTCGAGCCGTCGCTGCCGGGCAACTATCTGGCTTATACGCGCAAGGAGCCGATCGGTGTCGTGGGCGCGATCGTGCCGTGGAACTATCCGCTGCAGACCATGGCCTGGAAGCTGGCGGCCGCGCTGGCGGTCGGCTGCACGACGGTCGTGAAGCCGGCCGAACTCACGTCGCTGTCGACGCTGCGCTTTGCCGAACTGGTGCAGGAAGCCGGCATTCCGGACGGGGTGGTCAACATCGTGACCGGTCGCGGCAGCGTGATCGGCGCCGCGATGGCGAGCCACCCGGGCATCGACAAGCTGACCTTCACGGGTTCGACGCCGGTCGGGCGCGACGTCGGGCAGAACGCGGTGCGGCACATCAAGCGCGTGACGCTCGAACTCGGCGGGAAATCCCCGGTCATCGTGCTGGACGACGCCGATATCGATGCCGCCGCGCAGGCCGTGGCCAACGGCGTGTTCTTCAACTCCGGCCAGGTGTGCGACGCGGGCACGCGGGCCTACATCCACCGCGACATCCATGACCGTTTCCTCGCGGCGCTCGCCGACTACACGGCGACGTTGAAGATCGCCCCCGGGCTGGATCGCGATTGCTTCATCAGCCCGCTCGTGTCGGCCAGGCAAAAGGACACGGTCCTGTCGTACATCGAATCCGGCATCCGGGAAGGCGCCGAATGCTACTACGGCGGCCGCGCCCATGCGGGCCCGGGGCACTTCGTCGAACCGACGATCTTCGCGCATTGCCGTCCCGACATGCGGATCGTCCGCGAGGAAATCTTCGGCCCGGTGCTCGTGACCGCGCCGTTCGACACGCTCGACGAGGCCGTGGCGCTCGCGAACGATTCGTCGTTCGGCCTGGCCGCCGCGATCTACTCGAACGACCTGGGCCGCGTGCACGGCCTGATTCCGCGGTTGCAGGCGGGCACGGTCTATGTGAATGCGCACAGCACCATCGATCCGGCGCTGCCGTTCGGCGGGTTCAAGACGTCCGGGTTCGGCAAGGACCTCGGGCCGGAACAGCTCGACTATCTGATGGAGACCAAGTCAGTCTGCATCACGCTTCCCTGACCGGTTGCACGTGATGTGCCGCCTTCGGCCGGCATGCACGGCAAAAGCCTGCAGCCGGCCGAAGGCGGCCTGATTCCGATGCGAAATCTTCTCGACCCGTTCGTCCGGACCGGTCCGGGGAATTCGCTCTGCTTAGCCCTTTGCGATCATGGGGTACGACATGCAGGCAGAAACAAACGTATTGAAGGCGCCGCGCGGCGACCACGGTGCCATCGAGGCGCACTCGATCGACTTCGTCCCGGAAAGCGAGCGTACCGACCGGCTGGCCAGCCAGGGGCCGTTCTGGTTCGTCGGGAACTTCACGTTCTTCACGATGACGATCGGCTTCGTCGGGCCGAGCGTCGGTCTCGATTCGTTCTGGACCACCGTCTCGGGCACGCTCGGCATCATGTTCGGCACGCTGTTCATGGCGTTCCACGGCTCGCAGGGACCGCATCTCGGCTTGCCGCAGATGATCCAGTCGCGCGCGCAGTTCGGTTATCGCGGCGTCGTGCTCGTGCTGCTGGCGACGTTGTTCGTCTTCGCGGGCTTCAACATCGTCAACCTGGTATTGATGATGCAGGGCCTCAGGACGCTGTTCCATTGGGATCCGCTGCAGGTCGCGCTGGTCGTGACGGTGCCGGCCACGATCCTCGCGATCCTCGGACACGACTGGATGCACCGGACGTTCAAATGGTCGTTGTATCTTTCGCTGCCGCTTTACGGCCTCGTGACGCTGGCGGTGCTGGCCGGCTGGATCCATGACGCGCCGGCGGCGGCCGGTGCGCCGGTCGCGAAGCTGGGCTTCAACTGGACCGGCTTCATCGCGCAGTTCGCGGCGGCGGCCAGCTACAACATCGCGTATGCGCCGTACGTGTCGGACTATTCGCGCTACCTGCCGAAGAACACGCCGAGCGGCAGGCTGATCGCCGCGGTGTTCGTCGGGGCATCGCTGTCCGGCGCGTGGATGATCGCGGTGGGCGGATGGCTCGGTGCGCACCTGCATGCGACCGATGTGCTCGTCGCGCTCCACGGCGTGGGTGCCGGAATCGCGCCGCAGCTGGGCACGGCGGTCGTGGCCATCACGATCGTCGCGTTCCTGCCGGTGATCGCGATGAACATCTACAGCGCGAAGCTGACGGCCATCACCAGCGTGGACTCGTTCCGGAAGGTGGAGCCGACCGCGAAGGCACGGATCGCGGCGATCGTCTTCGTCGTGCTGCTGCAGTTCGGCGTCGCGATGCGCATCTACGCGTCCGGTTCCGGCCTGTCGGTGCTCAACATCTATCTGGTGGTGATGCTGTATTTCCTGGTGCCGTGGACGGCAGTCAACCTGACCGACTACTTCTTCGTGCGCAAGGGGCGTTACGCGGTGCCGCATTTCTTTCGCCCGCGCGACAGCCTGTACGGGAACTGGGGCGGACGCGGCCTGCTTTCGTACCTGATCGGGTTCGTGTCGATGGTGCCGTTCTTCTGCATCTTCGACGGCGACCGCGAGGTCTATGTCGGCCCGCTCGCGAAGGCGATGGGCAGTGTCGACCTGGCCTGGCTCGTGGGGCTGATCGTCTCGGCGCTCGCGTACTACGTGCTGTGCCGGTCGCTCGACCTGCGGCGCGAGGAAGCGGAAATCGCGCACATCGAAGCGCACATGCCGGAGTTCACCACCGGCGAGAAAAAGCGCGGCTGACCCGGCACGCCAGGATCATTCATCGAGCAGGATAATCAAGATGACTAAATACTACGACTACATCATTGTGGGCGCCGGGTCGGCGGGATGCGTGCTGGCGAACCGCCTGACCGAGGATTCGAACGTCAGCGTGCTGGTTCTGGAGTACGGCGGAAGCGATCGCAGCGTGATCATCCAGATGCCGAGCGCGTTCTCGATGCCGATGAACACGAAGCGGTTCAACTGGCACTACGAGACGGCGCCGGAACGGAACCTGGACGGACGCCGCCTGCATTGCCCGCGCGGCAAGGTGCTCGGCGGCTCGTCGTCGATCAACGGCCTGGTCTACATTCGCGGGCATGCGTGCGATTTCGACGAATGGGAATCGCTCGGCGCGCGCGACTGGGGATACCGCAACTGCCTGCCGTATTTCCGCAAGGCCGAGAGCTACAAGTTCGGCGGCGACGAATATCGCGGCGCGGACGGCCCGCTGAGCACCAACAACGGCAACAACATGCAGAACCCGCTGTACGGCGCATGGGTGGAAGCGGGGGCCGAGGCCGGCTACATCAAGACCGACGATTGCAACGGCTACATGCAGGAAGGGTTCGGCGCGATGCACATGACGGTCAAGAACGGCGTTCGGTGGTCGACCGCGAACGCGTACCTGCGCCCGGCGATGCAGCGACCCAACCTGACCGTTCTCACCCATGCGATGACGCGCCGGATCGTGATGGAAGGCAAGCGCGCGGTCGGCGTGGTCTACGAGCAGGGCGGCGTCCAGCACACGGTACGCTGCACGCGCGAAGTGCTGGTGTCGTCGGGGCCGATCGGCTCGCCGCATCTGCTGCAGCGCTCGGGGATCGGGCCGGCCGACGTGTTGAGCAAGGCAGGGATCGAGGTCGTGCACGACCTGCCGGGCGTCGGCGAGAATCTTCAGGATCACTCGGAAATCTACATTCAGTACGAGTGCAAGGAGCCGGTGTCGCTCAACGGCAAGATGGGGCTGCTCGGCAAGGCGATGATCGGCCTGCGCTGGCTGCTGTTCAAGGACGGGTTGGGTGCCAGCAACCATTTCGAGGCAGGCGGGTTCATCCGTTCCGAAGCAGGGCTGCGCTGGCCCGACATCCAGTTCCACTTCCTGCCGGCGGCGATGCGTTACGACGGCGACAAGCCGTACAAGGGGCACGGCTTCATGGTGCTCACGGGGCCGAACAAGCCCAAGAGCCGCGGGCACGTTCGGGTTCGCTCCGCCGATCCGTACGAGCATCCGGAGATCCGGTTCAACTATCTCGACCGCGAGGAAGATCGCGAGGGGTTCCGTCGCTGCGTGCGCCTCACGCGCGAGATCGTCGGGCAGCCGGCCATGGATCGCTTCCGCGGCGTGGAGCTGGCACCCGGCCCGGACGTGACGACGGACGACGAGATCGATGCGTTCGTGCGTGCCAACATGGAAAGCACGATGCATCCGTGCGGCTCGTGCCGGATGGGCGAGGACGCGATGGCCGTGGTGGATTCGGAATTGCGCGTGCGCGGCGTTCAGGGCCTGCGCGTCATCGATTCGTCGGTGTTTCCGACCGAGCCGAACGGGAACCTGAACGCGCCGACCATCATGCTGGCCGAGCGGGCGGCCGATCTGGTGCGCGGGCGGAAGACGCTCGCGCCGTCCGATGCGTCGGTCGGCTTCGTCGAGAACTGGGAAGCGCAGCAGCGCACGGGCGTTCCCAAGCGCAAGGTGGCCGCTTAAGCGCGGCGCACGGCGGCGCGCGTTCGGCGGTCACGTCACCGATCGCGCGCCGCCTCCGGCGACACCGCGCCGCACGCGCGGATCACGAGCTGCACGACCTCTTCGGTCGTCTCGGCGAAAGCCTTCTGCGTGAGCGCACGCTTGCCGCTCAGCGCGCGGATCTGCGCATCGAAATCCGCATAGTGCTGGGTGGTCGCCCAGATCAGGTACATCAACGCGTGCGGATCGATCGGCGCGAGCAGGCCGCGCGCGATCCAGCCTTCGATCACCTTCACGCGCGTGTCGAACCACGGCTTCACGCGCTCCGACAGGATGTCCTGCATGTGAGCGGCGCCGTGGATGATCTCGTTCGCCCAGACCTTCGAGCCGAGCGGGCGCCGTCGCGACAGATCCATCTTCGCGCGCACGTAGCTGGCGATCGCTTCGACCGGATCGTCGCCGGTCTCGAACGATCCGGCCGCGCGGTGCCAGTCTTCGAACAGGTCGTCGAGCACACGGCGGTACAGCGCAAGCTTCGTCGGGAAGTAGTAATGCAGGTTCGCCTTCGGCAGGCCCGCGCGCTCCGCGATCATCGCGGTGCTCGCGCCGTCGAGCCCGCGCTCCGCGAACACGGCTTCCGCGCACGCCAGCAGATGCGCTTCGTTGGACTCGCGGATGTGTGCCTTGCGTCGCCGCAAAGGCGTGCCCGTTTCGTCGTCGCCGATGGTGTCGGCGGCCGCCTGGTCATGTCTCATCGTTGCCCTCGCGCGGCATGCATGCCGCGTTGGGCTTCATTCTAGCCGCTGGTTCGCATCGAACGCACGCGCGAACACATCGGCGCGTGCGCGGTGCTGCGATGCGGTGGCACGTTTCTCGCTCGATCGATTCACGCAAGAAAGACATTGCGCTGCGCATTTTGATCGTCTAAAACCTGTCCAATCGGACAGGATTCGACGGGCGGCGGAACGTAGTGCCAACCCTGACGCCGTTTGATCGGACGAATCGCGCGAACGATGCGCATCTGCACCTCGCAGGTGCGGGTTTGCCCCGACGGCTGCAATGCGCGCACCGGCATGGGCCGGGATGACGGCATGACCGACCCCACAGGAGCGATACGAATGGACACGGTATCGGAAACAGTGAAGCGGGCAGGATTCGACACGTCGATCAAGGTCGACGGCAGGCGGTTGTGGGACAGCCTGATGGAGGTCGCGAAGATCGGCGCCACGCCGAAAGGCGGCGTCTGCCGCCTCGCGCTGACCGATCTCGACAAGGCCGGCCGCGACCTGATCGTCGGCTGGGCGAAAGCCGCCGGCTGCGCGGTGACGGTCGATACGATGGGCAACGTGTTCATGCGCCGCGCGGGCCGCGTGGCCGACGCGGCGCCGGTCGTCACCGGGTCGCACGCGGACTCGCAGCCGACGGGCGGCCGCTTCGACGGCATCTACGGCGTGCTCGGCGGTCTCGAAGTGATTCGCACTCTGAACGATCGCGGCATCGAGACCGAACACCCGGTCGAGGTCGTGATCTGGACCAACGAGGAAGGCTCGCGCTTCGCGCCGGCGATGGTGGCGTCGGGCGTGTTCGCCGGCGTGTTTACGCTCGAGTACGGGCTGTCGCGCAAGGACGTCGACGGCAAGACGATCGGCGAGGAGCTCGCACGCATCGGCTACGCGGGCGACGTGCCGTGCGGCGGCCGCAAGCTGCACGCGGCGTTCGAGCTGCATATCGAGCAGGGGCCGATTCTCGAGGCCGAGTGCAAGACGATCGGCGTCGTGACGGACGCGCAGGGGCAGCGCTGGTACGAGATCACGTTCACCGGCCAGGAAGCGCACGCGGGGCCGACGCCGATGCCACGCCGCCGCGACGCGCTGCTCGGGGCGTCGCGCGTGGTGGACCTCGTCAACCGGATCGGCCTCGATCACGCGCCGTTCGGCTGCGCGACGGTCGGGATGATGCAGGTTCACCCGAACTCGCGCAACGTGATCCCGGGCCGCGTGTTCTTCACCGTCGATTTCCGTCATCCGGACGACGCCGTGCTCGCGAAGATGGACGCCGCGCTGCGCGACGGCGTCGCGCGCATCGCGGGCGACATCGGGCTCGAAACCGAGCTCGAGCAGATTTTCTACTACGAGCCCGTCGCGTTCGATCCGGCCTGCGTGGCGGCCGTGCGCGACGCGGCCGAGCGCTTCGGCTACTCGCATCGCGACATCGTGTCGGGTGCGGGGCACGATGCGTGCTACCTGGCGCAGGTGGCGCCGACGTCGATGGTGTTCGTACCCTGCGTCGACGGCATCAGCCACAACGAGATCGAGGACGCGACGCCTGCGTGGATCGAGGCCGGCGCGAACGTGCTGCTGCACGCGATGCTGTCGCGTGCCTGCGAGCCGGCTTCATGACGGACGGGATATAGCGCGGCCGGCAGGCTGCGCACTGCGTGACATTGGCATTCCAAAGCATGACCGCCCCGACTGTGCATTCGCAGCCGGCGGGGACGGCTTTGTCTCCACCCAGTCGAAGGAACGCGTATGACCACCCAGCCAACCGGCGATATCGCCGCGCATCGCCTGTCGTCCACGCAACTCTCGTGCGAATTCGCCGATATCGCGCCGCTGCTCGATCCGACTGCCGCCGCGGCCGCCGCGAGCCGCTGCCACTACTGCTACGACGCGCCGTGCGTGCAGGCCTGCCCGACGCAGATCGACATCCCGGGCTTCATCCGCAAGATCGGCAACGGCAACCTGAAGGGCGCCGCGACCGACATCCTGTCCGCGAATCCGCTCGGCGGGATGTGCGCACGCGTGTGCCCGACCGAGATCCTGTGCGAAGGCGCGTGCGTGCGCAATCACCAGGATGCGCAGCCGGTCGCGATCGGCGCGCTGCAGCGCCACGCGACCGACTGGGCGATGGCGAGCGGCGCGGTGCGCTTCACGCGTGCGCCCGATACGGGGCGGCACGTCGCGGTGGTCGGCGCGGGGCCGGCCGGGCTCGCGTGCGCGCACCGGCTCGCGCTCGCCGGGCATCGCGTCACGCTGTTCGATGCGCGACCGAAGGCGGGCGGCCTGAACGAATACGGGATCGCCGCGTACAAGACCGTCGACGATTTCGCGCAGCGCGAAGTCGAGTGGTTGCTGTCGGTCGGCGGCATCGCGCTGGAGACGGGCGTCGCGCTCGGCCGCGACGTGACGCTCGACGCACTGCGCGAGCGGCACGACGCGGTGTTTCTCGCGATGGGCCTCGGCGGCGTGCGCACGCTCGCGATCGACGGCGAGCAATTGACCGGCGTGATGAACGCGGTTGACTTCATCGAGCAGGTGCGCCAGGCCGACGCGCTGGAGAACGTGCCGGTCGGGCGGCGCGTGGTCGTGATCGGCGGCGGCAATACGGCGATCGACGCGTCCGTGCAGAGCCGCAAGCTCGGCGCGCAGCGCGTGACGATGGTGTACCGGCGCGGCGCGGACGCGATGAGCGCGACCTGGGCCGAACGCGAATTCGCGCAGAAGTGCGGCGTCACGCTCGTCACGCACGCAAAACCGGTGCGCATCGCGGGCGCGAACGGGCACGTGACGGGCGTCGAATTCGAGGCCGCGTCGGGTGAGCGCTTCACCGTCGACGCGGACATGGTGCTGAAGGCGATCGGCCAGACGCTGGTGCCGGACGGTGTCGCGGCCACGCTGCTGACCGAGGACGGGTCGCGCATCGCGGTCGACGCGGACGGGCGCACGGCCTTGCCCGACGTGTGGGCCGGCGGCGATTGCGCGGCGACGGGCGGCATCGACCTGACGGTGCAGGCCGTGCAGGACGGCAAGCGCGCGGCGGCCGCGATCGACGCGGCGCTCGCGCAGCGCGACGCCCGGGCCGCGTGAGCGCGCGATACGCACCTGCACCGCGGACCCCGCGCGCACCACGATAAACGCTCTCACCGACACGGAGCCGAACATGGCCGACCTTCGCTGCACCATCGCAGGCATCACTTCGCCGAATCCGTTCTGGCTGGCCTCCGCGCCGCCGACCGACAAGGCATACAACGTCAACCGCGCATTCGAGGCGGGCTGGGGCGGCGTCGTGTGGAAGACGCTCGGGCTCGATCCGCACGTCGTCAACGTCAGCTCGCGCTACGGCGCGGTGCAGTGGAACGGCCAGCGGATCGCCGGGCTGAACAACATCGAGCTGATCACCGACCGGCCGCTCGACGTGAACCTGAAGGAGATCGCGCAGGTGAAGCGCGACTGGCCCGACCGCGCGCTGATCGTGTCGCTGATGGTGCCGTGCAACGAGCGCGACTGGAAATGGATCCTGCCGCTCGTCGAGGATACGGGCGCCGATGCGGTCGAGCTGAACTTCGGCTGCCCGCACGGGATGAGCGAGCGCGGGATGGGTGCGGCGGTCGGCCAGGTGCCGGAATACGTCGAGATGGTCACGCGCTGGGTCAAGGAAGGCACGAAGCTGCCGTGTCTCGTGAAGCTCACGCCGAACATCAGCGACATCCGGATGGGCTCGCGCGCCGCGTACAAGGGCGGCGCGGACGGCGTGTCGCTGATCAACACGATCAACTCGATCGTCGCGGTGGACCTCGACCAGATGGCGCCGATGCCGACCGTCGACGGCAAGGGCACGCACGGCGGCTATTGCGGCCCGGCGGTCAAGCCGATCGCGCTGAACATGGTCGCCGAGATCGCGCGCGACCCGGAGACGCCCAACCTGCCGATCTCCGGCATCGGCGGGATTTCGTCGTGGCGCGACGCGGCCGAGTTCATGGTGCTCGGCGCCGGCAGCGTGCAGGTGTGCACCGCCGCGATGCATTACGGATTCCGGATCGTGTCGGATCTCGTCGACGGGCTGTCGAACTGGATGGACGAGAAGGGCTACGCGACGCTCGACGACATACGCGGCCGCGCGGTGCCGAACGTCACCGACTGGAAATACCTGAACCTGAAGTACGACATCAAGGCGCGCATCGACCAGGACCGCTGCATCCAGTGCGGGCTGTGCCATATCGCATGCGAGGACACGTCGCACCAGGCGATCACCGCATTGAAGGACGGCGTGCGGCATTTCGAAGTGGTGGACGCGGCGTGCGTCGGGTGCAATCTTTGCATGCATGTGTGTCCGGTCGAGCAATGCATCACGATGGAGCGGGTCGATGCGGGCGACTACGCGAACTGGACCACGCATCCGAACAACCCGGCGCGGGCTGATGCGGGTGCGAGCCCGGCGGAACCCGCGAAACACGAGAAGCACGCGAAGGCGGCCTGACCGACGTCCGGCGGCGCGGTATCGCCCGCGCTGCCGCTTGTGTCCTGTTCTGCCGGCATCGCACGATGCCGGCGTCGACGTTTACGTGGAGCGCATTCGATGAAACCAGCAGCGATTCCCGCCGAACCCGACAGCGCCGCGGCGCCGGCCGGCAGCCTGTACAACGACGACCTCGCGCCGACGACGGCGGCGCAGCGCACGTGGCGCTGGTATCACTTCGCGGCGCTGTGGGTCGGGATGGTGATGAACATCGCGTCGTACATGCTCGCGGCCGGGCTGATCCAGGAAGGCATGTCGCCGTGGCAGGCGGTGCTGACGGTGCTGCTCGGCAACCTGATCGTGCTCGTGCCGATGCTGTTGATCGGTCATGCGGGTGCGAAGCACGGGATTCCGTACGCGGTGCTCGTGCGTGCGTCGTTCGGCACGCAGGGCGCGAAGCTGCCCGCGCTGTTGCGCGCGATCGTCGCGTGCGGCTGGTACGGCATCCAGACCTGGCTCGGCGGCAGCGCGATCTACACGCTGCTGAACATCCTGACCGGCAACGCGCTGCACGGCGCCGCGCTGCCGCTCGTCGGCATCTCGCTCGGGCAGCTCGCGTGCTTCATCGTGTTCTGGGCGCTGCAGCTGTACTTCATCCTGCACGGCACCGATTCGATCCGCTGGCTCGAAAGCTGGTCCGCGCCGATCAAGGTCGTGATGTGCGTCGCGCTCGTGTGGTGGGCGACGTCGCAGGCGGGCGGCGTCGGCTCGATGCTGTCGGCGCCGTCGCAGTTCGTCGCGGGCGGCAAGAAGGCCGGGCTGTTCTGGGCGACGTTCTGGCCGGGCCTGACCGCGATGGTCGGCTTCTGGGCGACGCTCGCGTTGAACATTCCCGACTTCACGCGCTTCGCGCATTCGCAGCGCGACCAGATGATCGGGCAGTCGATCGGGCTGCCGCTGCCGATGGCGCTGCTGTCGGTGGTGTCGGTCGTCGTGACGTCGGCCACCGTCGTGATCTACGGCAACGCGATCTGGGATCCGATCGACCTGACGAGCCGGATGACCGGCATCGGCGTGGGCATCGCGCTCGTGATCCTCACGCTCGACACGATGTGCTGCAACCTCGCGGCGAACCTCGTCGGCCCCGCATACGATTTCTCGAGCCTGTGGCCGAAGGCGATCTCGTATCGCGCCGGCGGGATGATCACCGCGACGATCGCGATCGTGATGATGCCGTGGAAGATCCTCGCGACGACGGACGGCTACATCTTCACCTGGCTCGTCGGCTATTCGGCGCTGCTCGGGCCGGTCGCGGGCATCCTGATGGTCGACTACTTCCTGATTCGCGGCACGCGGCTCGACACGCGCGCGCTGTTCGACGAGCGCGGCGACTTCAGCTATGCGCGCGGCTGGAACCCGGCCGCACTGGCGGCGCTCGCCGTCGGCGTGCTGCCGAACCTGCCCGGCTTCCTGCACACCGCATTCCCGGCGTCGTTTCCGAACGTGCCGGCGTTCTTCAACACGCTTTACACGTATGCGTGGTTCGTCGGCCTCGTGCTGGCGTCCGGCGTGTACGGCACCTGGATGAAGTGGCGTGCGGCGCAGCGCGCGCAGATCGCGAACGCGTGATGCGCGAACGCATGCGGCACCCGACAGTCAACGAGGAGGCAACGACATGGCAATCCTGATTCGCGGCGGCACCGTGGTCGATGCGGACCGCACCTATCGCGCGGACGTACTGTGTGCCGACCCGCAGGACGGCGGCACGATCCTGCAGATCGCCGAGACGATCGACGCGCCGGCCGGCGCGACGGTGGTCGATGCGCACGACCAGTACGTGATGCCGGGCGGCATCGATCCGCATACGCACATGGAACTGCCGTTCATGGGCACGACGGCCAGCGACGATTTCTATTCGGGTACGGCCGCGGGGCTCTCGGGCGGCACGACGAGCATCATCGACTTCGTGATCCCGAGCCCGAAGCAGCCGCTGATGGACGCGTTTCACGAATGGCGCGGCTGGGCCGAGAAGGCGGCCGCCGACTACGGCTTCCACGTGGCCGTCACGTGGTGGGACGAATCGGTGCACCGCGACATGGGCACGCTCGTGCGCGAGCACGGCGTGTCGAGCTTCAAGCACTTCATGGCGTACAAGAACGCGATCATGGCCGACGACGAGGTGCTCGTGAACAGCTTCTCGCGCTCGCTCGAACTCGGTGCGCTGCCGACCGTGCACGCGGAGAACGGCGAGCTCGTGTTCCAGTTGCAGAAGGCGCTGCTCGCGCGCGGGATGACGGGGCCGGAGGCGCATCCGCTGTCGCGCCCGCCGGAGGTCGAAGGCGAGGCCGCGAACCGTGCGATCCGCATCGCGCAGGTGCTCGGCGTGCCGGTGTATATCGTGCACGTGTCGTCGAAGGACGCGGTCGATGCGATCACGCGCGCGCGCAGCGAGGGGCTGCGCGTGTTCGGCGAAGTGCTGCCGGGCCATCTGGTGATCGACGAGGCCGTGTATCGCGACCCGGACTGGACGCGTGCGGCCGCGCACGTGATGAGCCCGCCGTTCCGCTCGGCCGCGCATCGCGAAGCGCTGTGGCGCGGGCTGCAGGCCGGGCAGCTGCAGACGACGGCGACCGATCACTGCGTGTTCTGCGCGTCGCAGAAGGCGATGGGCCGCGAGGACTTCACGAAGATCCCGAACGGCTGCGGCGGCGTCGAGGACCGCATGTCGGTGCTGTGGCATCACGGCGTGAATCAAGGCCGCATCACGCCGAACGAGTTCGTGCGGATCACGTCGACGAACGCCGCGCAGATCTTCAACCTGTATCCGCGCAAGGGGGCGGTGCAGGTCGGCGCCGATGCGGACCTGGTCGTATGGGACCCGGCCGCGACGAAGACGATCTCGGTGAAGACCCATCACCAGCAGGTCGACTTCAACGTGTTCGAAGGGATGACGGTGCAGGGCGTCGCGACCCACACGCTCACGCGCGGCGCGCTCGCGTGGGCCGACGGCGAGCTGCGTGCGGTGCGCGGTGCGGGCCGTTACCTGAAGCGGCCGCCCGCGGCCGGCTACTACGAGGCCGCGCGCATCGCGAACCGGCTGCGCGAGCCGCATCCGGTCGAGCGCGCCGGCTGAACGCGCACGAAACCGGCGCGAGGCCGGTTCGCAACGGGTTCGAAACGGGCACGCGCGCTGCGCAGTCAGCGCGCGTCGCCCGTGTTTGCCTCGCGGATCGGAATCACGGTGCGCGCGCCGCACTGGCGCAGCAGGTCACGCAGTTCGTTGATGACCGGAAACACCTCGTGGTTCCAGTCGGCGCCTTGCCGGTCGTGCGCTTCCTGCTCGCGCTCGACGATCCAGCGATCCTCGCGGAAGATCCGCTCGGTGAACCAGACCAGCAGCGGCCACGCGAGATCGAGCGCGAACGGAATGCCCGGCTTGTGGATCGACAGCAGTCCGAACGTGCGGTTGGTGCGCTGTTCCGCGTCGAGCGGCACGTAGACGATCCACAGGTCCATCACGAGCGTGCCTTCGCTCGAGCGGATCTGCAGCGTCTGGTACGGGTAGCCCGTGCGCACCGTCATCACGCTCTTGTCGGCCTGGTCGGTCGGTTTCTTGCTGGCGCCGAACACGAGCGCCTCGCCGACCGGCTGCTTGCCTTCCATGCGTGCGAACGTGTAGTCGACCTCGACCCAGTCGTCGCCGCGCCGGCGGCCGACGCTGCGTGCGCGCATCTGTCCCATCTGCTTGCGATGCAGGAACTGATGGTTCATGTCCATCAGGTTCTCGTGCATGAACGAGTAGTGGCACTTGACCTCGCGGCCGAAGCGGCGCGTCTTGTACGCGGGATCGTCCGCCGATTCCAGCGCGGGGAACGGGCGTTCGTCCGCGAGCGTCGCATCGCCGGGGAACACGAAGATCAGCCCGTGCGCCTCGCGGCACGGATACGCGCGCACGCCGTTGGGCAGGCGCTCGCGGCCGAGGTACGGCACGTCGACACAGCGGCCGCTGTCGCACGCGTAGGTCCAGCCGTGGTAGCAGCAGCGCAGCGTTTCGCCGCTCACGACGCCCGCATGCAGCGGCACCTGGCGGTGCGCGCAACGATCTTCGAGCGCGTAGACGGCGCCGGATTCGGTGCGCACGAGCACGATCGGATCGCCGGCGAAGCGCACGCCGAGCGTCTTGCCGCGCTTGAGTTCGCGCGACCACGCGAGCGGATACCAGTGATCGGGATGGATGGGCACGCGGCGCAGGTCGCGCACGACCGAGCCACTGGACGGTTCTTCGAGAGCACTGCTGTCAGACAAAGGCACTGCGCGCATGCGTGACGCCTCCTGGCTGGCTGGAGAGTTCCGAGCGCCGCGCGGTGCGCGGCGGGGGACTGATCTGGAGAAGTCTACGCGAAGTTTGCCCGCGAAGCTGACCCGATGCGGGTTTGCCCGGCCCGGACAGCATGCGTTTCGTTGACGCAGCGCAAACGCGGGCGGCGGCGCGGGCCGGCCGGGTCAGCGCGCACACCGGCCGCCGCGGCGCCGGCGGTCCCTCACAGGCCGGCGTCGCGCCACAGCACCGCGTCGGCGCGGTACAGCGCCGGAAAGCGCTGCTTCAGCCCGGCGACCTTCGGCAGGTCGTTGAACGCGATGTACGGCGCGTCGGGATGCAGCTCGAGGTAGTTCTGGTGATACGCCTCCGCCGGATAGAAGCCCTTGTACGGCTCGACGCGCGTGACGACGGGCGCCGGGAACGTGTGCGCGGTGCCCAGCTGCGCGATGTAGGCGGTCGCGACCGCGCGCTGCTGCGCGGTGGTCGGGAAGATCGCGGAGCGGTATTGCGGCCCTTCGTCGGGCCCCTGACGGTTGAGTTCGGTCGGGTCGTGCGCGACCGAGAAGAACACCTGCAGCAACCGGCCGTAGGTGACCTGCGTCGGGTCGTAGACGATGCGCACCGATTCCGCATGGCCCGTCAGCCCGCTGCCGACCAGCGCGTAGTGCGCGGTTTCGGAGGCGCCGCCCGCGTAGCCGGCCGTGACCTGCTTCACGCCCTTCACGTGCTCGAACACGCCCTGCACGCCCCAGAAGCAGCCGCCGGCGAGCACGGCCGTTTCCTCGTGGGAGGCGCCCGGGGTTTCGTCGAGCGTCGGCGCGGGCACGGAGCGCATCGGTTCCGCGGAACTGACGACGCGCTGGTAGCCGAACACGGCGGCGGCCGCGATGGCGATCGCGCCGATGCGGCGCAGCATGGCCGCCCGCCGCCGCGGTGCGGAATCGCGAGTGGATGTCGGAATCATGAGTTGCTCCTTCGAAATGCGGGACGGAATGAGGTGGACGGCAGGCGGCGCGCGTGACGGCGTCCGCCACTGCGTGCGCGTTCAGCCGAACGTAAACGCATAGGCATCGACGCCGGCATCGAGAAACTCGATCGAGAACGTGCGGTCGGCGATCGCGCCCGGTTGCCGGACGAGCTGGTACAGGCGCTGGCCGGTGACGGTGCCGTAGCCCTGCGCGTCGACGTCCGTGCCGTGTGCCGCGCCGGGCGCCGCGCCGTCGAGCGTCACGCGAAAGCGCACCGGCCTGCCGTTCGCGCCCGGGCCGAGCACGAGGTGCAGGTCGCGCGCATGGAAGCGGTAGACGATCCGGCCGACCGGTGCGGCGAGCGTCGCGCGCTCGGCGCCGACTTGCCATGTGCCGGCGAGGCCCCAGTCGTTCAGGTCGGGATGCGCGGGCGCGTCGTAACGGTGTGCCGCGTCGCGCACGACACCGCCCGGCGACGTGAAGTCGTCCGCGCGCGCATAGCCGACGTAGGTTTCGGGCGAGCGGACGTCCGCGCTGTCGGCCGCCGCGAGCGCGCCCTTCGCGGGTGCGCCGGCGAGCCCGAGCGGCACGTTCAGCGCTTCCGGGTGACCTGCTTCGGCGAGCAGCGACTGGATCGCGCGTTCCGACTGCGCGTATTCGCCTTCGCCGAAGTGGTGGTGGCGGATCCGCCCTTGCGCGTCGACGAAGTAGTGCGCGGGCCAGTATTCGTTGCCGAACGCGCGCCAGATCGCATAGCCGTTGTCGATCGCGACCGGGTAGTCGATGCCCAGGTCGTGCACGGCCTTCTTCACGTTGCCGATGTCGCGCTCGAACGCGAACTCCGGCGCGTGCACGCCGATCACGACGAGGCCGTACGGCGCGTACTTGCGCGCCCAGGCGGTCGTGTACGGCAGCGTGCGCAGGCAGTTGATGCACGAATACGTCCAGAAATCGACGAGCACGACCTTGCCGCGCAGGCCGGCCGCGCTCAGCGGCGGCGAATTCAGCCACTGCACGGCGCCGTCGAGCGACGGCAGTGTGCCTTCGACGGGCAGCGCGGCCGGTGCCTGCGGCGCCGGGGTCGTGCCGGCGGTGCGCATCATCGCGGCGCCGGCCGCCGGTGCATCACCGGACGTCGCGGCCATCATCGCGCTGGCGGGCGCGGCACCGTTGCCGCCGGCGGTATCGCTGGTCGCGGACGTCGCCGCCGGCGCGCCATGCGAGCGGCCGCCGAGCCGGTCGACGAGCTTCGTCTCGAGGCCGCCCGTCGTGACGGTCGACAACTGCGCGAGCGCCCCCGTGTCGAGGCCGAGCGCGATCGCGCCGACGCCGGCCAGCAGCGCCGCGCCGATCCCGCGCTTGATCCATTCGCCGGCGCCGAGCGAGCGCTTCATCGCGGCGAACACCTTGCCGCCGATCACGAGCGCGACGCCGAGCGACGTCACCGCGCCGGCCGCATACGCAACCAGCAGCAGCGTCGTGCCGACGCTCGCGCCGCGCAGCGCGGCGCCGGTCAGCACGAGCCCGAGGATCGGACCCGCGCACGGCGCCCACAGCAGGCCGGTTGCGACGCCGAGCAGCAGCGACGACGCGGGGCCGGCCGGGCGGCCGTCACGCTGCGCGAACCCGGTGAGGCGGTTGCCGGCCGCGACGAGCGGGCGCGTCAGGTGCTCGGCGAAGCGCGGCAGCAGCAGCGTCAGGCCGAACACCGCGAGGAGCACGATGGCGAGCCAGCGGCCGGCCTGGTTGGCCTGCGCGACCCAGCCGCCGCCGACGGCGGCGAGCGTCGCGACGACGGCGAACGTGAGCGCCATGCCGATCAGCAGCGGCAGGCCGGAACGCACGAACGGCTGGTCGGCGCGCGCGAACACGAACGGCAGCACGGGCAGGATGCACGGGCTCAGGATCGTGAGCACGCCGCCGAGATAGGCGAGGACGATGAGCAGCATGGAGCGGTCTCCGGTCGTTCAGGAAGGCGGCGGCCCGTCAGGCGGCGGCCGGGTGGAAGGCGAGCGCGAGCCCGTTCATGCAGTAGCGCAGGCCGGTGGGCGGCGGGCCGTCGTCGAACACGTGGCCGAGATGGCCGCCGCAGCGGCGGCAGTGCACTTCGGTGCGCGACATCCCGTACGACGGATCGAGCGCGGTCGCGACCGCGTGGTCGAGCGGCTTCCAGAAGCTCGGCCAGCCGGTGTGGCTGTCGAACTTGGTGTCCGACGAGAACAGCGCGAGGTCGCAGCCGGCGCACGCGAACGTGCCGTGGCGGTGCTCTCCGTTCAGCGGGCTGCTGTACGGCGGCTCGGTGCCGGCGTCGCGCAGCACCGTGTATTGGGCGGGCGTGAGGCGGCGGTGCCATTCGGCGTCGCTGCGGGTGATCTCGAACGGGGCGGCCGTCGGTCCGGCGGCGGGCGGCGCGGCGAACGCACGGCCGACCAGCGCACGGCGGCCCGTCGACGACAGCGCCGCGAGTGCCGCAAGGCCGGTCGCGCCGGCGAACAGCAGATGTCTGCGGGTGGGCATGATGGGCTCCTGGAAGCAGGTCCTGAAAACATGCGCACAGAGTAGGTGGCGGGCGGTGTCGAAGTCCTCACGGAAAGTTAAATGAATCGTGATTATTTTCCGGGTGATCCGGCCAAGTCCGACGAAATCCGTCTGAGCCGCGTCGGATAAGGGTTTGCGGGGAATCGGTGGTCCGCCCAATTCCGCGGAAATCCCGCACGAGCCGCAACTTTTTAGTGTCTTTTTAGTGTTCGTGGCGTGGGGTAGGCTCTGCTGAGGATGCGCGGGCCGATCGGATCACGATATCGATGGAGGGCGATCATGGGGGCATTGACGGTCAGGCAAATCGAAGCTGCGAAGGCGACCGGAAAGCGGTATTTCCTGTCGGATGGGCGTGGACTGTTCCTGCGCGTGGGGCCGGCCGGCGGGAAATCTTGGTTTGTTCGCGTCAGTATCAATGGCAAGCAATGCGATAAGCCGCTCGGCAAGACGTGGGCGCGCTCGACGACCGATGCGCAGTTATCGCTAGAGGATGCGCGCGCAGCGGCTGCGACGATTCGTTCACACGCGCGCGACGGCGTGGACTACCTCGAAGCGAAGAAGCGTGAACGCCAGGCCAAGGTTGAACAAGCGGTGACGGCGGACCTCACATTCGGCGACTTATTCGATGCGTGGTTCGCGACGGTCAACAAGAAGCGCGGCAAGAAAGGCCGAAAGGATGGCGGTAAGTCGCTTCGAGCTGCGATGGAAAAGCATGTGCTGCCGACTCTTCGTGCTCACCGGATCGCAGGCGTGTTTGCGTCGAACGTACTGCCGCTGCTTACCGCGATTTCCGATGTGGGATACAACCGCCAAGCGGTCGAGATGCTGATAACCATCCAACAAATGATTCGATGGGGCGAGCGTAATCAGCCGTGGAAGCGCTTGTTGATCGATTGCGATGTGCTTGCGCTTGCAAAAGAGGATGTTGTTTCAGGCGATTACGATCCGGTGCGTGGCAACGAACGCGATCGGACGCTTACGGACGACGAAATCTGCATGCTCGGTGAACTGATTCCGGCCGCTCGGCTTCCATGCTCCATTGCGTCAGCGGTATGGGTGATGCTCGCTTGCGGAACGCGCGTCGGCGAAACAGTCCTGACGCGATGGACCGATCTTGACTTCAAGGCACGGACGTGGACCATCCCAAAGGAACACACGAAGTCGAACACGGCGATCACAATTCACCTTTCCGATTTCGTCCTCGCGCAGTTTGCGGCGCAGCAGGTCGTGCGCGCCGGCGTGCCGGAGGGCGACGCACGGCGCGATTATGTGTTCCCGTCGGAAAAGGGTAAGCTGCCGCACGTCAGCATCCATACGACCTGCGGGGCTATCCGTAATCGGCAACGCCCAAAGGATGCGCCGACCGAGGGTCGCACGAGGGCAACCGATGCGCTCACTGTCCCGGGGGGCAATGGAAATGTCACGACTTGCGTCGGACGTGCGCAACGATGATGCAATCGCTGGGCATTCCGGAAAGCATCGTGCATCGATGTCTGAACCACGCACGAAACGATCCGCTTGATCGGATCTATCTGCAGTTCGATTATGACGCGCAGATGCGCGACGCTTGGCGGCGATGGGGTGACCGCCTGTCGGTACTAGTTGGCACGGGTACGGAAAACGTACGTTTTCTGTTCTCGCCCTAATCGGAGAGGGCATCTCCGCAGAGGGAAGGAGGAAGATGTAACCCTGATACGACTTATCAGGGTTACAATATATGGGGCCAAATCATCGCCTGAGAGTCGGACGACTATCCTGAGCCTTTGTGCGCAAGGACGGTGAGCGCCGCGCTCGTCCCGTCGATGATGCAAGTGCACCGGCGTTTCGATTGCTGCGATGAGTTGCCCCGGTGTCGCTCGATGCGGTAGGGTAGACGGCGCCTTCATCGAACGAGGTTGACTCATGAACAAGCAGGAACTCATTGATGCTGTCGCAGCCGACACTGGCCTGAGCAAGGCTGCCGCCGGCGAGGCGATCCAGGCCGTACTGGACGTAATCACGCGTGTTGTCAGCGACGGCGGCAGCGTGCAACTCGTCGGATTTGGCTCGTTCTCGCAAGGGCAACGTGCAGCACGGACAGGTAGAAATCCAACGACGGGCGCTGAGATAGCAATTGCTGCAGCGACGACGGTGAAGTTCAGTGCCGGGAGGGCGTTTAAAGAAGCCGTGAACGCGTCTTGAGTGCTGGCTCCCCAGTTGGCAAGCCTACCGCTTGGAGCATGCAGACGTCTGCACTATTGCGGTTGATCGGCCATCAGATAGTGACGTCGCGCCGGATCACCGAGTTGTCAATGACGCGGGCGCGGGCGCGACGTTGAAATGCAGGCGAAATTGCTCGCTCAGCGTGTTGTTGATACGTATCAACATCCGACTCGGCTCATCGAATTGTTGGGTTGAGAGGGGACGACAGGGGATTTCGCGTCGTTGATATCGCGTTAGTCAGCCGCCGGGAGTGAAGGGGAACATAGTAAGGGCTATGTTACCCTTCATTTCGGGACATCGAGCGGACGGCCCAGGCTCGTGCGCTTACACAACTAAATTTGTTACTAGTTTTCAACTAATTTTGTTACCACCGGTCATCGGTAGGCCGCCGATAACCTGTCGTTCAACCGCCTCGCCCACAAAAATTCGGACAGTTTCTAGCGGTACAGGAACCTCTACGCATCATGGTTCAGCACGTACTACCTGCGCCTGCGCGAGACGATAGCAACGTGCCGCCTCGGCTAGCTTGCTCGCGTCGTCCCAGAACCCTCGCGCGCCCCGCACACATGCGACGAAAAACCGATAGTCGGCCGCCGATCGTGCCGTGAGCGGCTCGGGCACAACAAGCGGTACCGACGCCGCGGGCGGCAACGCAACTTGGCAGATCCGGCGATAGTCCGTCGCACAACGTCGGAGCGTCATGATCGCTGCGGTGGGCGTGGCTGCCAGCACCTGCAACCGGGCACCGTCCACGCGCGCGACAAAGCGGCCGTCGGCGGACCGATAGAGCCAGCACGAAGGGCGTCCAGCAGGCAGCCCCAATAGTCTGCGCCGCCGCAGATCGCCATCGGCTGGAGCGATCGAGTCGATCACGTGCCATCCAACGTCGTCGGACCAGGTCAGGCACGCGCCCCGGCTGGCCGCCCACATCGTGTCTCGACGCACCTGTCGGCGGGCCGCATCGGTCGCCTGACGCGTCGCTTTGTCGACATGGTTCGCTGCTGCCCAGTTCGCCTGGCTTGAGGAGACGAAGGCAAGCCCGGCGGGCGTCACGCGCGCAAGCCAAGCGCTGTCGCGCCAGGACGTGATGGATGCGGTGGCCGACCAGTCGGCCACACCGGATCGCGCAGTAGCCGTCGCGCGCGCTTGCGCGTTGCGCCAAGCGGCACCGAGGCTCACGCGCGCGGCATGGCAAGCGAGCCAGTGTCGGGCCTCGGCCTCGACACCCGTTGCGCCTCGGATTAGGCAATCGGCTGCCACAGGCTCGATGAAATTCGCTCTAACCCCCTCCGGCGGCGGCCGATCGGGCCAGCGCCGCTGTTCGATGCCGGACTCGGTCGCACGCCCCCAGAGCAACTCGACAAAGGCTTGACGCGCGTGGTGGCTACCGGCCACCTGCTCTGCAATCACCAGCGAATCGCAGGCGTCGATGAAACCAGCCACCCAACGCGCGCTGCCGGGTGCCAGATGTCGTCGGACGTGGCGGGCGAGCGCTCGGTAAACCGTGATGGCGGGCGTCGTCGGCCAATACGACGTCCGCTCATAGTTTCGTGCGACGGTTTCCTGCGACACGGGACGACGCAACGGTACTGCGGGAACCCGGGTGCCGTACGCTACTGCCGCGGCACGGATCGAGGGAATCGTCCGGAAACAGGCGGGAAACGGCACGCCGAGTTTGTCTGCAGCGGCGGCCAGCCATGCGATGCTGTCGGCCGTTGGTTGACGCAAGGCCTCCTCTAGTCGAGCGGGGCGGATCAGGCTCGACATCGCTTCCAGCCAAGCGGCAACTGGATCGAGACAGCGGGTCGCGGCCGGGGTGAGCACAGGCTGACGGCAAGTGTCGCGGGTAAAAAAGTGCAGTCGACCGCATCGGCAACTGCCTGCCGTCCCGTAGTCGGTCAGCGAGCGCAACCTCGCAGGAAATGGCGCTCCACAGTGGCAGCGATCGACGAGTGGTACACCGTGAATCGGGCACGTATCGAGCAGCGCGATGGAAAACAGCGCGGCATGGTAGCCAGCCGCCAGACAGGCCAGGCACAGTCGCGGCCGCGGCACAACGAGCGCGCAATCCAGCCAAGGTGGGAGCGCTCCGAGGGACGACCACCGAAAGGCAGTCGGCGACTCGCCAAGTGCGAGCGCGAATGCCGTCTCGTCAACATGACCGCGGTTCTCGATCAACTCTACGTTAGCGGGCGGGCGAGCCAGGCACGACGGTAAGTCGCGCGGATGCAGCGCATTGAGTGCACAGGCGCGTAGCACCGTGTGCCAGAGCGACGCGTACGGCAGCACACTACCGGTGTGCCACGTCAAGCGGACCTCAGGCATGGCCGGATTCTCGGCGACCTGCGCCGCGCAGTGCCGCGGTCGCCGACACCAGCGCCATCAGCGTGCGGTGGCCGCCATTCTCGACGGCGGATTGCCAGGCCGTGGTCGATGTCTCTGAGTCAACGTCCGCGCCGCTGGCGACGCGCAGCAACACGTGCCGGCACGCGTGCGCGACGGTTTTCATCGGGAAATCGACCGGTCCCGCGTACCGCGGCGGCAAGGCGTCCTGCATCGCCAGCATCAGTGCCTCGGCCTGATCTGCCATCCGGAACCCGCCGGCCCACGGACGTGGCGCCAGGCCTGCTGTGAACGAGCAACCGGAACCGGCCGGCCATTCACTACCCTCGTCGTAGCCGCGCATTACATAGGCGAGTTCGTCTACCGTGCGCACGCCGTGAAACGGGGCGGACGCCAGCATGAAGCGCGCGGCAACATGAGCACCCCCAGCCAGTGCCATGCCAAGGGGTTCGTCGAAGAACTGCAGCGACGCGATCGAGAATACGCACAAGCGAATGCGCTGCTTTTCGAGCAGGCTATGCAGTTCGACGAGCCACAGCCATTCGCGCTGGCTCATGCCTTGCGCTTCGTCGATCACGAGCACGAGAAAGCGGCCACCGCCTTGCGCGGCAAGCTCGATCCAGCGCTCGACAAGCATGGTCTGGCGCTCGAGCGGGCTGCGCCGCGCCTGCGCCAGCCGGTGCCCGCTGGCCTCGAGCAGGTGCGCGTAAAAGCGTCCCACGGCCGTTGCGCTGCCTGAGTCCGTATGGCTCCAGACGACGAGCGGCACATAACCGCCGTAGCGCTCGGACAGCAGCCGCTGCAGCCAGTGGTCGACGGCGCTCGACTTGCCGAAGCGCGACGGCCCGAAAATAGTCGCGCCGTCGATCTGGTCGTCCAGCCAGGTGCCGATACGCTCGACCATGTCGTGAATCGCGACCGTGAACAACGAATAGTCGCGCGTGACGACCGGGTGATCGCGTGGCACATGGGCGGCTACGAGCGGTTCCGCAGGCCCGGGAAATGTCACCATTGCTGCGCTCTCCGCATCGGTGGCAACGGCGCGGGAGGACGCGGCTCCTGCGCCACGGGTGCCGTGGCGACGGCAGCCTCCTCGGGGCGTTTGGCGAGGCTCACCATCGATTGCCCGGCGAGCCGCTCCGCGTGCTGCTGAAGGATGCGCCGCGCCTCAAGATAGGCGGGGTGTACCGGCAGTTTGCCCGCAGGCGCCGCTTCCGCGTACCGGATCAACGCCTCGACTGCGTCGCCGTGGTTCGCCAGATGCAGCAGCCGGCGTTTTTCGAGCGCGCGAATTGCCTCGCGCACGTACAGCGAATGCGGCGTGCGGTGCCATGGGGGTGCAGCGCGCACCACGCCCACGAACTGCCCACGCTGGGTCGACACGGCGGCATAGCGCGCATCGTCCTCATTGTCGAGTTGCAACCAGAAAGCCTGGCCTAGCAGATCGGTACGCAGGCACAGCCACTCGGCCGAGTAGCGGGCGTTGGCGAAGTTGAAATGCGGGCGGCGGCCGGTCTTGACGCCGCCGAGCAGCGTACAGAGCTTGCGCACGCCGACTATTCTGCGGACCGCCTCCGGATCAGCCACACGGGGCGTCCACGCGCGCTCGGCCATCAATCGTTCGAGCTGCTCGAGCGGGCTGCGGTATCCTAGTCCCGAATGCGGCGTGGCGTTGTAGTTGGCGATCAGCGTGTCCAGCAGTTCCTGCGCGTACTCGAGCTGGAACTGCGTGGCGAGCGCGGCCGCGTCGGGATCGGCGCCGCGTTTGTCGGCAGGCAAACTGCCGGTCGTGGTTGCGAGCCGGTGAAAGGCGCCGGCGGCCAGATGCCCGAAGAAAGATTCCACGAACGGACGGTCGTCCTTGCTGCGTCGGCAGCTGTAGCTCGCCGGATCTTGCGGCTTGACGAGCGTCGCGCCCACCACGTCGCGCAGCACGCCCTCGACGCGCGCGCAGATGTTGGCCAGCGCGCCGTCGACGCTGAATTCGTTCCAGCACGCGCCGGCTAGCGGAGGAAGACGATACGACGGCAAGCCAGCACCCGGCACATAGGCGTCGTCGCTGAACTGCAGGTCGCGCGGCATCCACGGTACGAGCGCGCAACGCACGGCGCGCAGCACGTCCTCGGCTGCGCACTCGCGCCGCAGACTCAGGTGGTAGCCTAGCACCGCGCGCGAGGCGACCTCGATTAACACCACAACCCACAGGCGGTGGATCAGGCGCGGCTCGGTGCCGCCATGCGGTGACGGCACCAGTACTGTCATACGGGCGTCGAGCTTGTGCGCATCACACTCGACGCGGTCGAACGGCGCCAGCGGTGGCCGGCGCGTACCGTCGCCGGCGCGCGCCTTGCGCACCGCCTCGGCTCCGCCGGCCAATTGGCGCGCCCGAGAGGGATGCTCGGCAAGAACGCGATCAATGTAGCGGGCGAGCGTGACGTAGCCGCGTTTCTCGACATTGAACGGCCACTCGCCGCGACGCTCGAAACCGCGTGCACGCAGCTCGGCCAGAAACCAGCGGAACACCGCCATGCGCGGCCGACGCGAGGCTTCTAGGTCACTACGTTTGCCGAGTATCCGCTCACGCAGGCGCTCTTCGAGGCCATGCCCCGCAGGCGACTCGAACACCCACTGCAAGGCTCCCACGGCTCCGCCGCTCCAGGCGTTGAGCTTGAGCGGTGCAGTTCGTTCGTAGGATTTGACGCGGGTATATGGCAGGAGGCCTCGCCAGCCGTTGACGCGGCCATCCGCGTGCGTTTTGAGGCAGCGCTCGGTCAGCAGCCGGTACGTCTGGACGCGGCCCAGGCTGCAGGCCGCTTGGATTTGGCGGTCGGTCGCGCCGTTTAGATACAGGCGGATCGCGCGCTCGCGTCGCCGATAGAGCGCGCGTCGCTCGGCGGAAAGCGCGAACTCGTCGATCGACGGCCAAGCGGCAAGATCGACGTCGTTCAATCCCGTGCCGTCGTTCAAGGAACCGCCTGCCCGTAAGCGTGAGCGTCGTGCCATCGGTCGCCTCCGCCAGCGCGTCGACCATTACGACACAAGATTAGTTGAAATCGCGCAGTACGTTACAAATTTAGTTGACGTCGCGGACGCGATAGTTACAGATTTAGTTGAAATCGCATCCGGCCGCTTCGCCTTGTAGATCAAGGGATTGCCGGAAATGCTGCGCCGCACCGGATTGGTTACAGATTTAGTTGTGCAAGCGTTTGCCCCGCGCGGTCTGGCCGTAGTTGTTGGGCGCGCCCTGCCTGTCGGCGGGGCGCGCCGGGCTCAGAGCACGCCGTGGCGTTGCAGGAGCTCGATCAACTGCCACGTGACAAGCACGAAGGTCAGGAGCGGATTGACGGTCGTACGCAAGACGCGCTGGAAGCGGCGGAATCGCACCATGATCAGGTCCTTTCGGATGAGGAATGGACCTCTTGAAGGTGTTCAAGAAAGAGCTAAGTTGGCGCGCTACCAGTGTCAGTAAGGGGAGCGGCGGGCGAGCGGAGGCGGGAGGCCGCCGGCCGCGGAGTGTGTGGCACACTGGATATAGTCCACGCCAAGATTGAGGCGGGCCGCACTTTTTGGGGCGCTACCGGCGGTATTTGCGGTCGGGCAGAGCAAATGCGCTGCTGAATTCGGGCTTGACTCGCGCTACTAGATGAGAAAATGCTTCGGATCTTGCGAGTGGAGTGTTCAGTTCGATGATCGAGTACGTGAGCGACGCCTTGTTGGCGACGCTATTTCCGCCCGGTGTTGGGGGCGTGGATCTCTTGCGCGTCGCGGGGCCGGTTGCAGTCGATGCAGGGACCGAGGCGAGCGGGATCAACTTTGCAGGAACGCGTCACCTGGTGTTTTTTGCCGACGTCATGACGTATGCGGGCCATGACGAACAGTACATTCAGGATACGGCGGTCGCGTGGAACGGCGGATTCGTTCCGGCTCCGCAGTCCCGGCTGGTAAAGTTTTTTCGGGCTGAGGCGAATCAGGAGACGATGTTCTACCCGTCCGAGTGGCCACTGCCAGATCCGGCGATGATTTGGCAATTTAGCGAAGCGCTTGTTGTGGCACTAATTGGCCATGCCGACGCATTCCCAGAGACGACGCAGTACTTCTATATGCCGCAGACAGGTAAACTTGACGCGCTATATAATAGGTTGGCTAGGAAATTCGAGCGTGGCGAATTTGGGGTATCGTTTCGCTGCGTGACCCGGCCCGCATCTGACGAAGGAGGTTTCTATGGCTTTGAACGCATCTAGCAAGCTACGCCCGAAGGTGATAGCGCTGCAGAAGCGCGGGGTTGCCATGATCCTCCAGCGTACGGAGGCGGCGGCCGAGAGCGGCGCACTGACGGAAAAGACGGCTCGTGAAACGTATCGCGCGAAAGTGCGAGTGCGCACGCGACGCACTGCGGAATCGGAATCGGAATCGTAGCCGACCGTAGGTCATTCTGTCCAAACTAGGCGCCACCGAAAGGTGGCGTCTTCGTTTTGGGCGGGCAATTCGGCGGTGCGGCGATGGCAAAGAAGAACCGATAAAACGAGAGGTCATAAGTGCCGCTGCAACTGCGAATCTTGCTGGACACCAATATCCTGATTCCGCTTCAGGACTCCCTTGCCGTGCTTCGACCGAACCTGGCGCACGTGATCGAGATGTGCAACGGCCGCCATCGGCTTGTCTACCATCCTGCTTCAGTGAGAGACATCGAGCGTGACCGCGATCCGGAAAGGCGCGCACGGACGCTCGCGAGGCTCAATCAGTACCGTCGCTTGCCGGAGGGGCCCGCGTGCCCTTGGAACAATGACGCAGGGCTGTCCCCGAACGACCAGTGTGACAATTCGATCCTGTATGCCCTGCAGCGGGACGCGGCGCACGTACTGGTGACGGAAGATCGCGGATTGCACGCCAAGGCGTTCGCCCGAGGGCTGGCAAATCGGGTCTACTTCATCCAAACAATCGAGGACCTGCTCAGTCGACTTCACGAACCGGCGACCGTCGAGCTTCCGGACATCGTCGAGGTTGAGCTGAATGAGTTGACTGACCAACTGGGTGCCCCTTTCTTCGAAAGCCTGCGGAATGGATACGCGCCCTTCGACCAATGGTTTCGTGAGAAGGCAAGGGAAGGCCGGCAGGCCTGGATCTATCGTCACCCGCCGGCGAACGATCTGTCTGCCATTTGTATCTACGATGTTCAGACCGATGAGGAAGTCACGGATACGAACGAGCGGCTCCAGGGTCGGGCGCTGAAGCTCTGCACCTTCAAGGTCGGCGAGCGAGTCCGCGGTCGCAAGATCGGTGAGCTGTTTCTGAAGATGGCGTTTCGCTACGCAACTGCGAACGCGTGCGAGCACATATTTATTGAGGTACGAGAAAACGCCAACCCCGACCTCGGTCACCCGGAACTGATCGCGCTGTTGCAAGACTTTGGCTTCTATCGCGCGGGTAGTCGTAACGGTGACGGCGTCTACGTTAAGCGCCATCCGAGTGCAGCTCCGGTCGCGGACCGCGAGGCCGTTGATCGGTTTGAGTACACGCGCGAGTACTATCCTCACTACCGTTCCGATCAGGATATCCGGAAGTTCATCATTCCGATTAAACCGCGGTATCACACCGTCTTGTTTCCGGACCATCCCGGCAATGACGGGCAACGGCCTCGTGGTCATGGTGAACACGTTGGCAACGCGATCAAGCTCGCTTACCTTTCGCACACACCGTCAAAGAAAATCCGGCGCGGCGATGTTGTGCTGTTTTACCGTGGCCATGACTGGAAGGCGATTACGACACTGGTGGTCGTGGAGGCGTTTGTCACGCTTAACGACCCCAACCGGATTGCTCAGCTCGTTAGTCGACGTACCGTGTACACGGACACCGAGATCGCCCAGATGGCACGCCATCCGACCGGCGTTCGAGTCATGCTCTTCCGCACGATTGAGCATTTTGACCATGCTGTTCCCCGAAACCAAATTCCGCGACAGGTGCGCGGAAATATTCAAACTACCCGCCAAATCGACGATGACACTTTTTCCAGAATCCTCGCAGCCGCAGGGCGGTAGGGCAGCCTTGCTTTCGATCAAGCCGCGTTTTTGCGATCTGATCCTCGCTGGTGCGAAGCGAGTGGAGTTTCGGCGAAGCTGGCCGGCGGGGGTTGGGGCAATGGTTCTCTATTCGTCGTCGCCAGTGCAACAGCTCGTGGGTGTGGCGTTCGTCGATCGTGTCGAGGAACGAGACGCCGAAGGTCTGTGGGAGCTCGCACAGCAGTATGGTGGTGGACTCGACCGGGACGAGCTAGTCAGCTATTTCCACGGGAAGGCCCAAGCATTTGGCATCCTGATCAGCAGTGTGAAGGTCGCGCGCGTACCGGTTGATCCGAAGGAGTTGTTCCCGGATTTCAAGCCTCCGCAATCGTATCAGTACCTCTCGCCTAAAGAGTTTTCGCAGGTGATGGCGCGACTGTTTCCAGGGGAGTGAGGATGAAGAATACCTTCGTTGCTGGCGTTCATGCCGTTGGGAAGACCTACTTGTGCAAGCCAGCCGCTGAATCTGGCGAGTGGGTTCACTCTTCGGCAAGTACCCTGATCAAGCAAGAACTCGGCCGTGAAAACTGGACCGATGACAAACGAGTCGCCGATGCTGACAGAAATCAGCAAGCGCTGATCGCGGCCGTGAAGCGGATTAACGACGACGGGAAGCGATTGCTGTTGGATGGGCACTTCGTGCTTCGTGGCAAGAACGACGACTTGATCTTGCTCGGCGCCGATGTCTTCGCGGATTTGAACCTCGAGGCGGTGATTCTCATCGCTGCACCGGTTCGGCTTATCGCTGAACGACTCCATGCCCGCGATGGCGTGGCGCGGATCGAGAGCGATATCGAGGCGTTCCAGGATGCTGAGCGGCGGCAAGCCGAGGTGGTGTGCGCCAAGTTGGGCTTGAGGCTGGAGGTGCTTGATACACCAACCGAGCAAGCATTCCGGGCCGCGCTGGCTGGCTGATGCACGTGACAGCGCAATGCGAATGGCTGCGCGGTGAGAACGACGCAGCTGAAATTCCTTGGGCAGTCGCGCGGCCAGATCGCTGGCCATGGTGGCGGCGGCAATTGAACCGACCGCCGATAGCCGATCGTGCGAGGATGTCGGCATGGATTGACCTACAGAAGCACGTTCATGCTATCGACAGCGGAAGCCTCCCGAAACCGTTGGAAATACGAGGGGAAGGCATCTTCGGCAACTCGATCCGTCACGTTGAATGGCTCGACAGCTGGGACGGTGCCCAGTTCGAGATTGGCGGATTGGTGCGGACGTCCAGCGGCCTGCGGCGATGCCGGCTCGCATGTCCAGATGGTCGCCTCACGCAACGTCGCGGCGTTGAAGGGTTTGAGTTCGACATTGCCGACATCGAAGGCATCGGTAACAGCAAGTCATCTGATCGCTACTTCGCGTCGGTTAAGGCATTCGGCCGAGATTTTTCGACCTATGACAAAGAGAGTGTCGATGTGGCGGGTCTCTCGCGAATGCTTTCTCACCGAGAGGTTCGCATTTTGCGGAGGGAACCTGGTGATGCGGTCGGCGTGCGCCTGTGGGACGGCCGCTTGTTTCTCTACAATGCCGGCGGCTCGCATCATTTCGCGGGTGCACATTACATCGCAAGCGAAATCAAGATGTGCGTACCTCTGCGAGCAAAGCTTGAAGTCATCGAACTAAACGTGCCGGCGGTCCGATGGCTTCTTGAGCGCTTCACCCCAATTTCGATTCCGCTTAACACAGCAAATGCAATTTCGCATTTGGTCGCTCAGATGCTTGGCAGCTCGTACACGCTTCAAGTTCCAAGCGGACTCGCGCGTGCCACTGAACTCCTACTTGTCCCCGAAGTAGGGGACGCGAG
This sequence comes from Burkholderia sp. Bp9090, assembly GCF_003857985.1. NCBI lineage: Bacteria > Pseudomonadati > Pseudomonadota > Betaproteobacteria > Burkholderiales > Burkholderiaceae > Burkholderia > Burkholderia sp. Bp9090. The sequence goes on from NZ_QTPV01000053.1 coordinate 45,881, forward strand.
TGCAGTGGTACTCGAGCAATTTGAGAGCGCGGGCATGCCCCGGATCAACAGTTGGTTTGAGGGGCTGGTTCGTGAACAACAAGAGCATCGCGCAGCTTTGTCGCGCCGTTTTCCAGCTGCGTTTCCCGTAGGCGTCCAGGCGCCCCAATGGGTATAACTTTATCGAAGTAGGAAGAAGCGTATGACAACTGCGTATCAACTGGACGGCCCGGTGCGCAAGAGTGTGAGAAAGGCCAATGCGAACCTCTTTTCAGAGGATGCTATCGCACCTAGCCAGTATCTTTTCAAGGTACCCGACAGTCCGTCGCGTTGCTATCATATTCAAAGCGACAAGTCTGAGTTTCCAATCGGTTTCGTCCGGATTGCATTCGATTGGGACGAAGACGTTCCCGAGATTCTGGTAGCTCATGTTGACTATGTTTATGTAATCAAGTCAGCGCGCGCAAAACTATCTCCTTGGATTTCTGATCGATTGGTCGACTTGCTTGAGAACTGGTTGGATAAATCACCCGATGTACTTGAGTCGATCACAACTCTCAGTTCAACGTCGCATCCCGTCCGTGGAGGTGGGCACTATTTCGTTGATTGTCTCAATCAACGACTGAGAGAGTGGTGCGATAAGCGAAAAATCACACTGTTGGTTGACGAAAAGTAGTTTTGGGTGCCTGTAAAAGTTTATAAATTATGAATTGGATCGCTCCATATTTGAACGTCGTCGGTCTTTGTGCAGGATTTCTCGGTGCCTTGATCACATTGTTTTTCGGGTTGCCGAACATACGCGTTTTGAATTCCGGTGGATATGCCGAAATGGAGGAAACGGACCAGATCCGTCGGTACAGGTGGATATCTAGAACGGGCGTTGGACTAATCGCTAGCGGATTTGCATTTCAACTCCCGGCGGCATTGTCTGCGATTCACTATTGAACGATCGGAAGGCGGATTGGTTTCAACCGGGCTGCGCCATGATTTTCGCGATAGCGGGATGGCAAGTTGTGGTGACTGGACCAGGATCGACAATCGCAGGTTGAGGGATGCCAACGACATCGAGGAAATCGATAGTGAAGAAACTATTTTGTGCGGCGATTCTAACCCTGTGCGCGGCCGCATGCCATAACAGCACTGACGGCACCGACAACACCGACAGTATCGTTGGAACGTACGGTGTTGAGGACCACGGTAAAGTGGAGCCGTTTGTGAAAGTCGATGTCAAAGATGGCAAGTACACGTTGTCGGAGTTCCACTCCGGAACTTGGGTGCCGACGAAAGGTGATCTGAGACCGTTCACGAAAGCGGATCTCGAGTCGTTCACCAAAAAGAAGGTGGACGTTCCTGTCGATGGTATCTACAACAGCGCCTTTGCGTTGATTCACGTGCCGAAAGGGTGGACCGACGGTTCGCTCACGACGAAGACAGGATACTTCGCGATCGTACTTTTCGTGCCGGTTGAGCTAGAGAAGCTTTGACGCCGTCGGGACAACAACACGGATTTGTGACGGGCCGTGTTCATGACGTTCCTGAACGCGTTGAGCAGGTGACTGGTCAGCCAGCAGTATCTGCGCATGAATTCGTTCGCCGGCCTTCCGGCGGCGCCCTTCGTCGCGCTCGACGCAACCGGCCGCGCGATTACACGCGCGCAGTGCCAGTTCGTGCTGCAGACTGTATTACGGCCTGTGTCCTCCTTTGACGTTTCGGGCGAGGCAGCGACGGATGCCGCAACGACCGCGCGCGATGCGTTTCTGCTGCTGTACGCGTACGCGACCGGGTTGCGTCGCGCCTAGTTCGCCGGGGCGGCCACCGACGGTCTGATGCGCACCGACCTTGCCGGGGCGTTCGACGACGCCTGGATCCTGCGCGTGATCGGGAAGGGCAACAACGAGCGCTTCGTGCCGGTAACCGATGACGCTAGCTGGACCTCGACGCCGGCGACGCCCGCCCGCCGCTCGTCGCGCCGACGTTCGTGCCGCCGATGCCGGCTGGATGCTGGTGCGCGCGTTCGACAACGCGAAGCGGCTCGGCCGCACGATCGGCGGCTATGTGGCGTTCAACGACTGGTTTGGCGAACACGTGATCGGGATATAGCGCCAGCTTGCGTAGAGCAAAGCAAAGATGTCAATTCGAGGTGCCCGTCGCACGTGGCTCTTGGCGCCCGAGTTGACGACATTATCGACAATCTCACCGAAATAATTTCGTCACTTCGTCTATGTCCGAAGCAAAGTCGTCAATTCGCGTCGTACACTCCCCTGCACGACCGTAGAGGCATGATTTATATACGATTCTCGGTATGCGAATCGTTCAGTCGCGACGCCCCGCCCCGGACACGCCCTTGACGACTGCATGGGCGGTGGCGGCTCGGCCGCTACTGACGGCTTCCGGCCATAAACGGCACTCGACGCCGCCATCTGAATCGTTGACAATCAGCGCGGCCTGACGCTATATGTGATTTGAACTAGAGCAAGGTCGACAACGACTACGAACCGCGCAAAGACTCGGCTAGCTGGTGAGCTTAGGTGCTTCCTCTAACAATGTGCCCGCGAGACTCAGGCCTCGGAGCCCAATGACTGGCAATACGATCGTAAGCTCGAAAAGAAGATGAAGTGGCTCTCCCGATCTGAACTGCCCGACCTCCTTTTCCACGGCAGGCAGGTGCCACTTGAGCCAGGGCGTGAAAGATTTCAGTTTCGGCCACTCGACAGACCGCCGTGCAGCGTCAGCTCATAACAAGACTATTGGTAGGCGAAAGAGAGATGATTACGAATATACCGACTTCAGCCGATTACTATACGTCGGGGAAAGAGCTCTTGAATTTTGCTTGGGACACTACGGCGAATCTCCTCATAGAGTTCGGCCAGGCAGACTATTACGGATACGACGAAACAGAAATATCGGACGCGTATTGGGCGGCCGCGAAGCGCACGCTGACGACGGCACTGACGATTGTGCAACAGGCCGTAGAGCTAATCATCAAAGGACGGATCGTTGAGGTTTCTCCATACCTCTTGATATCAGACTCTCCGTCCCGATGGCCCTCGCCGTACGAAGGAAGTGCGATTGATTTTGAGCTATTCAGAACCATCGATGCTCAAGACCTTATCCGAGTGCATGACACATTTGCGCATACGGCATTCGACGCAAGCTTCGTCGAAATATTTCACAACCTCCGGGCGGTACGAAATGTAGTTATGCATTCAGCCGGCAAGAACGTTTCTGTGCCCGTCGCAGAGGTTGTCGACAGTGTGCTGTATATGCATAAAGCTCTGTTTCCCGACGAGAGCTGGTTCAAGATTCGCAGAGAATTTCTGCGGCGCGCGCCAAGCTCTCAGCTCGGGGCAGAGGAGTTCGCAACGAACACGACTTGCTGGGAAGCGTCGATCGTTGTGAAGCTACTACCACCAGCAAAGGTAGAGGCATACCTAGGAATCGACAAGAGGCAGCGCCTGTACCTCTGCCCCGAATGTCTTTACGACGCCAATACGGACGCCGGTTTTGAGCATAAACTAGCCGTTCTGAGGCCGAAGGCCCCGGATTCAACCAACTTGTATTGCCCCGTATGTGTTCAAACACATAGCGTAGCTCGTAAGGACTGCACCAAAGCGGGCTGTCCTGGGAACGTCATCGATGAGGAATACAACCGGTGCCTGACGTGCTCGTCGTGGCAAGATGAGGAAGGGAAAGACGAGTCCTGATACAACATCTGAAATGGCAGATAGCCGCGCTGCGGACGTCTGCTATCGGGAAACCTGACTGTCCCTTTGGGGTCGCAAAGAGCCCTTCGCGCGGCTCCACAACCGCCGCTCGATGTCACGGGTGGCTGCTTGCCGACGTCGCCGAACGGTGTGATAACGAGATAAGCCTGCTTTATCACGACGACATGATCGCCGCTTCAAACTGGCGATCTACCCAACGCGTAAGCACGACCGTCCTCGCTGCAGCGGAGCCACGTGGAGTTGACACCGGGCTTCGCGAGGCAGTGGCCGGTGACAACTTTAATGCGCAACCTCCAACCTCATGGATTCCCGAGGGTTTCGCATCCTCGCTCGAAAACGGTCGGCGAATTGACATTTTTGCTTCGCAAACGGTGACGACTTTATTTTGCTCTACGGTTGCGCGCGTTGTACGACGATCTGCAATTGACCAACTACAGCCCCATGCCGGGCGTCGCCTTTGATTATGCGATACCAATTTACGACTGCGCAGAGGCTATCGCCGTGGGGCTGGCCATTGCCAAGGCGATGGGATGCCCAGAGGACGACTGTACGCTGGAATTTGCTTTCCGTTGGTCGGGCCTTCGCGATCGTGAGTTGGTCGCATGGTACGACCGTCTCGGCGGTGTCATTTCACCTGGTAGAAAGGCGCGGCAAGACGCCATCACGGTGCACCAGTCCGTACCCCTGAGTACGCCGCCGTCTGCAATCGGAGGACTGCTCGCTCAATCGCTTCAGCCGCTGTATCGGCTATTCAAAGGTTTCGAGATGAGTGCCAAGGTCATCGAAGACAAGTCGGCACTTCTCGTGGAACGCAAGGCAAACTTTTGATTTCTCAGGTTCGGGCGGTTTTCTGATTCGATGGGTCGTCCCGACTAGACGTAAACGTCAGCACGGGGCTCGTACACCTCAACGATTTGAGCAAGGCCAAAGAGCTATTCAAGGTCAGTTGTAAGTGACAAGCGCTGGAGGACTGTATGAGCGGTAGCCGCCTGCTACCGACTCCGGAATCCACCCGCGGATGCAACACACTTTGCGCTGCCAAGAGAAGCTGAACTCAGCCGCTAGTGGCCGCCTGTCACGATAAGATGCACGACACGGGGGAAAAATGCACCTATCCAAACTGGTGATCAAGAACTTCCGCAAGCTGAAGTACGCGGAGTTGTCATTTCAAGCCGGACTGAACGTCTTGGTCGGCGGCAACAACGTCGGCAAGACGGCAGTGGTCGACGCCTTGCGCGCGCTGCTGGCCGGTCATGATGAGCCCTATCCGCGCCTCGGCGAAGAGGATGTACACCGCCCCCACGATGGCACGCCGTCCGGTGACATCGTATTCGAGTATGTGTTCAGCGGGCTTAGCCTCGACGACGAAGCCGACTTTCTAGCCGCGCTGGTGCCCGACGCGGCCGATGGTCTGGAAGCCCACATTAAAATTCGCTACTCGGACGCCGACAAGGCTGGCCGCCTGCGTGCCAAGCGGTGGTGCGGCGAGCACGAGGACGTTGGGCTGACGGCCGACATGATGGAAAACCTGCGTGGGGTATACCTTCCACCGCTACGCGATGCCTCGCAAGGCCTGAAACCCGGCCGGACCAGCCAGCTTGCGCGACTGCTACAACTGTTAGCAGACGAGTCCGGTATTGAAGGTATCAACAAGGCGCTGCAGGAGCTCGATGGGAAACTGAAGGAGCACCTTCCCATCGCGAACACGCATAACGCGATCAACACCCGGCACAAGACGATGCTGGGTCCGCAACTCGCGCAGCTGCTGGAAGTCGGCCTGAGTGCCAGCGACTTCAAGAGCCTAAAGTCTCGACTGTCGCTGCTAGTGGATGCATTCGAAATTGAGCAGAATGGGTTGGGCTTCAACAACCTGATCTACATGGCGGTCGTGTTGAGCGAGCTGACCAAGAACCCCGATTCTTGCTATCGCGGCCTGATCGTCGAGGAGCCCGAGGCGCATTTACATCCTCAGCTCCAGGCCGTGCTGCTGCAGTACCTGCAGTCCATCCAATCCGTCGAAGGCGAGAAGCCCGTCCAGCGTTTTGTGACCAGCCATTCACCGAACTTTGCCAGCATCGCCGACCTTAACAGCTTAGTCTGCTTGGTCGACACAGGTACCGCGGTCGAGATTTTTCTCCCGCGCAGCGTCGTTTTCGAGAAGGGTCGGCGCGAGAAGCTAGAGCGGTACCTCGATGTCACGCGCGCCGAACTCTTCTTCGCGCGCCGTGTGATCTTTGTTGAGGGCGCGGCTGAGCTGATGATGGTCAACGCGCTAGCCAGGCGCATCGGATGTGACCTGCGCCAGCATGGCGTGAGCCTCATCAGTGTCGAGGGTCTGAACTTCGACTCGTTCCTTCCGCTCTTTGGGGACAATGCGCTGAAAATTCCCGTGGCCATCCTCACCGACGCCGACCCGGTACCCCCCGAGACTCAACCAGCGTCGGCGGGAGCGGTGGCTGTGGCTGTGGGTGGCACGTCTCCGTTATCGTCGGCCGCCCCAGCAGCTGACGAGCCAGTCGATGAAAGTCAGGACGCCGACCCCGAGCCGGTGTATCCGGCGCCCGGCGACGTCATAACCTTGTCGCCCAATACTGCCAAGATGAAGAACCGCGAGGACACCTACGTCAAAGTTTTCCACGGCCTAAAGACGTTCGAATACGACCTAGCCTTGGAGTCGGCCAATCGCACAGCCATGCTTATTGCGTTGGCCGAACTGCATCCCAGGATCGCCAAATCGTTGGCTGCCACGGTCGATGCAGAAGTGGGCGACGCGGCCAAGGCCAAGGCATTGTTCTGCGGCATGTTCGAACGCCCGAAGAACAACGTCCAGAAAGGTGGCTTCGCTCAATCGCTGGCCCAGGTCATTTCGGACGACAAGGTGGCCTTCACCGTGCCGACCTACATCCAGGCAGCCATCCAGCATGCTTGTAGAAAGGCGGAGACACCAAAGAAATGAGCAAGCTGACACCAGACCAGCAGGAAGTCGTCGACGCGCCGATGGAGGCGCTGTGCGTCATCGCCTGCGCGGGCAGCGGAAAGACTAAGACGGCCGTTCACCGCCTCGTGCAAATGCGCCGCAATCTCGGCGAGGCGCGCGGCCGCGTGGCGTTGCTGTCGTTCTCCAATGTCGCCGTCGACACCTTCCGAAAGACCTACGACGACCTGACGAGCAATCTGCCGTCTAGCGCTGGCCGATCAAGGGTCGACATCGACACACTGGACGGCTTTATCACCACCAACATCATCCGTCCTCATGGCCATCGGACAATGCGATCCACGCGGGCGGCATTCCTAGTGACGGGCGGCGAATCCTTCCTTGTAGTGGTCAACTGATCCCGGACACTGCGTTAAGTTTTTCTTCCGCAACCGCCGGCGCCAGTCCGTCATTGAACTG